>CALJFB010000001.1 GCA_938073895.1 uncultured Flavobacteriaceae bacterium
ACTTTTTAAAAGAATTGCTAATGCTATGTAAGCTACAAATAAAATTCCGTGAGGCATACCAAGCATTTTAACGTAAGACGCATCTTCTGCAAAATACTTAATTGGAACAGCAACAAATAACAAAAGTAAGTAAGATAAACCTTCTAAAAATGCAGTAATTCTAAATATTGTAGTCATTTCAATTAAATTTTAAACAAAAATAGCTGCTTTTAGCTAAATTTTAAAGTTTTAAGTGTTATAATTTTTATTAAAACTTAAGAAAATCAATAATAACTTTTAATTGAAGTTACTACCTTAAAAAGTGTCATTATCTTTGCACAAAATAATAATTTATGTCAACTACATTCTCAGATTTAGGATTAAGTAAATCAATACAGATAAGTCTTAATACCTTAGATATTTCTACACCTACAGAAATTCAAGAAAAGGCCATTCCTGTAATTCTAAAAAACGAGCAAGATGTTGTGGCTTTAGCAAAAACTGGAACTGGTAAAACAGCAGCGTTTGGATTACCTTTATTACAATTAATAGATACTAAAAAAGCACAAATTCAAGCTGTAATTTTAGCACCAACAAGAGAGTTAGGCCAACAAATATCAGCAAACCTAGAAGCTTTTGCACAAAATAACACAGAAATTAGTATAGCAACTATTTGTGGAGGAATTCCAATAAAACCTCAAATAGAAGCTTTAAAAAACACAACACATATTGTAGTAGCTACACCAGGAAGATTAGTAGATTTAATTAAAAGAAACGCAATAAATATTAAAGAAATTTCTCACTTTATTTTAGATGAAGCAGATGAAATGGTTAGCGCTTTAAAAGAAGGTTTAGACGAAATTATTAAAGAAATTCCTAAAAAACGACGCACATTATTATTTACAGCAACTTTATCTGGCGCCATTAAGCAATTGGTAAATAATTATATGTCTAAAAGCGTGATAACTATTGAAGCTAATATGGCTACAACAGGACATCAAGGTATAGAACATCAATTTGTGGTAGTAGAACCAATAGAGAAATTAGAAGTTTTAATGCACTTTTTAAACTCAAAAGAAGGCCAACAAGGAATTATTTTCTGTAAAACTAAAGCAGCAGTAAATAAGTTAGCAAAGAATCTAGCCATTAATAAATTCTCGTCTGGCGCTATTCATGGTAGTTTAACGCAAGGTATTCGCGACCGTATTATGGGCCAATTTAGAGATGGACATATTAATATTTTAGTAGCTACAGATTTAGCAGCTAGAGGAATTGATGTAAAAGATGTGGCTTACGTAGTTAATTATCATTTACCAGATACGTACGACAATTATGTACATAGAAGTGGAAGAACAGCAAGAGCTGGAGCAAAAGGCTTAGCTTTAACCGTTTTACAACAAGAAGAAGTATTTGAAATTCCAGAATTTGAAGCCGAATTAGGTATTAAATTTAATCAATATCAAAAAGCAGATGCTAAAAGTATTGAAGAAAATAATGGCTTAATTTGGGCTAAAAAAATCTTTAAAACAAAACCTAACCGTGATGTTTCTGAGGAATTTAAAGGACAAATTAAAACCATATTTCATCATTTAACTAAAGAAGAATTAGTCGATAAAATTTTAGCTAATTATTTAGCAGAAACTACAGCAAAGACCACAAAAACAGAAGTAGTTAAGAAAAAGAAAAAAAGGTCATAATTATAAAATAATAGTATGGCAAATTATATTAAAACACAACAAGCAATATTAGATAAACTTAATATAACTGCATTAAATCCAATGCAGGAAGAAGCTTTGTTATCTATAACATCTGTAGAAAATACGGTATTATTATCGCCAACAGGAACAGGTAAAACGTTGGCTTTTTTATTGCCAACACTACAAACTTTAGATAAAAATTCTGAGCACGTACAATTATTAATTTTAGTGCCATCTAGAGAATTAGCTATTCAAATTGAGCAAGTTATTAGAGAAATGGGAACTGGTTTTAAAGCTAACGCAGTTTATGGTGGAAGACATTTTTCTAAAGATAAATTAGAATTAGCCCACGAACCTGCAATTTTAATAGGAACTCCAGGAAGAGTTGCAGATCACTTAAGACGAAAAACCTTTTCTGTAAATCAGCTTAAAACCTTAATCTTAGACGAGTTTGATAAGTCTTTAGAAGTTGGTTTCGAACAAGAAATGAGCGAAATTATATCAAGCTTACCATTTATAAAACGTCGTGTATTAACGTCTGCAACTAAAGATATGCAAATTCCAAGATTTGTAGGCTTAAAAGACGAAATTACAATAGATTATTTAGGAACAAAAACGTCTAAATTAGAAGTTAAAACAGTTATTTCTCAAGATAAAAATAAATTAAATGCTTTAGTAGAATTGTTGCAATCTATTGGAAATAAACCAGGAATAATTTTTTGTAATTATAAAGACACTATTAGTTTTGTAAGTAATTTTTTAAATGAAAGTAACATTCCACATGGCACTTTTTATGGTGCAATGGAGCAAGTAGATAGAGAACGTGCTTTAATAAAATTTAGAAACGGAACGCATCAAATTATAATTGCTACAGATTTAGCAGCAAGAGGTTTAGATATTCCAGAACTTAATTATATAATTCATTACCAATTACCATTAAAAGCTGAAGAATTTACCCATAGAAATGGTCGTACCGCAAGGATGAATGCAAAAGGTACATCTTATGTTTTGCAATGGGAAAAAGAAGTTTTACCAGATTTTATTGAAGCACCAATTTTAACAGATTTAGAATCTAAAAACGAAACTATTTCAACTAATTGGTCCACTTTATTTATTTCTGGTGGACGAAAAGACAAAATTTCTAAAGGCGATATTGCAGGTTTATTTTTTAAACAAGGAAACTTAGAGAAAAACGAACTAGGAATTATAGAATTAAAACAAGATTGCGCATTTATATCTGTTCCAAAGAAAAAAGCGCAAGAATTAATAGAGAAAACAAATAATACGCGACTTAAAAAGAAAAAAGTCCGAGTTACGTTAATATAATAAGCTTAATTTTGATGAGCAAAGAGTTAGATAATAAAGATATTTCGGCATGTATTGCAACTATACAAGGTCTTTTGGATAATACAAATTTGTTGTTTGAATTACCAGAAACGCAACGTGTGGAACTTTTTAAAGTTGCAGGTGCATTAACAAGACCAGATAGAGACGAGTTTCAACGTAGACGTAAAGATGCTAAAAAAGCAGCTAAACGTAAGCAAATTGAAGCCGATAAACACGCTAGGAAATCTACAGGAATACGTACAGCAAGAGAAAATATTATTTTTGAAGCACCAAAATTATTGGCAGCAGCACAATTATCTGAAGATACGCCAGAATTAGAATCGGCAAGAAACTGTTATGTCTGCAAAACAATGTACACAAAATTGCATCATTTTTACGATACAATGTGTACAGATTGCGGCGATTTAAACTACGCTAAACGTTTTCAGCTTACAGATTTAACAGATCAAGTGGCAGTAATTACAGGTTCTAGATTAAAAATTGGGTATCATATTACATTAATGTTATTGCGTTCTGGTGCAACAGTTATTGCAACCACACGTTTTCCAGCAGATTCTGCTATTCGTTTTGCAAAAGAAGACGATTATAAACAATGGAGTAACAGATTACATATTCACGGACTAGATTTACGACATATTCCAAGTGTTGAAATTTTTTGTAATTATATCGAACAAAAATACGATAGATTAGATATTTTAATTAATAATGCTGCGCAAACAGTTAGAAGACCTTCAGGATTTTATTTTCATTTAATGGAAAAGGAAGAGTTGCCAGTATCCGAATTACCAAAATTAGCACAACCATTATTAAAAAATCATTTAGAATGTTTACAGGAATTAGCAGACTTAAGTGTAAGTACAGCTAAAACCAGTAAAAACAATGTATTACCAGTAACATGGCATGGATCAGAACCAGGAATTGGGTTACGAAACTCTGCCGAATTATCTCAGATTCCTTATAGTTTTGACAACTCGTTACAAGCTAAAGAAGTGTTTCCTGAAGGCCAATTAGATGCAGATTTACAACAAGTAGATTTACGTAAAACAAATAGTTGGCGTTTAAAATTAGGTGAGATTGAAACCACAGAAATGGTAGAAGTTCAGCTAGTTAATGCAGTAGCTCCATTTGTATTGTGTAATCGTTTATCGCAATTAATGATGAAGGAAAACACAGGTAAAAAGCATATTATAAATGTATCTGCAATGGAAGGAAAGTTCCATAGATTCAAGAAAGAAGATCGTCATCCGCACACTAATATGGCAAAAGCAGCTTTAAATATGTTAACACATACATCTGCTTCAACATTTGCAAAATCGGGTATTTACATGAATGCTGTAGATACTGGTTGGGTTACAGACGAAGATCCAGCAGAATTATCTAAGAAAAAAGTAGAAGAACACGATTTTCAACCGCCATTAGATATTGTAGATGGCGCAGCAAGAGTTATGGATCCATTAATAGATGGAATTAACACAGGAAAACATTGGTGTGGTAAATTTTTAAAGGATTATTTCCCTATAGATTGGTAGGTTTTTTAAGTAAGTAAATTTAAGTATTTAGTTAACAGGAAATCTATTAGCTTTATTGGATATGTAGTTATATCTAATTACTAAATAATACAGTACAATAATCTATGAGTAACACGCATCTTTACACTTTAAGTCTTAAATGGATTGGAAATTCTAAACTAAATTCTATTAGAAACGATAGATTATATGAAATAGCTATTCCTGGAAAACCAAGTTTTAAAGGTTCAGCAGATCAAACATTTTATGGAGATGCAACTTTGGTTAATCCGGAAGATTTGTTGCTATCGGCTTTGTCTTCTTGTCATATGATGTCTTATTTTTATGTGTGTCGTAAAAACAACATAGAAATTGTTTCTTATCAAGATAATCCTGTAGGCACTTTACAAGTAAATCCAAATGGAAGCGGACAGTTTAGTAAAGTAGTTTTAAAACCTTTAATTAAACTTAAAAAAGCATCTAATTTTAAATTAGCTTTTAATTTACATTCTGAAGCTAAATCACTTTGTTTTATAGGTAATTCTTGTAGTTTTCCAATAGCAATAGAACCAATAATAGAAGTAGAGTAGATATGTAGATTATACTAGTATTAATTTGCACTTTAGCTAAATAAGACTTAATTAAATAGATTATTTTACTATAATTTCTAAACGTGGCACGTAAATTGCCTTTAACTAAGTAATTAATACAATAAATTATATTACAATGATTAAAGGAACAGTAAAATTCTTCAATGATGACAAAGGTTTTGGATTCATAACAGAAGAAAGTTCAAACACAGACCATTTTGTCCACATTTCAGGTTTAATAGACGAAATTCGTGAAGGCGATAACGTTGAATTTGAGTTAACAGAAGGTAAAAAAGGATTAAATGCAATTAACGTAAAAGTTATCTAAACATATAGTACTTTATTAAATTTAAGCCCATTATATATATAATGGGCTTTTTTTTATTATTTATAGTAATGCAATTTGAAAGCAGAATTCTATTGAACGTCTAATTTTGCAAAAACGATAGTAGTGGCAGCTTTTGTAAAATTTAAATCTACGATTTTACAAAACTATAACGTATAGCGTGGTGGCTTGCCATTTGCCCAAATATTAACTATTAGAATACAGAATTAAAAACACGCCAAGCATTATACCAACTAATGGAATTAGCTTTTTACGCTTGTTTTTTTCTTTAAAAACCAAGCCACCAATAACAACAGCAATAATAATCTGACTTCGTTTAATGGCAGATAATAACATAATTAGTGCATCTGGATCCTGCAAGGCTTTAAAATAGAAGTAATCTGCTGCTTGCAATAAAATTCCAACCATTGGTATAGACCAACGGAATTTAAAGTCTTTACGCTTTTTGGCATAAGGAAACCATGTAAAACTTAGGATTACTAATAAAATGAGAATGGTGTAAAAACAAAACCAAAATTGTAAGGTTTGCGGATTTAAACTTAAATTCTGAATTAAAAACTTATCGTATAAACCACTACTTGCACCTAAAAACGTAGCGCCAATTATAGCAAATATCCATTTATTGCGTTTAAAATTTATACCTTCTTTTTTTCCTATTCTAGAATATAATATAACCGAAAAAATAATTAAGAAAAACCCAATCCATTGGTAAGCGTTTGGACTTTCTTTATAAATTAAAATGGCACCAATAAAGGTAAAAAATGGTCCTGCACTTCTAATTGGTGTAACAATTGTAATTGGTAAATGTTTTAAAGCTTGGTAGGCTAAAACCCAAGAACTTGCCATTATTACCGATTTTATAAAAATAAAACCATGGGTTTCCTTAGTTAATTGTTGAAAATTATAACCTTTTTCTATGGCATAATCTGGATAAAAAATGGCAAACACATAAAATGTTGCCACAAATAAGAAACCACTTGTAACAGTTCCTAAAAGCACCGGAAAAACTTCGTTTCCTTGTACGGCATGTTTTTTACATAAATTATGTAAGCCAATAAATAAAGCGGCTAAAAGCCCAAGATACATCCACATAGACCGCAAATATAAGTTTTAATACGGGTTTAATTAACTTGGATTTAACAGTAATTAAAAGTTTTAAACACAAGTTTTTTAAAAATAGGTCATCTAATTAAACATAACTTATAAAAACAAATAGATTATGACAACGCATAGAATTAAAACTGTAATTACTATTTTTTCATTATTTGCAAGTGTAGCACTTTTTGCTCAAGGTCCAGGAAAAAGAGGCGGCAGAGGTAGAGATAGACCAGAAAAAAGTGCAAAACCTAATGCTACTACTATAATGTCTAAGTTAGATAGTAATAGTGATAACAAAATTGATAGAGATGAAGCTGCTAAAGATAGTAAAGGTAAAATTTCTAAAAATTTTGATGAAATAGATGCAGATGCCAACAATACCATTTCTTTAGAAGAATTAAAAGCGTCTTTAGAAAACAGACCAATGAAAAAGATTTCGGCTGAAAAATTGATTAAAAAATTAGACGATGATAAAAATGGAACACTAAATGAACTTGAAGTTGCTGCAAAGAAAAACAGTCTTTTAGTAAATCATTTTAAAAAAATAGATACCAATAGTAATGGTGAAATAGATCAAACGGAATTAGATGCATTTTTGTCTAGAGGTAACGATAATAAAAAAACGAAACGAAAAAATAGACGTTAATAAATTATAACTAAATAATTAAAAACATAAAGATGATAAAGCAAAAAAGTAAATTAAATACTTATTTTATTACGTTACTATTTTCTGTTGCTGCAATAGCATTTAATGCATGTAGTAACGACGATGATTCGACTACAGAAGTAACTGGTAATTCTGGTGTAACAGAAGAATTATATGCAGATACAGATTTTGAAACCACAGATTGGACAACGGAAACACATACAAAAAATGTAGATCCGAACTTTAACGAAGTTTTTGAAGATAATACCATAAAGCGACTAGATGTAGTAGTTTCTAATACACGCTGGCAAAATATGCTAAGTAATATGACTGATCTTTATGGTGCTTTTGGAACCGGAAGTTCTGGTCCAAATGGTGGCGGACCTGGCGGTCAAGGACAAGGAACTGTTTCTACAGATTTAGATGAAGATCCTATGTTTGTTCCTGCTAATGTTTTATGTAATGGTTTAGAATGGTATAGAGTTGGTGTTCGTTTTAAAGGAAATTCTAGCTTAAGAACAGCTTGGCAAAATGGTAACTTAAAACTATCTCTTAAATTAGATTTTGATGAGTTTGAAGATCAATATCCTCAAATTGATAATCAACGTTTTTATGGATTTAAAAAATTAAGCCTTAAAAATAATTTTGATGATAAATCTATGATTAGAGAAAAAGTAGCTGGCGATGTATTTAGAAATGCTGGTTTAGCTGGATCTCATACCGCTTTTTATAGACTTTATGTAGATCATGGCGATGGCCCACAATATTTTGGAGTTTACACAATGGTTGAAGAAGTAGACGATACTGTTTTAGATAATCAATTTTCTGATGATAATGGAAATTTGTATAAACCAGATGGAAATGCAGCAAGTTTTGCAAGTGGTAGTTATAATGAAGATGAATATGTAAAAAAATCAAATGAAGATGAGGCAGATTTTTCAGATGTATCAAGTTTGCTATCTGTTTTACACAACAATACAAGACTAACTAATGCCCAAACTTGGAGAGCAGACTTAGATGCGATTTTAGATACAGATGTATTTTTAAAATATTTAGCAGTTAATACAGTTATTCAAAACTGGGATACTTACGGTAGAATGACTCATAATTATTACTTATATAATAATCCAGATACTAGTAAATTAACTTGGATTCCATGGGATAATAACGAAGCGTTACAATTAGGTAAATTAGGTGGCTCTTTACCTTTAGATTTTTCAGGATTAAACGCATCAGATTGGCCGTTAATAAGTTATATGTATCAAGATGCAACTTATAGAGAAAAGTACGATACTTATGTGCAAGATGTAGTAAATAACGCTTTTAATGCCAGTACAATGCAATCGTTATACAATTCGTATTCTGCATTATTAGAACCTTATGCTACAACAGAACTTCCAGGATATACCTATTTAAATAATAGTTCTGAGTTTCAAACTGCTATTAATACGTTAAGTGCTCATGTATCTCAAAGAGCTACAGATATAATTAATTATTTAAACTAAGTAAAAATGATTATTTACTTTAATAAATTCAAAATAATTAGATTATGAAAACTAAAAATATTGCTTTAAGTATGATTTTTTTAAGTTTAGTATTAGCTTGTAATACTCATAAAGACAACAGTAATCATAAGCATAATTCTTATTCTGATCATTCTCATGCAACTAAAAACACCTTAAATAATCCCAAAGATTATTATGGTAATTATAAGTTGGAAGATGAAAATTTTGGCACTAAAACAAGTGTTACTATTAAAGATAATAAACGTATTATGGTTTCTAATTCTTTACCAAATCATAATACAGGTAATTTTCCAAATAAAGGTAATCCCAATGCTATTTCGGCTCAAAATAAAACGTATTTTTTTCCTTTAATACCAAAATATACAGGAAAAGCTAAATGGATGCGTGAGCCTGGAATTGCTTTGAATGGTGTTAAATTTGAACCAGGAACAGCAGAAGTTGTAGAATGCGATTCTGGAGAAAATTATAGAGTAGAAGCTATACAAAATGTTATAGATTTAGGATTAGATTTTAATAATGCACACGTTCAACCTAATGGTGCATATCATTATCACGGATCGCCAACGTCAATTATTAGTACTTTTGATAAAGGTGAAGATTTAGTGCATATTGGGTTTGCACACGATGGATTTCCTATTTACACTTCCAAAACCGGAAAATACAAGCCAAGTTTTAAGTTGTTAGAAGGCCATAGAAATGGCCTAGATTGTACTTATGAAAACCCAATGCAATCTATGGATATTTCTGTAAATGGACATCACGATGGAACTTATGGTTCGGATTATGAATATGTAGCTAATTCTGGAGATTTAGACGAATGCAACGGAATTATAATTGAAGGAAAATATATGTATTTAGTAACTAAAGAGTTTCCTTATGTTGGAAGATGTCTAATGGGAGAAGTTGAGCAAGAAGAGCAAAAAGCTCCACCAAATAGACAAGAAGGACAAAGAAATAATAGCGAAAGACCAAATTCTACAACTATTATAAATCAATTGGATGCAAATAAAGATGGAAAACTTTCTAAAAGTGAAGTAAAAGGTCCTTTAAAGCATGATTTTGATAAAATAGATACTAATACTGATGGTTTTATTTCTAAAACCGAAATAGAAAAAGGCGCAACGAACAGAAATGGTCAAAATAGACAAAGACCACCAGAAAAATAGTTTAGCTAATTTTAATAAACAAAAAAGCCAATACTAATTTAGTATTGGCTTTTTTATTTTAATAACTGGTTTATTTATCCAATTCAACTTTTAGCAATGTTGTAAACCTATTACAATTCTCTAGTTCCATAATATAATCTTTATCATCTAAAGAGGATTCTAGAATATAAATTCCACAAGGTTTTTTACGTTGATCACTTTGAGAAAAATTAACATCTGCTTTTAATATTAATGTTTTAATAGCAGCGCTATCAAGAGTTAAAATTTTCATTTGCTCTTGAGATTTATTGCCGTAACGTAAAGCTTTACGTCCAATATCTTTTCTAACTCTAGCATCTAATCCATAATCGTATTGACAAGACGTGCCTTTTCCATTTAAAAAGAATGCTAGTATAACTAATCCAATAGAAAAACCTCCAATATAATATCCAACTCTGTGTAAAATTCTCATAATAATTATTTGTAATGCAAATTTAGAATATTAAAAGGTTAGGATCACTATATTTTAGACCAAACCATTCGCCAACAGATCTATTTGTTAAAATACCGTGGTAAGTGTATAGTCCATTTTTTAAACCATTATCAAAACGCACTGCATTTTCAATTCCGCCATTATCTGCTATTTTCAATAAATAAGGCGTAAACATGTTACTTATAGCAAAAGATGCAGTTCTAGAATATCGTGCAGCAATATTTGGAACACAATAATGAATTACACCATGTTTAGTGTAAACAGGTTTATTATGGTTTGTTATTTCGCTAGTTTCAACACATCCGCCCATATCTATACTTACATCTATAAGTACAGAGCCATTTTTCATGTTCTCAACCATAGTTTCTGTAATTATTATTGGAGATCTATCTTTTCCTCTAACCGCACCAATTAATACATCACAACGTTTTAATGCTTTAGATAACGCTTTTGGTTGAATAGTAGAAGTATAGAATGTAGTTGCTAAATTGCGTTGTATGCAACGTAATTTTGTAATAGAATTATCAAATACTTTTATGTTGGCTCCTAATCCAATTGCACTTCTTGCAGCATATTCTCCTACAGTTCCTGCGCCAATAATAACAACTTCAACAGGTGGAACACCACTAACGTTACCAAATAATAAGCCATTTCCTTCAGATGAACTACTTAATAATTCTGATGCAATTAGTACAGATGCTGTTCCTGCAATTTCGCTTAATGCTCTAACTGCTGGATAAGCACCATCTTGATCTTTTATAAATTCGAAAGCCATAGCGGTAATTCGCTTTTTGGCTAAAATTTCAAAATATGCTTTTGTTTGTGTTTTTATTTGTAATGCAGATATTAAAACCGTTTGTGGTTTTATCATCTCTAACTCTTCAATAGTTGGCGGTTCTACCTTTAGCAGCATTGGACAATTATAGACTTTTTTAGTGTCTTGGGTAATTTCTGCTCCAGCTTCGCTATAATTTTTGTCGCTATATTTTGCACCTAAACCAGCGCCAGATTCTATTAGCACGCGATGTCCATTATTTACTAATGCAGATACTGCATCTGGTGTTAAACAAACACGTTTTTCTTGAAAAGCAGTTTCTTTTGGTATTCCAATAAATAAATCGCTTTTTTGAGAAGATATTTCAAGCATTTCTTCTTGAGGAAGTAAATCTGCTCTAGAAAATGGTGTTGTTTGGTGTGACATTGGTTTGATAATTAAACAATTATAATTTAATTATAACCGCTATTATTGACTTTAAAGTTAATTAGAATTTTTCACTTCTAAAACTCTATTTAGATTTTCGTCTAAAATAATTGAAATTATGGTATAATCTTCATTAGTAATTTCTTTTAGTAGTTCGGGCCATTCTACAAAAACGTAAGCATTATTATCTAGATAGGTTTCTATGCCAATATCGTATAATTCATCTTCAGCTTCAATTCTATACAAATCAAAATGATGAATGGTTTCTGCTTTAGTTTTATACGTGTTTACTAGGGAAAAGGTTGGACTGCTTGCATTATCTAAAGAGCCTAATTGTTTAACCAAAGCTTTTATTAACGTGGTTTTTCCTGTGCCCATTTCGGCTTCAAAAAAAAGTAATTTAGCTTTAGAATGTTTTAATACAAAAGTTGCGGCTTGATCTAATTGATTAAGTTGATAGGTTAGTTTTGTCACTTTTAAAATTTATTTAGGATCTAAAATTACAAAAGGAATAATCATTTCTTCTAACGAAACGCCTCCATGTTGATATGTATTTCTATAATAACTTACATAATGATTATAGTTATTTGGATATGCTAAAAATAGATCTGTTTTTGCAAAAATAAAAGAACTATTCATATTTATACTTGGTAATCCAATGGTTTTTGGATCTTTTGCTACCAATACATCTTTGTCTTCGTAACTTAAACTTCTACCTGTTTTGTATCTTAAGTTTACACTTGTGTCTCTATCTCCAATTACTTTACTTGGATTTTTAACGTTTATTGTTCCATGATCTGTGGTAATTATTAATTTAAAGCCTAATTGTTGTGCGTGCTGAATCATTTCTAATAATGGCGAATTTTTAAACCAACTTTGAGTTAAAGATCTATAGGCTTTATCGTTAGAGGCTAATTCTTTTACCACATCCATTTCTGTTTTGGAATGCGATAACATATCAACAAAATTATAAACTACAACGGTTAAGTCGTTGTCTTTTTGGCTATTAAAATTATCTGCTAATTTTTTACCAGCTTTAAGGTTTGTAATTTTATGATATTCTGTTTTTAAACCGGTTAAGTTTAAACGTTTTAATTGTGCTTGCAAGAAATCTTCTTCGTGCATGTTTTTTCCGCCTTCGTCTGTATCGTTTTTCCAGAATTTAGGATGTAATTTCTCCATATCGCTTGGCATTAATCCAGAAAAAATGGCATTTCTAGCATATTGCGTAGCTGTAGGAAGAATACTAAAAAATGAGGTTTCTTCTTTCTTTTTGTAATGATTAGTAACGTATGGCTCGAAGGCTTTCCATTGGTCAAATCTTAAATTATCTACTACAACCAATAATGTTGGTTGTTCTTTAGATAATATAGGAGCTACTTTTTCTTTAAATAACTGATGCGATAAAATTGGAGCATCTGTATTTGGCAAAAACCAATTGGTATAGTTTTTATCTATAAATTTCCCAAATTGAATGTTAGCTTCGTTTTTTTGAGACTCTAAAATCTCTATCATAGCAGGATCTTCAATGTTTTCTAACTGAATTTCCCAATAAATTAATTTCTGATAAAGCGAAATCCAATCTTGGTACGTATTTACCATAGCTAAGTCCATAGCTATTTTTCTAAATTCTTGCTGGTAATTAATTGTAGTACGTTCTGATACTAAACGCGAATGATCTAAATTTTTCTTTAAACTTAAAAGAATTTGGTTTGGATTAACAGGTTTTATAAGGTAATCTGCTATTTTGTTTCCAATAGCTTCTTCCATAATATATTCTTCTTCACTTTTTGTAATCATTACAATTGGTAAAGTACTTTGTTTCTCTTTAATTTCATTTAGCGTTTCTAAACCTGTAAGTCCAGGCATGTTTTCGTCTAAAAAAACAATATCGTAGTTTTCTTGGTCTACCATTTCTATAGCTTCTGTACCACTTGTACAAGTAGTTACCTTGTAATTCTTCTTTTCTAGAAATAGAATATGTGGTTTAAGTAAATCGATTTCATCATCTACCCAAAGAATGTGTATATTGTTCATTATATTTGTTTAAATTATTATTAAATACTACGCGTTTGCAACCAAGTAACAAACTTAAAATATTTAACGACCCAATTTACGGTTTTATTACAATACCTAATTCTATTATTTTTGATTTAATAGAACACAAGTACTTTCAAAGATTAAGACGAATTTCTCAAATGGGATTATCTTATTTGGTATATCCTGGCGCTCATCACACAAGGTTTCATCACGCAATTGGATGTATGCATTTAATGCAGAAAGCTGTTAATGTACTACGTTTTAAAGGTATAACTATTTCTGAAGATGAAGAAAACGCACTTTATATAGCCATTTTATTACACGATATTGGTCATGGACCGTTTAGCCATGCAATGGAACATAGCATTGTAAATGGTGTTTCTCACGAAGAGATTTCGTTGCTTTTTATGGAGGATTTAAACATAGAATTTAACCAAACTTTAACATTAGCCATATCAATATTTAAGCGAGAATATCACAGAAATTTTATGTGTGAACTAATTTCTAGTCAATTAGATATAGATCGCTCAGATTATTTAAAGCGCGACAGTTTTTACACTGGAGTTTCTGAAGGAAATATTAATAGCGAACGTTTAATTACAATGCTTAATGTAAAAGACGATAATTTAGTTATTGAATACAAAGGTATTTATAGTGTAGAAAAATTCTTAGTAGCAAGACGCTTAATGTACTGGCAAGTATATTTACATAAAACAAGTTTAGTTGCAGAGCAATTAATAATTAGAGTTTTAAAACGTGCTAAAGAATTAAGTAAAAAAGGCGAGAAGTTACAAGCAAGTAAACCATTACAATATTTCTTAACACGTGAAATTAATTTAAGTTCTTTTGATGCAAAAGCATTAGCACTTTTTGCAGAGTTAGACGATTACGATATTATGTCTGCAATGAAAGAATGGCAGTATAATCCAGATTTTGTATTAAGTAATTTATGTAAAATGATTTTAAATCGTGATTTATTAAAAATTAAATTAAAGAAGAAAAAGATTTCCAATAAAAAAATAATTTTTCATTTAGATAGAATTAAAACGCTTCATAATTTAACACAAGAAGAAGCTGAATACTTTGTGTTTAAAGGGAAAGTTGCCAATCAAGCTTACCAGCAGAAAAAGCAAAATATATCTATTTTATATAAGACAGGAAAGACAGAAGATATTGTAAAAGCGTCCGATCAATTAAATTTAAAGGCACTTTCTAAACCGGTTACAAAATATTATATCTGTTTCCCAAAAGAACAATAGCACATTTTTTTTATATTTGCGACCAATGAAATTTACAGCAGAACAAATAGCAGACATCTTAGAAGGCGAAGTTAAAGGTAATTCTTTAGTTGAAGTTTCTACATTATCTAAAATTGAAGAAGGCAAAAAAGAGTCACTTTCTTTTTTAGCTAATCCTAAATACACACCTTATATTTACACAACAGAAGCTTCTGTTGTTATTGTAGGTAAAGACTTTGTAGCAGAAAAAGAAGTAAAAACAACTTTAATTATTGTAGAAGATGCTTTAATTGCTTTTTCAAAACTATTAGACTATTACAACCAAATTAAACAAAATAAATCTGGTATTGAGCAACCATCATTTGTTGCAGAATCTGCAACCATTGGATCAAATATTTATTTAGGAGCATTTGCTTACATAGGCGAAAACGTTAAAATTGGCGATAATGTTAAGATTTATCCTAATTGCTATGTTGGCGATAATGTAATTATAGAAGATGGCTCTGTATTATTTGCAGGCGCAAAAGTATATTCAGACTGTTTAATAGGTAAAAATTGTGTTATTAATTCAGGTACAGTAATAGGAGCAGATGGTTTTGGTTTTGCACCAACAGAATCTGGTTCTTACGATAAGATTCCACAAATTGGAAACGTAATTTTAGAAGATAATGTAGATGTAGGCGCAAATTCTACTATAGATAGAGCAACTTTAGGATCTACAATAATTAGAAAAGGTGTAAAACTAGATAACCATATCCAAATTGCACATAATGTAGAAATTGGAACAAATACGGTTATTGCTGCACAAACTGGTGTTGCAGGCTCAACAAAAGTTGGGAAAAATTGTAAAATTGGAGGCCAAGTTGGTATCTCAGGACATTTAGTAATAGGAAATAATGTGCGTATTCAAGCACAATCTGGTATAGGTCGTAATATTAAAGACGACGAAATTTTACAAGGCTCACCATCATTCAATTATGGAGATTGGAATAAGTCTTATGTATATTTTAAAAATTTACCCAAGTTAGCAAAAACAATTAACGAATTAGAAAAGAAAGTCAATGGGAATAGTTAAAACAAGCCAAAAGCAAAAGACTATTAAGAGCGAAATTTCTCTAGAAGGCGTAGGTCTTCACACTGGAGAAAGCGTAACTTTAACCTTTAAGCCAGCTGCACCAAATACTGGATTTACTTTTAAGAGAATAGATTTAGAAGGTATGCCAGAAATGGCAGCAGATGCTAACTTTGTTACAAATACACAAAGAGGTACTTGTTTAGAAAAAAATGGTGTTACCATTCAAACTTGTGAGCATGTTTTAGCTGCTTGTGTTGGTTTAGATTTAGACAATGTTTTGTTTGAAATAAACTCTGCAGAGCCACCAATTATGGACGGTTCTTCAAAATATTTTGTAGAAGCTCTAGAAAAAGCTGGAACTAAAGAACAAGAAGCTTTTAGAGAAGAGTACGAAATTACTTCTGTAATCTCTTATTTAGACGAAGAAACAGGAAGCGAAATTCTTATTATGCCATCTAAAGAATACCAAATAACTACAATGGTAGATTTTGGGACTAAAATTTTAGGTACACAAAATGCAACTTTAACCAATCTGTCAGACTTTAAGAGCGAAATATCAGATTCTAGAACATTTAGTTTTCTCCACGAATTAGAAGCGCTTTTAGATCATGGACTTATTAAAGGTGGCGATTTAAATAATGCTATTGTATATGTAGATGAGGAATTATCTGATAATACAATGATAAAGCTTAAAAAGGCATTTGGGAAAGACAATATATCTGTAAAGTCTAATGGAATATTAGATAATTTAACATTACATCATCCAAACGAAGCAGCAAGACATAAACTATTAGATGTTATTGGTGATTTAGCATTGGCTGGAATTAGGTTAAGAGGAAAAGTTATAGCTAACAAACCAGGACATTTTGTAAATACACAATTTGCAAAAAAACTGTCTAAATTAATTAAAAACGACAGAAGAAATAACGTACCAAACGTAGACATTAATCGAGAACCCTTAATGGATGTTAATCAGATTATGGATATGTTACCACATAGACAACCATTTTTATTAATAGATAAAATTTTCGAACTTTCTGAAACAGGAGTTATTGGTTTAAAAAATGTAACCATGAACGAAGAGTTTTTTAAAGGACACTTTCCAGGTGCACCAGTTATGCCAGGTGTTTTAATTGTAGAAGCTATGGCTCAAACAGGTGGAATTATGGTTTTAAACACAGTTCCAGACCCGGAGAATTATCTAACATTCTTCATGAAAATAGATAAGGTTAAGTTCAAGAAAAAAGTAGTGCCAGGAGATACCCTAATTTTTAAGTGTGACTTAATTACACCAATAAGAAGAGGTATTTGTCATATGCAAGGTTATGCCTATGCAAATGGTGTGCTATGTGCCGAAGCAGAATTAATGGCACAAATTTCTAAAGTAAAATAAAAGTTTATCTTCGTTAAAAATATTAGAACATCAAAATTATATCAAATGAATCAACCTTTAGCATATATTCATCCAGGTGCAAAAATTGCAAAAAATGTAGTTATTGAGCCTTTTACAACCATAAGTAACAATGTTGTTATTGGTGATGGAACTTGGATTGGAAGTAATGTAACTATAATGGAAGGCGCTAGAATTGGTAAGAATTGTAATATTTTTCCAGGCGCAGTAATTTCAGCAGTACCACAAGATTTAAAATACAACGATGAGGACACTTTAACAGTTATTGGTAATAACGTAACTATTAGAGAATGTGTTACAATAAATAGAGGTACTACAGATAGAATGAAAACTGTAGTTGGCGATAATTGTCTAATCATGGCTTATTGCCATATTGCTCACGATTGTATTGTTGGAAAAAATTCAATTTTCTCTAATAATAGCACATTAGCTGGTCACGTTACTATTGGTGATAATGTAATTTTAGCAGGTATGACAGCTGTTCATCAGTTTTGTTCTGTTGGAAACCACGCCTTTGTTACAGGAGGAACTTTAGTACGTAAAGATGTACCGCCATTTGTAAAAGCTGGTAGAGAACCTATATCTTATGTAGGTATAAACTCTGTTGGATTAAGACGAAGAGGTTTTGAAACTGAAAAAATTAGAGAAATTCAAGATATTTATAGAATTCTTTATCAAAAAAATTACAATACAACTCAGGCTTCTCGAATTATTGAAGCAGAAATGGAAGCAACTACAGAAAGAGACGAAATATTACAATTTATTAAAAATTCACATAGAGGTATTATGAAAGGATACTTCAAATCAAACTAAATTATGGCATCTACAAGCGACATTAGAAACGGATTATGTATTAAATATAATCACGATATATTTAAAGTTATAGAGTTCCTACACGTTAAACCAGGTAAAGGACCTGCTTTTGTTAGAACTAAATTAAAAAGTGTGTCAACAGGGAAAGTAATAGATAATACCTTTTCTGCAGGACACAAATTAGAAGATGTTCGTGTAGAAACGCATAAATTCCAATACTTATATCCAGAAGGTGATATTTTTCACTTTATGAATACAGAAGATTATACACAAATTACATTAAACGAAGCTGCTATTGATAATCCTGGATTATTAAAAGAAGGCGAAGTGGTAACTATTTTAATTAACTCCGAAGATGATATGCCATTATCCGTTGATATGCCTGCATCTGTTATTTTAGAAGTTACATCAACAGAGCCTGGAGTAAAAGGAAATACAGCTACAAATGCAACTAAACCAGCAACAGTAGAGTCTGGAGCTATTGTAAATGTCCCTTTATTTATAAATGAAGGTGACTTTATTAAGGTTGAAACTACAAAAGGAACATACAAAGAACGTGTAAAACAATAAATTAGTAAGTAATCTATAATTGATACTATAAAATCTTGCTCAAATATTTTTATTGAACATAGATTAATATCAATTAAAGATTATTAACTGAAGACTTAAGAAATGAAGTTCCCTAAAACATATACTTTAAAAGATATTGCTAGTCTAATTAATTGCAACTTTATTGGGCCAGAGAATTATCCAGTTCTTGGTATGAACGAAATTCATGTTGTAGAACCAGGAGATATTGTATTTGTAGATCATCCAAAATATTACGATAAAGCCCTTAAAAGTGCAGCATCTATTATTTTAATTAATAAAGAAGTGGACTGTCCAGATGGAAAAGCATTATTAATTAGCTCCGATCCTTTTAGAGACTTTAATAAGCTAACAAATTTTTTCAAACCATTTAAAGCTTCAAATACTGCAATATCAAATTCAGCAATTATTGGATTGGGAACTATAATTCAGCCAAATTGTTTTATTGGTAATAATGTAATTATTGGTAAGAATTGTATTATTCACGCTAACGTAGTTATTAACGACGATGCTGTTATTGGAGATAATGTAATCATCCAATCAGGAACTGTTTTAGGCGGAAATGCTTTTTATTATAAAAACAGACCCGAAGGTTTTGACCAGTTATTATCTGGCGGACGTGTAGTTATAGAGAACAATGTGCATATTGGTGTAAGTTGCACTATAGATAAAGGTGTTACAGGAGATACAACAATAGGCGAAGGTTCTAAATTAGACAATCAAATTCAAATTGGTCACGATACAATTATTGGTAAAAAATGCTTAATAGCATCTCAAACAGGAATTGCTGGTTGTTGTATTATAGAAGACGAAGTTACTCTTTGGGGACAAGTAGGAACTAATAGTGGAATTACAATTGGTAAAAAAGCTGTTATAATGGGACAAACAGGTGTTACAAAATCTGTAGCAGGTGGAAAATCTTATTTTGGAACTCCAATAGAAGAATCTAGGAATAAATTAAAAGAGTTTGCGTTATTAAGACGTTTGCCAAGTATATTAGAAGAATTAAAAAAGAACTAAATGTCTGCAAAGAATATCGTAAAAGATTTTTATGAATTAGATTTAGCAAAAAAATCTGATGCGTTATCTTATTTTCATTGTGATTGTAAAATTTATTGGAATAGTTCAAAAGGACAAACAGTTCATACTATTAAAGAAATAAAAGTGCTTCTAGACGAAATTTCTAAAAATTACCACAGTTATTCTTCAAAAATAACACATCTATTAGAAGATAATGGTGTGGTAACAATTAGATATACAACTTATGTAACATCAATAGAGCGACCAGAAAAAGAAGATGCTTTAGCACATTTTATGACTATTTGGGAATTAAAAGACAATAAACTATATAAAGGTTATCAATTAAGTCAACCAGCAGATAATGATAATTTTAAAATGATATCATTTTAATAAAAATTAAACAAAAAAATACTTTTTTAAATAAAGACATAAGCTTATTTTTGTGTCGAATTAAAATTAAATCAACTCCATTAAACTCCTTTTAGGATATGTCTCGAAGACAATGGAACAAAATATATAAAAATGAGCGTTTTAGTAAATAAAGATTCAAAAATTATTGTTCAAGGATTTACAGGTAGTGAAGGTACTTTTCATGCCGGTCAAATGATTGAATACGGAACAAATGTAGTTGGTGGTGTTACACCAGGAAAAGGTGGACAAACTCATTTAGATCGTCCAGTTTTTAATACCGTAGCAGAAGCTGTAGAAAAAGCAGGAGCAGACACAACTATTATTTTTGTACCGCCAGCATTTGCTGCAGATGCAATTATGGAAGCTGCAGATGCAGGTATTAAAGTTATTATTACTATTACAGAAGGAATTCCTGTAGCAGATATGATTAAAGCTGCAGATTATATTAAAGACAAATCTTGTCGCTTAGTAGGACCTAACTGTCCAGGTATTATTACGCCAGGTGAAGCTAAAGTTGGTATTATGCCAGGTTTTGTATTCAAAAAAGGAACAGTTGGTATTGTATCTAAATCAGGTACTTTAACTTACGAAGCTGCAGACCAAGTTGTAAAACAAGGTTTAGGTATTACAACTGCAATTGGTATTGGTGGAGATCCTATTATTGGAACTACAACTAAAGAAGCTGTTGAGTTATTAATTAACGATCCAGAAACTGAATGTGTAGTTATGATTGGTGAAATTGGTGGTCAATTAGAAGCAGATGCTGCTAACTGGTACAAAGCTAGTGGATCTAAAAAACCTGTTATTGGTTTTATTGCAGGAGAAACTGCTCCAGCTGGTCGTACAATGGGTCATGCAGGTGCAATTGTTGGCGGTTCAGATGATACAGCACAAGCTAAAAAAGCAATTATGAGAGAATGTGGAATTCACGTTGTAGATTCTCCAGCTGAAATTGGTAAAAAAGTAAAAGAAGTTTTAGGATAGTAATATTCTAATAAATTTATACAAAGCGTGTTGTTAGTTTTAACAACACGCTTTTTTTGTGCACTTAATTTACTACAAAAAAAATGTTGTTTTAAATAAAATATAAGAATCAATTGCAGTATAACTAATACTTTCGTGTGTTATTTAAAAAACAATTTCTTACCATAAATTTAAATAACTATTGAAAATTTTTAGATAGATAGATTTTCTTTGTTTTGCTAATTGTTTTAATTTGTTAAAATAATTATAATATATTAACGTTAAAAGTTAGATGGTTATCCTACATTTGGGAAACAAACTATTTTTTATTAATCAATATTTTTAAAATGAAACATTTAAAGCCAATTGTTTTAGCTGTATTATTTCTTGTTGCATTTAGTTGTAAGAATAACACTTCAAAAACAGAAAATGAAAACGCTGTAACTGTAACTCAAATTACAGATGCCAACGGATTTAATTATGAATCTGTAGCAAACGATCCAACAGGTTTACGATTATATACATTAGACAATGGTCTTAAGGTCTATTTAAGTAAAAACAACGAAGAACCTAAAATTCAAACTTACATTGCCGTAAGAGCTGGTTCTAATTACGATCCTAAAGAATCTACAGGATTGGCTCATTATTTAGAGCATATGGTTTTTAAAGGTACAGACGAAATTGGTACTGTAGATTTTAAAACTGAAAAAAAATATTTAGATCAGATTTCAGAATTATATGAACAACATAGAGCAGAAACAGATCCAATAAAAAAAGTTGCCTTATATAAAAAAATAGACCAAGTTTCTTTAGAAGCATCTAACTATTCAATTGCTAACGAATACGATAAAATGATGAGCTCTTTAGGAGCAACAGGAACTAATGCACATACATGGTTTGAAGAAACAGTTTACAAAAACAAAATTCCAGCAAACGAGTTAGATAAATGGTTAAATTTAGAAAGCGAACGTTTTAGCCAATTAGTATTACGTTTATTCCATACAGAATTAGAAGCCGTTTTCGAAGAATTTAATAGAGGTCAAGATAACGATGGAAGAAAGCGTTATGCTGCAATGTTAAAAGGCTTATTCCCAAAGCATCCTTATGGACAGCAAAGTACAATTGGTACTGCAGAGCATTTAAAGAATCCTTCAATGATAGACATTAATAATTATTTCGATAAGTATTATGTGCCAAATAATATGGCAGTTGTTTTAGTTGGAGATTTAGATTTCGATGCTACAATAAAAAAAGTAAACGAGTCTTTTGGTAAATTTAAACGTAAAGAAGTTACGCATCCAATATTACCTAAAGAAACTGCAATTACAAGTCCTATTGTAAACGAAGTTTTTGGTCCAACTGCAAAATCTGTTTCTATTGCTTTTAGAAGTGAAGGTGTTAATTCTAAACAAGAAAAATTAGTTACGCTTTGCGATATGATTTTAGCAAACGGAAATGCTGGTTTAATAGATTTAAATTTAAATCAACAAAAAGCCGTGCAATATGCAGGTTGTTCTCCAACATTTTTAAACGATTATGGTTACCATTCATTTAATGGTTCTCCAAAAGAAGATCAAACTTTAGACCAAGTTAAAGATTTATTACTACAGCAAATCGAAAAACTTAAAGCTGGAGAATTTGATGAATGGATGATTCAAGCAGTTGTAAACGACTTAAAAAAGAGTCAAATGCAACAATATGAAAATGCTACAGCTGTAGCTTCGGCTTATTTTAATGCATTTATTCACCACGAAAACTGGAAAGAAAAAGTAACATTCTTAGACGATTTAAAGAAAATTTCTAAAAAGGAATTAGTAGAATTTGCTAATTCATTTTACAAAGATAATTACGTAGTAACTTATAAACGTCAAGGCGTAGATAAGAATATTGCTAAAGTGGCTAATCCTGGAATTACTCCAGTAAACTTAAACAGAGACAAAGCATCGCCATTTATTGAAAATTTTAATAAAATGACTTCTGCAGATTTAAAACCTAAATATATCGATTACAAATCGGCAATTAAGGAATTAAAAACGGAAAGTGGTTTATCAGTTTCTTATGTAGAAAATGAAAGTAACGATTTATTCGACTTAAATATTATTTTTGATATGGGAAGCGATAGCGATAAAAAACTTGGTCTTGCTGTAGGATATTTAGAATATGTTGGAACAGATAAATTTACTGCCGAAGACTTAAAGAAAGAATTCTACAAATTAGGTATAAATTATTCAGTAAGTGCAGGAGCAGAGCAAAGTAATGTCTCTTTAAGCGGATTAAAAGAAAACCTACCTAAAGGATTAGAATTATTAGAAGATTTGTGGTCTAATGCAAAAGCAGATCAGGTTGCTTACAATAAGTATGTGCAATCTATAGCAAAAGGCAGACAAGATAATAAAACAAACAAAGGAAGCATTTTACGTTCTGGATTATTAAATTATTCTAAATATGGCGAAAACTCTCGTTTACGTAATATAATTCCAGTAAGCGAGTTATTAAAAATTAATCCTGAAGAATTAGTTGTTTTAACTAAAGATTTAAAGAACTACAAACACAGAATTTTTTACTACGGAAAAGATGTAGATGCAGCAATAACAGCATTAAACATATTCCATAAAACACCTTCAGAATTAAAAGATTATCCAGAAGCAGTAGTTTACACAGAAAAAGAAACTGGTGGAAATGTATATTTTGTAGATTTCGATATGGTACAGTCGGAAATGATGTTTTTAGCAAAAGGAGAACCTTTTAAAGCAGAAAACATGGCGGCTTCAACATTATTTAATACGTATTTTGGTGGTGGATTATCTTCAATAATTTTTCAGGAAATTAGAGAATCTAAGTCTTTAGCTTATTCTGCGTGGTCAAATTATTCAACTGCTCGTAAAAAAGACAATGCTAACTATGTAATGGCTTACATTGGAACTCAGGCAAACAAAATGCCACAAGCTGTTGATGCAATGATGAATTTAATGAATAATATGCCAGAAGCTGAAGATCAGTTTCAAAACGCTAAAAATTCAGTATTAAAAGAATTAGCGGCTCAACGTATTACCAAATCAAGTATATTTTGGAATTACGAAAGACTTAAAAAATTAGGTTTAGATAACGATAATCGCGAAGCAATGTACAAAGCTATAGAAGCTATGACAATGCAAGACCTAACAGACTTTTTTAATAAAAACGTAAAAGGAGAACAATACAATGTTATGGTTATTGGTAATAAAAAAGATATTGATTTAAAAGCGCTTAACAAATTAGGTAAAGTGCAAGAAATGGAAGTAGATTTCTTATTTAACTACGAAAAACCTTCGGACGTTAAGTTGTAATCTAAAGTCTATTTATTCAAACTATTAAAACCCTGTAATTTTATAATTGCAGGTTTTTTTTATATATTATGTCTAATCAAAATACTAGAACACATAATTTTTGACTATAAAATAGGCTTTAATACAATCAATATATTTATAATGTAGTAAAAAATCACTACTATAATTTCATCTTTTAAACTCTAATTTATTTGCTATTATTACTATATTTGATTTAAATAACAAAAACCAAACTAATCATTTAAAATATGAAACTTTTAGAAGGTAAAACAGCCATAATTACAGGAGCAAGTAGAGGAATAGGTAGAGGAATTGCAGAGGTTTTTGCAAAGCAAGGTGCAAATGTTGCATTTACGTACAGCTCTTCTGTAGATGCTGCTAACGCGTTAGAAAAAGAGTTAAACGCTTTAGGTGTTAAAGCTAAAGGATATAAAAGTAATGCGGCAAGTTTTACAGAATCTCAAGAACTAGCAGATGCTGTAGTTAAAGAATTTGGTAGCATAGATGTGTTAGTAAATAACGCAGGTATTACTAAAGATAATTTATTAATGCGTATTACTGAAGACGATTTTGATAAAGTAATAGAAGTTAACTTAAAGTCGGTTTTTAACATGACAAAAGCCGTGCAACGTACAATGCTTAAGCAACGTAAAGGTTCTATTATAAACATGAGTTCTGTTGTTGGTGTTAAAGGAAACGCAGGACAAACTAATTACGCGGCTTCTAAAGCTGGAATTATTGGTTTTTCTAAGTCTGTAGCTTTAGAATTAGGATCAAGAAATATTAGATCTAACGTGATTGCACCAGGTTTTATTGAAACTGAAATGACAGCAAAGTTAGACGAAAATACGGTTCAAGGTTGGAGAGATTCTATTCCATTAAAACGTGGTGGTTCTCCAGATGATGTTGCAAACGTATGTGTGTTTTTAGCAAGCGATATGTCGGCTTATGTTACAGGGCAAACCATAAATGTTGATGGTGGAATGTTAACGTAATCATTTTTATGGGAGCATTTAATGAGGAAATCTTAGCATAATAACTTAATAGACTTAATGAGTTCTCAAACTCTTATATATATAGTAATAGCAGTAATAGCATCACTTTTAGTGACGTTATTTCTGTATAAATACAAATCAAAAGGCGCATTTAAACAAAATGCGCTTTTTGCATTTTTAAGATTTTCTTCGGTTTTTTTAATTCTATTATTATTAATAAATCCTAAAATATCTACAACATCTTATTATAACGAAAAGCCCAATTTAGTTGTTGTTACAGATAATTCTAATTCTATTAAGCAATTAAAGCAAGACAAGAATGTTCTTAAATTTTTAGATAAAATTAAAGAAAACACAAGACTTTTGGAACGTTTTAATATCGTTAATTACTCTTTTGATAGTCAATTAAATTCAGACAGTTTAACTTTTAGCAACAAACAGACTAATATTAGCAAAGCATTTGTAGATTTAAAGTCTATTTACAAGCAAACTGTAAGTCCTACGTTATTAATTACAGATGGAAATCAAACATTTGGTAGCGATTATATATTTACAGCAAAGCAATACAATCAAAGTATTTATCCAATAGTTGTTGGAGATACTACAGTTGCTTCAGATTTAAAAATTACAGCTTTAAACGTTAATAAATATGCGTATTTAAAAAATAAATTTCCTGTAGAAGCTATTTTGGTTTATAATGGAGATAAATCTTTTACTAAAAACTTTAGTATTAGTTCTAAAGGAAAAGTGGTGTTTTCTAAACCTATAGAATTTTCAAAAGAAAATAATTCGCAAGTATTGCGTTTTAATTTACCAACAAATCAAGTAGGAGTTCAAACATATTCGGCTAACTTATCAGCCTTAGAAAACGAGAAAAACACCAAGAATAATTACAAAAATTTTGCTATAGAAGTTGTGGATGAGTCCACAAACGTAGCTATTATAAGTACATTATTACATCCAGATTTAGGCGCTTTAAAAAAGAGTATTGAAACCAATAAACAGCGTAAAGTTTCTATATTAAAACCAAAAGACTTCTTAGTTCAAAAGTATGATTTTCAAATGGTTATATTGCATCAGCCAAATAATCAGTTTAATTCTGTTTTAAGTTATTTAACTAAAGAAAACGTTAACTATTTAGCTGTTTTAGGGACACAAACTAATTACGACCTATTAAATAAAGTAACAGATTTATTTAGTGTAGAAGCTACTAGTCAGACCGAAAACTATCAACCTGTTTTTAATGTTAATTACAGCGCTTTTATAACACCAAACCTAGATTTTAAAACATTTCCACCTTTAAAAAGTGTGTTTGGAGAATTAAAAATTAATAGCGAGTTTCAAACCTTATTAGAGCAATCTGTTAATGGAATTTCTACAAATCAGCCATTATTAGCAACTTTAGAAAAAGGAACATCGCGTTACGGCATTCTTTTTGGAGAAGATATTTGGAAATGGCGATCGCAGAGTTATATAAATCAGCAAACATTTACGGTTTTCGACGATTTTACGGGAAAATTAGTTCAGTATTTAGCCTCAAAAAAGCGTAAACAACGTATTGCATTAGATTATAAAACATTTTACGATGGTAATACTAACGCTATTTTAAGAGCTCAAGTTTTTAATAAAAATTATGAGTTTGATGCTAACCAAAGCGTTTCTATTGTTCTAAAAGACAAAATAAATAATACCACTATAAATTTACCTTTGGTGTTAGCTAATAACACATATCAAGTAGATTTAAGTTTGTTAAAACCTTCAAAATATAGTTTTATTGTTTCAACTAATGGTAATTTAGCGAAGTCAGGAAACTTAGAAATCTTAGATTTTAATATAGAAGCACAATTTAGCAATGCAGATGTAACAAAACTGCACCAAATAGCGACTAATAGTAAAGGAAAACTTGGTTTGATGTTAAATTACAAATCGGTTTTGGATAATTTAATGACTAATAATCGTTATTTACCAATTCAGAAAAGCATTACAAAAACAGAAGCTCTAATTAATTGGCACTATTTATTATTTTTAATTGTGTTAATTATAGCAATTGAGTGGTATTTAAGAAAATATAAAGGATTAATTTAATAAATAAAAAAAAGAAAGATGGAAAAGTTACCAAAAATTGGAATACCAGTAATTATTGGAATTGTATTATTACTAATTTTAGTTACTAAATCGGCAGTAACCATAGGTCCTGGAGAAGGCGGCGTTATTTTTCAACGATTTGGTGGTGGAATAGACACAAGCGTTACTTATGGCGAAGGTTTTCATGTGGTAGCACCATGGAATCACATGATTGTTAAAAAGGTTCGTCAACAATCAATTTCAGATAATATGAATGTACTTTCGGTAAATGGATTAGACATTACTGTAAGTGGAACTATTTGGTTTGAGCCAGAATTTAGTAATCTTGGTCATTTAATTCAAACAAAAGGAGAAGATTATGTAAACGAATTATTAAGTCCATCTATTAATGCAGCAGCAAAATCTGTAGTTGGTCGTTATACGCCAGAGCAATTATATTCTAGTAAAAGAGATATTATTGAACTTGAAATTTTAGAAGAAGTAAGAACAGAATTAAAAGGACAATATGTTAATGTAAAACGTGTTTTAGTAGAAAACGTTAAACTTCCATCAACAATTAAAGATGCTATTGAGCGTAAATTAAAACAAGAACAAGAATCTTTAGAATACGAGTTTAGATTAGTAACAGCTGCTAAAGAAGCACAAAAAGTTAGAATTGAGGCTCAAGGTAAAGCAGATGCCAATAAGATTTTAAGTGCATCGCTAAACGATAAAATTTTACAAGATAAAGGAATAGAAGCAACATTAAAGTTAGCAGAATCTCCTAATTCTAAAGTTATAGTTATAGGTTCTGGAGACTCAGGATTACCAATTATCTTAGGAAATCAATAATTTTTAAGTTTATATTATAAATTTAATTTAAGCAAAAGCTTATGTTATATAGCTTTGTATCTATTAGACCGAATATTCATTCATAATATTATGTTTAAAACTTGCGGATTAGATTTATTTTTATCAATTTTGCAGTATTAAAACAAATATCATGTTAAACAACGTATTACATCATCATCATTTTATATCTGGCAAACAAGCGAGCTAAAAATGTATTGAAGTAATTATAATATATTAAAACCCGTTTGAGAAATCAAATGGGTTTTTTTTTTTCATTCAATTTCTTAAACTAAATAAAAAAAAATGAAGAAATTAAGAATTGCAGTACAAAAGTCTGGAAGATTAAATGAAGACTCCATGAAACTCCTTAAAAATATTGGAATTTCTGTAGATAATGGTAAAGATCAATTAAAGGCATCGGCTCGTAATTTCCCATTAGAAGTATTTTACTTACGTAATGGAGACATTCCACAATACTTACGTGATGGAGTAATTGATGCAGCTATTATTGGAGAAAATATATTAATAGAAAAAGGAAACGACTTAAATATTGTAGAACGTCTAGGTTTTTCTAAATGTAAAGTTTCTATAGCTGTACCAAAAAGCACAAAATACACTAATATAAAAGAATTAGAAGGAAAGCGTATTGCCACATCATATCCAAATACAGTAAATAAGTTTTTAAATAGAAATGGCGTTAAAGCTAATATTCACGTTATTAATGGATCTGTAGAAATCGCACCAAATATTGGTTTAGCAGACGCTATTGTAGATATTGTATCTAGTGGAAGTACATTATTTAAAAATAATTTAAAAGAAGGAGAAGTGCTATTAACTTCAGAAGCCGTATTAGCTTCATCTTCTAATTTAGAACCAGAAATTAAAGCTATTCTAGACAAAATGCAGTTTAGAATTCAAGCAGTTTTAAAAGGTACAAACAACAAATATGTGTTATTAAATGCACCAAATCATAAGCTAGAAGCAATAATAAACATCTTACCAGGAATGAAAAGCCCAACAGTTTTGCCATTAGCCCAACAAGGTTGGAGCTCAATTCACTCTGTAATTAATAAAAACCATTTTTGGGAAATTATAGACCAATTAAAAGAAAATGGTGCAGAAGGAATTTTGGTGTGTCCAATAGAGAATATGGTGCTTTAATAGATTTTTAATTATTAATTAAAGCATGCTAAACTTGATTCAGCATTTAAAAGTTTTAGTATAAAATTTTATTTGGGCGTTTTAACAGGCTTTCCACTATATCTTTTTTCAAAAAAAGAAAAAAGGATGCCGTTTCAATCCCTAACGCAAAAGCAATATTATAAGAGATCGTAAATTATGAAAGTTATAAATAATCCTTTAAAAAAAAAATGGTCTAAAATTCTAGAAAGACCAACACAAACCGTAGATGATATTGAAACAACAGTTATTAAAATTTTTAACGATGTGTCTCGTAATGGCGATAAAGCAATTGCCAAATACACGCAAAAATTTGATGGTTGTAATTTAGCTTCAACAGCAGTAACTACTGCAGAAATTGAAAAAGCTTCCGCATTAATTTCAAACAAATTAAAAGAAGCTATTCAACAAGCAAAATCTAATATTACTGCGTTTCATTCCGCACAAAAAACAGAAAAAGTAGCGGTAGAAACAGTTTCTGGAGTAAAATGTTGGCAAGAAAAACGTCCAATTCAAAAAGTAGGATTATATATTCCTGGAGGAACTGCACCATTGTTTTCAACCATTTTAATGTTGGTTGTTCCTGCTCAAATTGCAGGTTGTAAAGAAATTGTATTGTGTACGCCACCAAATTCAGAAGGAAAAGTGGCTAACGAAATTTTATATACAGCTCATTTATGTGGTGTAACTAAAATTATTAAAGTTGGTGGCATTCAAGCCATTGCAGGTTTAACATTTGGAACAGAAACTATACCTCAAGTTTATAAAATTTTTGGACCAGGAAACCAATTTGTAACCGTTGCAAAGCAAATTTCTACAAAATTTGGTGTAGCAATAGATATGCCTGCTGGACCTAGCGAGTTATTAATTGTTGCAGACAATTCTGCAAATCCTGCTTATGTGGCTTCAGATTTGTTAAGTCAAGCAGAACACGGCGCAGATAGTCAAGTTATTTTAGTTTCAGATTCTAAACCTTTTGTTAATGAAGTGAATATTGAAATTGAAAAACAACTTTTAGAATTACCAAGAAAAAACATTGCAGATGCAGCATTAAAAAATTCTAAAGCACTTATTATTGATTCTGCAGAAGATGCTATAAACTTAATAAATAATTATGGACCAGAACATTTAATAATTTGCACAAGAAATAACGCTTATTTTGTAGATTATATAGAAAATGCTGGATCTGTTTTTATTGGTAATTACACACCTGAAAGTGCTGGAGATTACGCTTCTGGCACAAATCATACATTACCAACAAACGGATTTAGTAAAGCCTATTCTGGCGTTAATTTAGATAGCTTTACAAAAGCAATTACCTTTCAGGAAATTTCTAAAAAAGGAATTGTAAACATTGGAACGACTATAGAATTAATGGCTGAAGCCGAAGGTTTACATGCACATAAAAACGCGGTTACACTAAGGTTAAATGATTTAAAGAAATAAACAGAATTAATATAATTTACCTCTAACTTGATTTTATAAAACGAAGTGTTAGTCTTAAATTAGTAAAGAAGCACATATATAACTTAAAATGCGACATTGAAATAAAATCAATGTAACAAAATAATGAAAACAACAATTAACCTAAACAATCTCGTAAGAGATAATATAAAAGCCCTAAAGCCATATTCGTCTGCTAGAGATGAGTTTAAAGGCAATGCTGATGTTTTTTTAGACGCTAACGAAAACCCATTTGGAACATTAAATAGATATCCAGATCCACAACAAAACGCCATTAAAGAAAATTTATCTACAATTAAAAACGTAGATGCTAACCAGATTTTTATTGGAAATGGTAGTGACGAAGTTATTGATTTAGCATTTCGTATTTTCTGCGAACCTGGAAAAGATAAAGTTTTAACCTTTTCGCCAACTTATGGCATGTACAAGGTCTCTGCAAATATTAATAATATAGAACTAATAGAACAACCATTAATTAATGATTTTCAAATCAGTTTAAATCAATTACAACCGTATTTAGATGTTCCAGAATTAAAAATAATATTCATTTGTTCACCTAATAATCCAACCGGGAATTCTATAAATTCAGAAGATATAGAATATGTTTTAGAAAATTTTAACGGAATAGTTATTATAGACGAAGCTTATATTGATTTTAGTATGCAAGCCTCATTTATAACAAACATTAATAAATATCAAAATTTAATTGTAAGCCAAACCTTTAGTAAAGCTTTTGGTTTAGCTGGTGCTAGAGTAGGAGTTGCTTATGCAAACAAAGAAATTATTCAATTATATAATCGTGTAAAACCACCATATAACGTTAGTACTTTAAATCAAGAAGCTATTTTAAAAAGTTTAGCAAATTTGAACGAAGTCAATACCAATATTGAAGTTATACTTTCTGAAAGAACAAAACTAAAAAATGCATTAAGTAAGCTTTCTGTAGTAAAAAAAATATATCCTACAGATGCTAATTTCTTCTTAGTTGAAGTGGATAATGCAGATAAAACCTATCAATATTTAATTAATAAGAAAGTAATTATTAGAAATAGAAATACTCAAATAGAAAATTGTATTAGAATAACAATAGGAACTTCTAAAGAAAATGAAAAACTAATTGAAGCGTTAAAAAACATATAGCTATTTGCTAGAAGCTAAATTATGAAAAAAGTATTATTTATAGACAGAGACGGAACGTTAGTGTTAGAGCCACCAGTAGATTATCAATTAGATAGTTTAGAAAAGTTAGAATATTATCCAAAGGTATTTCAGTACATGGCAAAAATTGCCTCAGAATTGGACTATGAATTAGTAATGGTTACCAACCAAGATGGTTTAGGAACCGATTCTTTTCCAGAAGATACTTTTTGGCCTGCACAGAATAAAATAATAGCTGCTTTTGAAAAAGAAGGCGTCGTTTTTACTGAAGTTTTGATAGATAAAACCTTTCCGCATGAAAATGCAGAAACACGCAAACCAAGAACCGGTTTACTTACCAAATATTTTTCTGATGAATATGATTTAGAAAACTCATTTGTTTTAGGAGATAGAATTACAGACATGGAATTGGCGAAGAATTTAGGTGCAAAAGGTATTTATTTATCTGAAAATCCTGAATTAGGTGCAGATGAAATAGAAACTTCAAAACAAGAAATTTTAGATTGTATCGCTTTAACTTCCATTGATTGGTCAGAAATTTATCAATTTTTGAAATTAGAAGATAGAGTTGTAGAAATCACCAGAAATACAAATGAAACCAAGATTTACATCAAACTAAATTTAGATGGTTCTGGTAAAAATGATATTTCAACAGGATTGCATTTTTTCGATCACATGTTAGATCAAATTGGGCGACATGGAAACATGGATTTAACCATTAAAGTTGATGGCGATTTAGAAGTTGATGAACATCACACAATCGAAGACACCATGATTGCTTTTGGTGAATTATTCAATAAAGCTTTAGGGAATAAATTAGGTATTGAAAGATATGGTTTTTGTTTACCAATGGATGATTGTTTGGCACAAGTTGCTGTCGATTTTGGAGGTAGAAATTGGTTAGAATGGGAAGCAGATTTTAAACGTGAAAAAATTGGTGATATGCCAACAGAAATGTTTTTTCACTTGTTTAAATCGTTTACAGATGGTGCAAAATGTAATTTGAATATTAAAGCAGAAGGCACAAACGAACATCATAAAATAGAAGGAATCTTTAAAGCATTTGCAAAAGCAATGAAAATGGCTGTAAAAAGAGATGCCAATAAGATGTTTTTACCATCAACAAAGGGAGTTTTATAAAATAGTTTTTGGTTTGTAGTTGATGGTTTTTAGTGTGACCAACAACCAACAACCAACAACCAACAACCAAATAAATGAAATTAGTAATTATTGATTACGGAGCAGGAAATATAAAAAGCATACAGTTTGCCTTTAAAAGGTTAGGTATAAATGCAGTTTTATCGAATAATATTGATGAAATTAAAGCTGCTGATAAAATAATTTTCCCTGGTGTTGGCGAAGCAAGTTCCGCAATGAAAATGTTACAAGAAAGCGGATTGGATAAAATAATTCCTACGTTAAAACAACCTGTTTTAGGGATTTGTTTAGGAATGCAGTTAATGTGCAATTCATCTGAAGAAGGAACCACAAAAGGATTGGGAATTTTTAATGTAAATGTAAAGCGTTTTTCGAATGCTGTAAAAGTGCCACAAATGGGCTGGAATACAATTTCTAATTTAAAGTCTGATTTATTTACAGGTATAAAAGAGAAAGAATTTATGTATTTGGTACACAGTTTTTATGCAGAAAATTGCAAAGAAAGTATTGCAAAAACAGCTTATGAAATTGAATATGCATCGGCATTGCAAAAAGATAATTTTTACGGAGTTCAGTTTCACCCGGAGAAATCAGGAATTGAAGGAGAGAAAATTTTGAAGAATTTTTTGGAACTAAAAACCAATAACTAAAAACCAACAACTATTTTGAGAATAATACCAGCCATAGATATCATCGACGGGAAATGTGTTCGTTTAACAAAAGGAGATTATAATACCAAGAAAATTTATAATGAAAATCCGTTAGAAGTTGCCAAAGAATTTGAAGCTGCAGGCATCGAATATTTGCATGTGGTAGATTTAGATGGCGCAAAAGCAAGTGAAATCATCAACTATAAAGTATTAGAACAAATTGCATCTAAGACAAATTTAAAAATTGATTTTGGTGGTGGTTTAAAATCGGATAAAGATTTAGAAATTGCTTTTAATTCTGGCGCGAATCAGATTACTGGAGGAAGTATTGCCGTTAAAAATCCTATGATTTTTAATAGTTGGATTGAAAAATACGGTTCAGAAAAAATAATTTTAGGAGCCGATTTTTATCCAGATAATTCCGGAGGAAAAATTGCTACCAATGGTTGGCAAGAAGAGAGTTCTTTAGAATTAATTCCTTTTATTTCTGGTTATCAGCAAAAAGGAATTCAGTATGTAATTTGTACAGATATTTCTAAAGATGGTATGTTACAAGGCCCAAGTTTTGAGGTATATAAGCAAATTTTAAAGGAATCAAAAATGTCAGTTCGAGCGCAGTCGAGAACAAATAAAGACCTTTCGACTGCGTTCAAGGTGACAGAGAAATTAAAATTAATTGCTTCTGGAGGAATTTCTACCTTTGACGAATTGCCAAAATTAGCCGAAAATGGTTGTGAAGGTGTAATTATCGGGAAAGCGATTTATGAAAATAAGATTCGTTTAAAACAATTGACAAATTTCATATTAAATAAATAGCCTTTTGCAATTAGCTGTTAGCCATTTGCTAAAAGCCACTTGCTAAAAGCCAAAAGCTATAAAAATGCTCACAAAAAGAATAATACCTTGTTTAGATATTAAAAACGGACGTACTGTAAAAGGGGTTAATTTCGTAAATTTAATTGATGCTGGAGATCCTGTAGTTTTAGCAAAACAATATGCCGAATTAGGTGCAGATGAATTGGTTTTTTTAGATATTTCTGCAACGTTAGAAGGTAGAAAAACCATGCTAGAAATGGTTTTGAAAGTTGCAGAACAAGTAAACATTCCGTTTACAGTTGGTGGCGGAATTTCTTCTATTGCTGACGTAGATTTATTATTAAAATCTGGTGCAGATAAAGTTTCTATAAATTCATCAGCAATAAAAAGACCTGAATTGGTTAATGAATTGGCTGATAAGTTTGGAAATCAATGTGTTGTAGTTGCTATTGACGCAAAGCAGATTGATGGCGAATGGATAGTACATTTAGCCGGAGGAACAATTGCTACCAAATTAAATTTATTTGATTGGGCAAAAGAAGTAGAAAAACGAGGAGCAGGTGAAATTTTATTTACCTCTATGAATAATGATGGTACTAAAGCAGGTTTTGCAAACGAAGCGTTGGCAAAATTATCTACAGAATTGAACATCCCAATTATTGCTTCTGGTGGCGCAGGAACGGTGCAACATTTTATAGATACTTTTAAAATTGGTAAATCTGATGCAGCATTGGCGGCAAGTGTTTTTCATTTTGGTGAAATACCTATTTTAGAATTGAAACAAGAATTAAAAGAAAATAATATTCCTGTTCGGCTTTAGTCGAAATTCTGAACTAGTTTCAGAATCTTTTAAAATGAACGAAGCATATCATTTCAATGATAGAAGAAATCTTATAAAGAGAAATAATAGCATTAATTAAAAAGTTCTCGATACAATCACGCCTAAAAGCATGATCACTAGTACTTACAATAAAAATAATAAAAGATGAATGTCATTTCGAACGCAGTCGAGAAATCTTACAGTTAGAGATTTCTCCATTTCAGTCGGAACA
>CALJFB010000002.1 GCA_938073895.1 uncultured Flavobacteriaceae bacterium
ATTAGATTATATCAATGTTGCTGAAAGACCAAATATGGATTTCAGCGATAACGGAAAGGATATTGTAATGCCAATGGTTTCGGTATCTATCCCAATTTTCAATAAGAAATATAAATCCCAAACCAAACAAAATGATTTGCAGCAGCAGGAAATTACTGCTCAAAAACAGGAACGTTTAAATGCATTGGAAACGCTTTTAGACAAAGCAAATAACGAACGCATTTCTGCAAGAATAAGTTATGCTACTCAAACAAAAAACTTAAAGCAAGCTAAAGATGCAAAAGACATTTTAATCAAAAGCTACGAAACAGGAACGATAGATTTTAATGATGTTTTGGATATTCAAGAGTTGCAACTAAAGTTTCAAATCAATCAAATAGAGTCTATTAAGACCTACTATGTGCAAAGTACAATCATTAATTATTTAATTCAGTAAACTATGAAAAATAATAGTAAACTAATTGGCACAGGAATGTTAACTGCTATAACTGCTTCTCTATGTTGTATTACCCCTGTTTTAGCTCTTATTGCAGGAACAAGTGGAATTGCTTCAGCATTTTCTTGGATAGAACCCTTTAGACCTTATCTAATTGGGTTAACAGTTTTTGTATTAGGATTTGCTTGGTATCAAAAACTAAAACCTCAAAAAGAAATTGACTGTGAATGTGAAACGGACGAAAAACCAAAATTCATACAATCAAAGAGGTTTTTAGGAATTGTTACTGTATTTGCAATTGTAATGTTGGCTTTCCCATACTATTCAGGAATTTTTTACACAAATACAGAAAAACAAATAACCGTAGTTTATAAATCAGACATTAAAACAACTGAATTTAAAATCGACGGAATGACCTGCGCCAGTTGCGAAGCACACGTAAACCACGAAGTTAATAAACTCAACGGTATTGTAAACTCAAAAGCATCCTACGAAAAAGGTAACGCTATCATTGAATTTGACAAAACCAAAACCAATGAATTAGAGATTGAGAAAGCAATTAATTCTACAGGTTATAAAGTAACTGATAAAAAATAAAATTGATGCAACCTATATTAAAATCAGAAATCACTTGTCCAAACTGCGGACATAAAAAAGTGGAAGAAATGCCAACAAATGCTTGTCAATTCTTTTATGAGTGTAAAAATTGCAAAACGGTTTTGAAACCAAAGGAAGGCGATTGTTGTGTTTATTGTTCTTATGGAACTGTCCCTTGTCCGCCAATTCAGAATAATAAAAATTGTTGTTAAAATGAAACATACATATCATATACACGGAATGACTTGCAACGGTTGTCGCAGTCACGTTGAAGAAACGCTCTCTAAAGTGGAAGGTGTTTTAAAAGCAACGGTCAATTTAGAAAAGGCTGAAGCTACCATCGAAATGGAATCGCATATTCCTATAGAAAAGTTTCAAGAAGCCTTAAAAAAGGATGGTGATAGATACAGTATTCATAAACAAGGTGAACAACATCAACATTCAAATGATAAAAAGAAAGAGCAATCCAAAGGAAAAGGCACAGGCACATTTTATTGTCCTATGCATTGCGAGGGCGATAAAACTTATGATGCACCAGGCGATTGTCCTGTTTGCGGAATGGATTTGGTGGAAGAACAAAATCTATCCACAACTTCAGCAGAACAATGGACGTGTCCTATGCATCCAGAAATTGTCAAAGACGAAGCAAGTTCGTGTCCTATTTGTGGGATGGATTTAGAGCCAATGGAAGCAGATAGTTCAGCAGAGGAAAAAACGTATAAGAAGCTATTAAAGAAATTTTGGATAGCATCTGTATTCACATTACCTATTTTCTTAATTGCTATGAGCGAAATGCTTAATAACAATCCATTGTATGATATAATGGAACAGAAAAATTGGAACTGGATTCAGTTTGTTTTATCCATTCCAGTTGTCTTTTACGCTACGTGGATGTTCTTTGAGCGTGCTTATAGAAGCATAAAAACGTGGAATCTCAATATGTTTACACTCATTGGAATCGGTGCAGGTGTGGCTTGGTTATTTAGTGTATTTGGGATGTTGTTTCCAGATGTATTTCCTGAACAATTTAAAACTGAATCAGGCGCAGTTCACGTCTATTTTGAAGCAGCAACAGTTATTCTAACGTTAGTGCTTTTAGGTCAATTGTTAGAAGCTCGTGCGCATAGTAAAACCAATTCGGCAGTAAAAGAGTTACTAAAGTTAGCACCTAATAAAGCCATAAAAATAGTAGATGGTGAAGAAATTGAAGTCAGTATTGACGAGATAGAATTAAATGATATTCTAAAAGTGAAACCAGGAGATAAAATTCCTGTGGATGGTGTGATAACTGAAGGCGAAACAACTATTGACGAATCTATGATTACAGGAGAACCTATTCCTGTAAACAAATCTCAAGAAGATAAAGTAAGTAGCGGAACCATTAATGGGAATCAATCCTTTTTGATGAAAGCAGAAAAGGTAGGAAGTGACACGCTTTTATCACAAATCATTCATATGGTGAATGATGCCAGTAGAAGTCGCGCACCAATTCAAAATTTAGCAGATAAAGTTTCAGGTTATTTTGTGCCAGTTGTAGTTCTTATTTCTATTATCACTTTTATTATATGGTCAATTTGGGGACCAGAACCAGTTTATGTGTATGCGTTTGTGAATGCAATTGCAGTACTAATCATTGCGTGTCCTTGTGCTTTAGGTTTAGCAACACCAATGTCTGTAATGGTTGGTGTGGGTAAAGGTGCTCAAAATGGTGTATTGATTAAAAATGCTGAAGCTCTCGAAAAAATGGATAAAGTAACAACGCTAATTGTAGACAAGACAGGAACAATTACCGAAGGAAAGCCAACAGTTGAAACCGTTGGTGCTTTTAATGATGCTTTAAGCGAAAAAGAAGTGTTACAATACATCGTTTCATTAAATACCAATAGCGAACATCCTTTGGCAGAAGCGACAGTTAAATATGGCAAAGAACACAACGCAGAAATTTTAAAGTCCGAAGATTTTAGTGCAGTCACAGGAAAAGGTGTTGAAGCGACCATAAAAGATAAAAAAGTAGCATTAGGTAATCCTAAAATGATGGAATATGCCAAAGCAGATATTATCTCTAAAATGAAAGACGAAGCGAAATCTTACCAAAAACAAGGTAAAACAGTTTCTTATTTGTCAATAGATAAAACCGTAGTTGGATATGTAGTTATAGGCGATAAGATAAAAGAAACAAGTGCTAAAGCGATTAAAGCACTTCAAGATAAAGGGATAGATGTAATAATGCTAACAGGTGATAATCACGATACAGCACAAGCAGTAGCATCAGAATTAAATCTTGCAGATTTTAAAGCCAGTATGCTACCAGAAGACAAACTCAAAGAAGTAGAGAAACTGCAAGAAAAAGGAAAAGTGGTTGCAATGGCAGGTGATGGTATTAATGATGCACCAGCATTGGCAAAAAGTGATGTAGGGATTGCAATGGGAACAGGAACAGATGTAGCGATAGAAAGTGCAATGATAACGTTAGTAAAAGGCGATTTACACGGTATTGTAAAAGCAAAAAATTTAAGTAATGCTGTAATGAAGAACATTAAGCAAAACCTATTTTTTGCACTTATCTACAACACTTTAGGTGTACCTATTGCAGCAGGTGTGTTGTTTCCATTCTTCGGAATACTACTCTCGCCAATGATAGCTGCTTTAGCAATGAGTTTTAGCTCTGTTTCTGTTATTGGAAACGCATTACGATTAAGAAATATTAAAATATAACACTATGAAAAAATATATAATTTACTTCGGAATATTGGTAGTTGGTTTGTTTTTAGGTTGGTTGCTTTTTGGTGGTTCATCAAAAAAAGATACAGAACATAATCACGATGTCATTTCAGAAACCAATCAAATGTGGACGTGTTCTATGCATCCACAAATTATGCAACCAGAATCAGGCGATTGTCCTATTTGTGGTATGGATTTAATTCCTGCTGAAAGTGTAAGTGATGGCCTGTTAGCAGATCAATTTAAGCTTACAGAAAATGCTATGGCATTAGCCAATATTCAAACATCTATTGTTGGTAAAGGCAATGTTGAAGGCAATACTATCAAATTATCTGGTAAGATTGCTGAAAACGAAGAAGCCAATGCAGTACAGGTAAGTTATTTCGCTGGAAGAATTGAACGTTTGAATGTGAGTTTTACAGGTGAAGAAGTTCGTAAAGGTCAATTATTGGCAACCATTTATTCACCAGAACTCTATGCAGCACAACAAGAATTAATTACAGCAGCATCTTTAAAAGAATCACAACCTGCCTTATACAAAGCAGTCCGTAATAAACTGAAATTATGGAAGCTCTCTGAAAATCAAATCAATCAGATTGAAGAAACAGGAAAAGTGAAAGAAAACTTTCCTGTGTATGCAACCGTTTCGGGTACTGTTACAGAAAAATTGGTAGAGCAAGGCGATTACATTAAACAAGGACAACCCTTACTTAAAATTGCTAATCTAAACACGGTTTGGGGTAACTTTGATGTGTATGAAAATCAGATTGACCGCTTTAAAAAAGGACAAGAAGTGTTGATTACAACGAATGCCTATCCTAATAAAGAATTTAAAGGTAAAGTCGATTTTATTGACCCAGTTTTAAATACAAAAACAAGAACTGTCACCTTGCGTGTAGTCTTAAATAATAAGGATGATGTGTTTAAGCCAGGAATGTTTGTAACAGCAAATATAGATGGGGTTACAAGTAACAATGACCAAGTACTAACGATTCCTGCATCTGCTGTTTTGTGGACAGGTGAACGTTCTGTGGTTTATCTTAAAACAAATCCAGACCAACCTATTTTTGAAATGCGTGAAATTAAGTTAGGCAATCAAATTGGTAATGACTATGAAGTTTTAGAAGGCTTGTTTGTCGGAAATGAAATTGTGACCAATGGAACATTTACGGTTGATGCCGCAGCACAATTACAAGGTAAAAAGTCAATGATGAATAAGGAAGGTGGAAAAGTAATGACAGGTCACGAAAGTCATTTAGATATGGAAGAAACCACATCTATCACTAATGAAAACAATTCCAATATTAATGATCGCATTAGCGTTTCAAAGGATTTTCAAAATCAATTAAAAGTAATTTTTGATGATTATATCAAATTGAAAGACGCTTTAGTTAAAGATAATTCAAAGAATGTAGTAAAAGAATCAAAAATTCTATTAGATAATTTGACTAAAGTTGATATGAAACAACTAACAGATAAAGTAGCTCATAACCATTGGATGTCATTAGAAAAAGAAATAAAAGCATCTGGCACTTCAATTTCAAAAACATCTAATATCAAAGTGCAAAGAAACCATTTCAAACATTTATCTGCACATTTAATAAAAGCGGTACAACAGTTTGGTGTCAATGAAAAAGTCTATGTAGAATTTTGTCCAATGGCTGATAACAATAATGGTGCGTATTGGTTGAGTAAAGAAGAAAAAGTAATCAATCCCTACTTTGGCGAAGCAATGCTAACCTGTGGTGAAGTAAAACAAGTAATAGAATAATAAATCAAGTAGTAACAATTAAATTTTAAAACAATGAATTTTTCAAAGAAAAATCACGAACACAAAAACAAAAATGTAATCGACGTGAGTAAAAAAGTAATTTTAAGTGTAGCTGTTATAGCAACTTTAGGTGTAACAAGCTGCAATAGCCAAACCAAAAAAGAAACTAAAACAACAAAAACTGAAACGTCTAAAGATATGGCAATGACAGACCTGTCTTTTGGTGTAAGAGGAAATTGCGGAATGTGTAAAAACACTATCGAAAAAGCAGCTAACGGTGTTGAAGGTGTTGCAAGTGCCAATTGGGATGTCGATAAAAAGAAGATTGATGTGTCTTTTGATGATACAAAAACCGATGCAATGGCAATTCATAAAGCAATTGCAGCTTCAGGTTACGACACTGAAAAAGTCGCAGGAAGTGAAGATGCTTACAAAAACCTGCCAGGTTGTTGTCAATACGACCACGAAATGAAAATAGATCAGTCAGGTAAAATGAAATCTGACAACCATTAAACCAATATATAAAGAGTCTTTTCTAAGGCTCTTTATTTTTTAAATAAAATTTGGTAATAATATCAGCATCTGTGAACAGGTAATATGGTGTTCGTCAGGCATTCCATTTTGTTACCTAAAACATTTCTGCAAGCCAAATACAATCTAATAAGTCATTTCGAGCGGAGCCGAGAAATCACATATCAGTTAGTTGTTGTCTAATATATAACGGCTTGCATAAAACACCCAAAACACCACTGTGGTGACACATCCACGTTGGCGTTTTGGGTTTGCTTTAGTCCACACAATACATGCCTTCCTCACCCTTAGCTACTCTTGCACCCAAACCCAATATAGTTTGCACTAGCGTGCAGACAGTTTACATTGGGTGCAACCGCTACTTAATGCTTTGCGAGCCTGCTGGGTCGCATCGGGCTATAAGGGCGTCACAGTTTTTGACCCAGCCAATTTGCCGTATAAAATCACCTTAGCAGGATGATTACATCCGGCAACGCACCGTAAGAGCTAAACCTTTATTCAGATTTCCCTATCGGTACACCTCATAAAGTATAGCCCTTACCTTTCCCACTGGTTCAAAAACTCCGCCACCCGCGTGTAACACGTAGCTGTGGCAGCCTACTACTAAAATGATATACTAATAATATAGTTTGGATTCAAAACGTATCAGGCTATATTGCCACAACACCCTCGCTCATCTCGCAGGCGGCTCGCGCCTTTTTGATTACCTGTTCAAAAGAATCATTAGAATGCTTTCAGACATTTTGAACCTTTCAAGAACTAACTGTAAATAATAATCAACGTCATTAGGATTTGACAGACAAGTATCAATACATATCAATTTTGAAACTTTTACGAACTAGCTGTAAATCAAATGGAATTGCGTTTCGATATAATCGAAAAAGAGCATGGAATGAAGATTTAGCAGTGGTTTTGCCTTAGCAAAAAGTTCCTATAAAGACTCTTGATTTTTTGTTTCGTTTTGTATCAAGACAAAATGAAAAGAACAAAAAAGTACAGAAGATAATTTACAACATAAAAAAAGAAAAGAGCCTGCAAAGTTAGGCACTATCGTGCCAATATAAATTGCTTTCTCTTTTCTTTTTTTGCCGATTTTTTCGCTTCTCTTTTAAAAATAATTAGTTGAAATACTGTTTCACTAGCCAACGAAGTAACATGGAGACTATAAAACTTACAACAGCGCCGATGGCAGCCATGATGATGGTATAGACTATAGCATTCCAACTTAAGTTTAAGAAAGCAGAAAAAAGCGTGCCGCCTAAAACGCCTGCTTTAGTATTTGGATCTATGATGATAATTGACATAGATCAAGTCTTAGGGTGATTCGTCTGAAACTACAGCCTGACTTACTGCTGTGGCGACAGTTCCAGCAACGGTCATATAGGTTGCAATACTAACGACTATAGCCGGCATACTGATTGGTGCGGCGATAATGGCACCTCCAGCAGTGGCTAGGGCGATACCGATATTTCGTAAGATTTTAAAAAACTTCGGAGTTGGTTTGTTATACCGTTCTACTAAATTCATAATGTTGTGTTGTTATGGTTAAAAAAATCTGTTCTTTACAGTCAATAGCTTGTTGCACTACTGACGTTAACTTCTGCATCGCAATTCTCGATTGTAAGCCTTTTCCTAAACCACCTAAATAGGTGACTGGAGCAATACAACCTTGTAGGTCTTTCAGTGCATCATTTGCGGGATGCAATAAAATGAGATGCCGATGAGGCACATCTTTAACTAAAAGATGATGTTTGAAATGCGTCGAATACCGAGGAACGAGTTCATAGCGACCTTCTGGTATGCAGGAGGTATTTCGCTTGTTCTGTTTCCAGGGCAACTCTATCGTGTGACATAAAAAATTTGCAGAACAGAAGAGGGTACCGTTGGTACCGCCTTCAAAATAGGTTCTGTAAAGTGTCAATTCCATGATTACGGAGTATCAATTCCAACAATTGCTAAAGCGTTGTAATTTCCGTTTTTAAGGGAGTACATTTGCCCATTTACCTCTTGAAAGAATTCAATACCAATAACTTGAAAAATTGGTAGTGTAGAGTTCGCTGTTAAATTAGCCGTCAATGACAACGGCGCAACAGTGCTACTATCCCAAGGTAAAACTGAAGATACTTCACTATCAAAAACATACGTTTCTGCAGAAAAATCAACCTCAACACCACCGTTAGAAATCATGAAGTGCGTAGTTCCACTTGGCGCTACAATATCATTCACAGCAATAAACTCTGCGATATCCGCAACTACAGTTCCTGCAACACGATCAATTGTTCCGGCGTAAGCCGCAAACAATAAACCACCCAATTTTCCGTTTTTGTTGAACTCAAAATTTTCCAGTAATGATAAATCACCATCAGGAATAGTTCGTAATCCACGATCATTGGTAGTGTCTGCTTTAATAACAGTCAATACATTTTTAGTCAATCTGCTTGTGACTCTATTGTCAGACGCTTTTTGCAACAGTGTACGTAAGGCCACTCGCAACAATTTACCACCTTTTCCTGCACGCCCAAATTCTGAACCGTTTTCACGAGTTCTTTGAAATGCAGGGTCATTTGCAATTCTAGAAGCTTCAACACCTCCTTTACCACGAGCCAAGTGCCCATCTTGCGATTTGTAAAAAGAAATATCTCCGATAGTTCCTTTCAACTTAATAATTCCAATTTGCTTTGCCATAATTCTAATGATTTTTGATTCTCAATAAAGCTCCGTATCTTTAAGAAGTAATCCTATAATCACTGGTCATCCATTCCGTTTTCTACTGTTTTTTCCGATTTTTCACAAACACCTGATGGTTAATTAGTGTATAGATAAAGTATAGATAGTGTATGAATAAAGTTAAAAGACATTGTATTTACCCAAAAGATATTATGTTTCTTACAGGAAGAAGTGAACGTTATGGACGTATGCTTTTAAAGAAAATTAAAAAGTACTTTGGGAAAGAGCAACATCAATTTATCACTCCAGATGAATTTGCAGAATATAGTGGCATTAAAGAAGAGGTAATTGATAAGTATCTTGAAAAAACGTCATAAATTTTGAGTTAAATTATGTTGTATTAGATAATTAAATTGTTAACTTTATACAAGACTTAAAACAAATTAAACTATCAAACCACAAACAACTAGTCTACATATCGGTTAACAAAAAAATAAGTTATCGCAAAGTATTGATTTATATAGTGGCAAGACAAGGGGTTCGAATCCTGCCACCCCGACAAAAAGCTTCAACATTTATGTTGAAGCTTTTTTATTTTTATATATTTAACACTTCTACATTCTTTATTATACCAATGCTAACTCTAATTAGTTTTTACTTATTTAAAATATAATTCAATTCAGTTTATCATAATAAGGTTTCATGTAATTTGATAAAAAAGTAAATCGTATTAGTTTGTTAGAAAAATTGAATTCTTAGTTGCTGTTTTTTTAAGTAATTAATCAACATGTCAAGCATTATTAATGTAATTAGTCAAAAAGAAACCAAATAAGATAATTATATGTTTGTTGTTTTGTAAAAAGAGTGCCAATTGGTCTTTTTTTAATGGTATAAGAAACCTTTATAGATGCATTATAACTTTTAATAAATACTTTGTAAGTTTTTAGTTAAAAAACCTACTTTTGTATATATAAATAAGAGTACTATGTCAGATACAATCGAAAAAGTAAAGTGCCTAATTATAGGTTCTGGTCCTGCTGGTTATACAGCAGCAATATATGCAGCAAGAGCTAATATGAGTCCTGTTTTATATCAAGGAACTCAGCCAGGTGGACAATTAACAACTACAAACGAAGTAGAGAATTTCCCAGGTTATCCTGATGGTGTTACTGGTCCAGAAATGATGATACAGTTAGAAAATCAAGCAAAACGTTTTGATACAGACGTAAGAAATGGTTGGATTACTAAAGTTGATTTTTCTGGAGATATTCATAAAGTTTGGGTAAATGAAGAGAAAGAAATTCATGCAGACACTATTATTATTTCTACAGGAGCAAGTGCAAAATATTTAGGTTTAGAGTCTGAACAAAAATATTTAAAGCTTGGTGGCGGAGTTTCTGCCTGTGCAGTTTGCGATGGGTTTTTCTACAGAAATCAAGAAGTCGTTATTGTTGGAGCAGGAGATAGTGCTTGTGAAGAAGCACACTATTTATCTAAGTTATGTAAAAAAGTAACTATGTTAGTTCGTAAGGACGAGTTTAGAGCCTCAAAAATTATGGCTACTCGTGTTAAAAACACAGAAAATATAGATATTTTATTTAATACAGAAACCGACGAAGTTTTAGGAGATGGACAAGTTGTAACAGGTGTTAGAGTTAAAAATAACCAAACTCAAGATACGCACGAAATTCCAGTAACTGGATTTTTTGTAGCAATTGGACACAAGCCTAATACAGATATTTTTAAAGGTTTTATTAATTTAGATGAAACAGGTTATATAAAATATGAGCAACCTGGAACCTCTAAAACAAATGTGCCTGGTGTTTTTGTAAGTGGAGACGCAGCAGATCATGTTTATAGACAAGCTATTACAGCTGCAGGAACTGGTTGTATGGCAGCATTAGACGCAGAACGTTATCTAGCAGCTAAAGATGCTACTTTTGAGGTGTCTACACCAACTTACTAAACAGTTTATAGTATTAAAAAAGCCTCAAAAACATATGTTTTTGAGGCTTTTTTTTTGTTTATAATTATTAGTTAGTGGCATTAAACTAAAAAAGTCACTCTAATAGAGTGACTTTTAAAATAATAATTATGTAAAATAATTACTTAATCATCTCGTAACTACGTTTAACAAAGTCACTTAATTCTTTTCCTTTAAGTAAACCTTGACTTAAGCGCGCTAAGTCTAAACTTTGTGTAATTAAACGGTTTTGAACGTCTTTATCTGTATTATTTAAAATGTCGCTAACTAACTCAGAATTTGTATTTACAATTAAGTTATACATTTCTGGCATATTGCCCATTCCAAACATTCCGCCACCGCCGCCAGAAGCTTGCATTTCTTTCATTCTACGCATAAATTCTGGTTGCGTAACCATAAAAGGAGTCGCATCGCTATCCATAGCTTCTAGCTGAACCATAAATTTTTCTTGAGGAATTGCAGCTTTTAAAATCTCTTCTAAAGTTTTTGTTTGTGCTTCGTCTAACTTAGAAATTACAGTTTCGTCTTTTGCAATTATTTTATCAATATGATCTGCATCAACTCTTGCAAACGTAATGTTTTCTTTAGTAGATTCTAATTTTTGCATTAAATGCGAAATAATTGGCGAATCTAATAACAATACTTGGTAGCCTTTAGCTTTTGCAGCCTCGATATATGTATGTTGTGTATCTTGATTACTTGCGTAAAGCACAACTGTTTTACCATCTTTATCGGTTTGTGTGTCTTTAATTTTAGCAATTAATTCTTCGTAAGTAAAATATGTATTGTCTACTGTTGGGTATAATGTAAAAGATTCTGCTCTTCCAAAGAATTTCTCATCAGAAAGCATTCCGTATTCAATAACAATTTTAATATCGTTCCATTTAGCTTCAAAATCTTCACGATTAGCATTAAATAACGATTTTAATTTATCGGCTACTTTTTTAGAAATGTAGGACGAAATCTTTTTTACAGCGCCATCTGCCTGTAAGTAAGAACGCGATACGTTTAATGGAATATCTGGAGAATCTATTACACCACGAAGCATAGTTAAAAACTCTGGAACAATACCTTCTACATTATCTGTAACAAATACTTGGTTTTGGTACAATTGAATTTTATCCTTTTGCATATTCATGTCGTTAGACATTTTAGGGAAGTATAAAATCCCGGTAAGATTGAACGGATAATCTACATTTAAATGAATATTAAAAAGTGGTTCTTCAAATTGCGCAGGATATAATTCGCGGTAAAATGCTGTGTAATCGTCGCCTTCTAATTCGCTTGGTTGTTTTGTCCAAGCTGGATTAGGATTATTGATTATGTTATCTACAGTAATTTTACGTTGAGGTTCTTTAGTTTCCTTTCCGTCTTTATCTGTAAGTGTTGCAGGTTCGTGCTCTGGATCGTTAATTTCTTTAGTTCCAAATTTAATCGAAACTGGCATAAACTTGTTATACTTAGTTAAAAGCTCGCTTATTTTAGCGTCTTCTAAAAATTCTACAGAATCCTCAGCAATATGTAAAATAATTTCAGTTCCACGAGTCGTTTTGTCAGACTCAACTAAAGTAAATTCTGGAGAACCATCGCAAGTCCAATGTGCACCAACTGTGTTTTCTTTATGAGATTTTGTCAGAATTTCTACTTTTTCAGCTACCATAAAAGCAGAGTAAAATCCTAAACCAAAATGACCAATAATTCCAGAGTCTTTTGCCGAATCTTTATATTTATCTAAAAATTCTTCAGCACCAGAAAAAGCCACTTGGTTAATGTATTTTTCAACTTCATCAGCTGTCATACCTAAACCTTGATCTATAATATGAAGTTTTTTTCCAGCTTTATCTACTTTAATCTCAATAACTGGATTTCCATAATCGGCTTTACTTTCGCCAATAGTGGTTAAATGTTTTAATTTTAAAGTTGCATCTGTACCATTACTAATTAATTCACGTAAAAATATTTCGTGATCAGAGTAAAGGAATTTTTTAATTAATGGGAAAATGTTTTCTACTGAAACATTAATTTTTCCTTGTGCCATAATTTGTTTTATTTTATTCCTGCGGAAACAGGAATTTGTTTGTTATTAGAATTAAATTTAGTTTTAAAACAAAGTAAAATTAAAATAAATATTACTTTAAGATATAGTAGTCAACAAAAATGCCAATCAAGATATTGTGACAAAGTGGCATTTTATGGTTGTTTTACACTCGTATTTTATTAATCTATACAAAATGTTAATTAAAAAGTATTAAAATTATAATTTTTGTAATTTTGCTTTAAAAATAACATAACCATAATTTCTGCTCTTGTGGAAGTTTAAAAACAATTTTCGTCTTTTCGAAAATGAAAAAAATATATTAGATGTATAATTCAAAAATAATAGGCTTAGGTAAGTATGTGCCAGATAATGTGGTTACAAATGCAGATTTATCTACACTTATGGATACTAACGACGAATGGATTACCGAAAGAACCGGTATTAAAGAAAGACGTTGGGTAAAAGATGGAAGTGGAGATACAACTGCTACAATGGGAACAAAAGCTGCTAAGCAAGCAATAGAACGAGCAGGAATTGATAAAGACGATATTGATTTTATAATTTTTGCAACTTTAAGTCCAGATATGTATTTTCCTGGACCTGGAGTGCAAGTTCAGCACGCTTTAGATATTAAAACTGTTGGTGCTTTAGATGTTAGAAACCAATGTTCTGGTTTTGTATATGCTATTTCTGTTGCCGATAATTTTATAAAAACTGGAATGTATAAAAACATTTTGGTAATTGGTAGCGAATTGCATTCTCATGGATTAGATAAAACTACGCGTGGAAGAGGTGTTTCTGTAATTTTTGGAGATGGCGCAGGTGCAGCAGTTTTAACTCGCGAAGAAAATAACGACAAAGGTATTTTATCTACGCATTTACATTCTCAAGGCGAACACGCTAAAGAATTAGTTCTAGAAGCGCCAGGAATGGGAACACGTTGGGTTACAGATATTATTGCAGACAATAATCCAGAAGACGAAAGTTATTTTCCTTATATGAACGGTCAATTTGTATTTAAAAATGCAGTGGTTCGTTTTAGTGAGGTAATTATGGAAGGTTTAGCAAAAAACAATTTAGATAAAGATGCTATTGATATGTTAATTCCGCATCAAGCGAATTTACGTATAGCTCAATTTATTCAAAAGAAATTTGGTTTAAATAACGATCAGGTTTTTAATAATATCCAGAAATACGGAAACACAACTGCAGCTTCTATACCTATAGCTTTATGCGAAGCTTGGGAAGAAGGCAAAATTAAAGAAGGAGATAATGTAGTTTTAGCTGCGTTTGGATCTGGATTTACTTGGGGAAGTGTTGTTATTAAATGGTAATTATTTCGTTTTTTAATTTCATTTTTAGTTTAAGCAAGTTTTATTATTTTGGTTGTAGATAATAGTCAAAATAAATTTATACAAAAAAAACGCCAAATCTGTAAGGACTTGGCGTTTTCTATCTATTAACACTTTATGTAATATAATATGTTGCAGTTGGTTTAGAAGACTAATTCAAACGTTCTGTAATAATTTTATTAGTTGCGTTATTATTAAGACGTTTAAAACTCAATTTTATTACGTTGATAATCAGCTTTTAACATGTGTTTAACGTTTTTACTTAATCTTTTCTTAAAAATGAATAGATTTAGACCTACTAATACCATTTTATAATATGAAAAAGAAGACTTTAGTTGTTGGAGCATCTACAAATCCAGAGCGTTATTCCAATAAGGCCATAAAATCGCTTAAAAATAATGCTGTAGAAACTATTGCTTTAGGATTAAGAAAAGGTGAAGTTGCTTCTGTAGCCATAGAAACAGAGAAATTACCTTTTAATAATGTGCATACAGTAACATTATATCTTAATTCTAAAAGGCAAGAAGATTATTATAATTACATAATTTCTTTAAATCCAAAACGTGTAATTTTTAATCCTGGAACAGAAAATATTGAGTTCTACAAGCTTTTAGACGCAAATAATATAGAAACAGAAGTAGCTTGTACTTTAGTGTTATTAGCCACAAATCAATATTAACTTTTAGTTTAAAAGAATACTTATTAGTTTATTTAGCGGTTATTTTAAGATTTATTTTTTAGTGTAGTCTTTCGTTTTTAATGACCTCTAAGTTTAAATTTCTACTAATTAATTACAGTTTAATTAACGAGTTCTTTTTTTTAATTAATAACAATCCAATAAAAGTAAAAAGCCCATTAATTATTAAGATTTCGAAACCAATTTTATAACCATTAAATAGAGTTTCGGAATTAGCATTTAAAAGGTAAGAACTTATTGGAGCTATAACTGCAATTACCCAAACCCATTTATCTTTAATTTGTGCTTTAGTAAAAATACCAAAAGCAAATAACCCTAATAATGGGCCATAAGTATATCCTGCAGCTTTAAATAATTCCCAAATAACAGAAACATCCGTAAAAATAGAATTAAATGCAATTATTACAAGTGCTAGTAAAAGGCTAAAACCAATATGGGTTTGTTTTCTTATACGTTTTCTATTTTTTTCTTCTTTAGTTTCAATATCTAAAATATCAATACAAAAAGATGTTGTTAAAGATGCTAATGCAGAATCGGCACTACTGTAAGCAGCAGCAATTAGGCCTAATAAAAAGAATGCCGATGTTGCAATGCCAATTTCAGGAAGCATTGCTATGGCTGGAAATAAATCGTCTTTCTTGGCTGTAATTCCGTTTTGTAATGCATATTCTGTTAACAACAAACCTAAAACTAAAAATAGCAGATTAACAAAAACTAAAACAAAGCTAAAAGTTATCATGTTTTTTTGAGCTTCTTTAAGGTTTTTACAAGTTAGGTTTTTTTGCATCATATCTTGGTCTAAGCCAGTCATAGTAATAGAAATAAACATACCAGCTAAAAAGCTTTTTATAAAAAATTGCGGATTATTAGCATCATAAAAAAAGAAAATCTTACTCATAGAACTTTCCGAAACTGTAGTGTAAACATCAGAAAAACTATTTAACTCCATTGCATTTGCTAAAAAGAAAATAGTAACAACAACAGATATTAGCATAAATAAAGTCTGTAAGGTATCTGTAAAAATTATGGTTTTAATTCCGCCTTTAAAAGTGTACAACCAAATTAGTCCAATAGTTATTAAAACAGTTATGGTAAAAGGAATGTTTAAAGGATCAAAAACTAAAAGCTGAAGTACTTTAGCTACTAAAAATAATCTAAAAGCAGCACCAACAACTCTACTAATTAAAAATGCAATGGCGCCAGTTTTGTAACTTGTTATGCCAAAACGTTCTTTTAAATAAGTGTAAATAGAGGTTAAATTAAGTTTGTAGTAAATAGGTAATAGTACGTATGCAATAACTAAATAACCAACAAAATAGCCTAGTACAATCTGAAAATAACCAAACTGTTTAGTTTCTACAGCTCCAGGAACAGATATAAAAGTTACACCAGAAAGCGATGCGCCAATCATTCCAAAAGCAACTAAATACCAAGGCGCAGATTTATTTGCTTTAAAAAAAGCAGCATTAGAATCTTCCTTTCCTGTTAAGTAAGAAATTACAATTAATACAATAAAGTATGCAGCAATTAGGCCTATAATTTGAGTTGGTGTCATAAAAATTAAATCTTTCTAAGTGGAAAAGTACAAATAACTTCTAGTATATAAAGCATAAATTTATAATGTTCTTTTTTTAAGTTGAATTGTTTTGCAATGCATCAATTAATTATCCAATTAAAAGAATTAATTTAACAACGTTATAGTATTGCGGTAAGTAAAATGTGCATCTAATTTATAACATATTTTAAAGTTACTAAATAGCTTGCAAAGTTTGATTTTAGAATGGTTTTCTTAAAAAAAATAGGTTTAAGCCGACGCAATAAATCTATGAAAGCAAATTGCTGTAAGAATACTAAAGTATGAAGCTTATAAAAAATAACTTCCAAAAACAGGCCTATTATTTTTTGCGCTAATGCAAAAGTAATTTTTAGAAACAAATTATAAAGTCCTGTTTTTTTTTTGATGCTTTTTTTTTATCAAAGAAAAAAATAATATGCAATAAGTGTTTAAAACAAATTAATTAACTGTTAAATCTTAGCACTTATAAATTAGCGAAATTGGACACTAATTAGTAATTTTGCTTCCATGGAATTTTCTTCAAAATTATTGCAAAATGCCGTTAACGAAGTTTCACAATTACCAGGAATTGGTAAGCGTACAGCTTTAAGATTGGTTTTACATTTGTTACGTCAGCCAAAAGAGCAAACGTCCGAATTAACATCTGCATTAAATGTCATGCGTAACGATTTAAAATTTTGTAATTCTTGTCATAATATAAGTGATCTTGAAGTCTGCGAAATTTGCTCAAGCCATAACAGAACGCGAGAAATTATTTGCGTTGTAGAAGATATTCGCGATGTCATGGCAATAGAAAGTACTAGTAGTTTTAAAGGATTATATCACGTTTTAGGTGGAAAAATATCGCCTATGGATGGCATTGGTCCACACGATTTAAATATTACTACTTTAGTTAATAAAGTTAAAAACGGAGAAGTAAAAGAATTAATTTTTGCTTTAAGTCCAACTATGGAAGGCGACACCACAAATTTTTATATTTTTAAACAAATTAAAGATTATACAGTAGAAACAAGTACCATAGCAAGAGGAATATCTGTTGGAGACGAGTTAGAATATGCAGACGAAATAACCTTAGGTAGAAGTATTTTAAACAGAATTCCGTTCGAGAATTCACTAAAGTCATAATTCAAGTTTTATGGAGCTTTCCGTAGTTATTCTAAGTTACAATGTTCAGCATTTTTTGCAGTTATGTTTGCAAAGTGTAGAAGCTGCATTAACTACAATTAATGCAGAAATTATTGTAATAGATAACAACTCTAAAGATCAAAGTAAAGTAATGGTAGAAACCCATTTTCCAAATGTAAAGTGGATTCAAAACACAGAAAATGTAGGCTTTTCTAAAGCAAACAATCAAGCGGTACAACAAGCTAAAGGTAATTACCTATGTATCTTAAATCCAGATACAGTTGTAGCAGAAAATACATTTACAAAATTATTAGAGTTTGCAGAAACTAAAACAGATTTAGGAATTGTTGGTTGTCAATTAATAGATGGTAATGGAGAATTTTTACCAGAAAGCAAGCGTAATGTACCAACACCAAAAGTAGCTCTAAAAAAGCTTTTAGGAAAATCGGACATGTATTATGCCAATCATTTAGAAAAGCATCAAATAGGAAAAGCATCTATTTTTGTGGGCGCTTTTATGTTACTTAAAAAAGAAGTGTATTTAAAAGTAAATGGATTCGATGAGCAGTATTTTATGTATGGCGAAGACATAGATTTGTCTTATAAAATTGAAAAATCAGGCCTTACAAATTATTACTATGGAAATACAACAGTTATTCATTTTAAAGGCGAAAGTACATTAAAAGATAACGTTTATGCAAAACGCTTTTTTGGAGCAATGCAAATTTTTTATAAATCGCATTTTAAAAGTAATGTATTTACTAATAGTATAGTTTGGTTTGCAATCCAGTTAGCTAAGCTAATACAGAAACCACCAAAACAAAAAAGTATAGCAATTAATAATTATGTACTGGTATCTAATAAATTAGTTCCAAAACTTCAAATGGCATTAAAAAAATCTGTTTTATGCGTAAAAGAAGTTACAGTTTTTAAATCTAATACAGACTATGTGTTAGATCTTAATTACTTGAAATTCAGAGATGTAATTGATATTTTAAAAAAGTCAAAAGAAAAAAAAATAATTAGTTTTAAGATATTGCCAAAAAACACTAATTTCGTTTTAGGTAGTCAAACCTCAGAAAATAGAGGCGAAATATTTCACTTTTAAAAAGAAATAAATGTAAATTAATATAGATGATGTAATTTAATCGCTATTTTTTTATTAATTTTACAAACTTTAATACCAAAACACAGTCTAAATTATTAATATGGCAAGATTTGAACTTAAGTTACCAAAAATGGGAGAAAGCGTTGCAGAAGCAACAATTACTTCGTGGTTAAAAGAAGTTGGAGATACAATTGAAGCAGATGAAGCAGTTCTAGAAATTGCAACAGATAAAGTGGATAGCGAAGTTCCAAGTGAAGTAGATGGTATTTTAGTAGAACGCTTATTCGAAGTAGATGATGTTGTTCAAGTTGGAGACACCATTGCAATAATAGAAACTGAAGGTGCAGATGTAGCAGCAGCACCAGTTGTTAAAAATGCAGCATCGCAGCCAGAAGCCGTAAAAGTAGTCGAGCAAACTATAGAAACCGCTAAAGCAACTGTAGCAATAGAAAATTCTGAAGATCGTTTTTATTCGCCATTAGTAAAAAATATGGCCAAAGAAGAAGCTATTTCTCAAGCAGAATTAGACGCTATTTCTGGAACAGGAAAAGATGGACGTGTAACTAAAAACGACATGTTAAGTTATTTAAAAAACAGAACATCTCAACCAGTAGCAGCAGTAAATTCGCAAAAAACAGAAGCAAAAAAAGCAGCTGTTTCCAAACCAAAAGCGCCAATTGCAATAGCACAAGGCGATGAGGTTATAGAAATGAGCCGTATGGGTAAATTAATTGCACATCATATGGTAGAATCTGTGCAAACCAGTGCACACGTTCAAAGTTTTATAGAAGTAGATGTTACAAATATTTGGAACTGGCGTAAAAAAGTAAAAGCAGCATTTGGAAAGCGAGAAGGCGAGAATTTAACCTTTACACCAATCTTTATGGAAGCTATTGCTAGAGCATTACGCGAGCATCCAATGATGAATATATCTTTAAATGGCGATACAATTGTCAAAAAGAAAAATATAAACCTTGGTATGGCAGCAGCTTTACCAGACGGAAATTTAATAGTTCCTGTAATTAAAAACGCAGATCAATTAAACCTAGTAGGTATAACTAAAGCCGTAAACGATTTAGCAAAACGTGCCAGAGAAAACAAATTAAAACCAGACGATATTCAAGGTGGAACCTACACAGTTACAAACGTTGGAACCTTTGGAAGCATAATGGGAACACCAATTATTAACCAGCCACAAGTAGGAATTTTAGCATTAGGTGCCATACGTAAAGTGCCAGCAGTTATAGAAACTCCAGATGGCGATTTTATTGGAATTCGTTACAAAATGTTCCTATCGCATTCTTACGATCATAGAGTTGTAAATGGAGCTTTAGGTGGCCAATTTATAAAAACAATAAAAGACGATTTAGAATCTTGGGATATAAACAGAGAAATCTAAAATACCATTCTAAAACACTATAAATAAAAGCTCAACTTAAGTTGGGCTTTTTTTTTGCTATTAATTTTAGGGCATTTCTTTTACTAGTTCTAAAAGATTAAAAAAAAACCTTTTAGAACTAGTAAAAGTCAGGCTTTCAGCTAAATCTTTTTTTTTAACTGAATTTAGTTCCATTTATTAAAATCCCAAGAGCCTTTTTAATATAATATGTCTTTTCTATAATCTGTAAAAAAAAAAGGATACCGCATCAATCCTTAATGCAAAAGTAACTGCTTCAAAAAAAAAGACAATAATTCAGCCTAATAGGAGCAGAACTTTTGGGAAAACCCACTAAGAATTATGGTAAGTTAGAACCTTAGACTGTTTTTGTAAAAACTAAATTAAGTAAAAGTCGATGCAATAAATTCATAACATTAAATCAATGTAAGAAAATAAAAACCTGAATTTTATCTAGAATAGCTTCCAAAATCAGAATCTATTATTCTTTGTGATTACATTAAATAAATTTTTAGAAACAGATTATAAAATCTTGATTTTTTGGTTCATTTATTCATCAAATAAAAAAGAAAACATTAAAAACACACTTAAAGTAATATAATCTAGAGAATCAAAATGAAAAGAAATAATTTTAATATATAGCATACCAATAAAAAGTAGACTTATCTAGAAGAACAATTAGAATTCGTAAATCAAAAATTTATTATAGGCTAAGTATTTCATTATATTTACAGAAATTATAACCACTTATGCAACTAAAGCTTACAAAACCAATGTGTTTCTTCGATTTAGAAACCACAGGAATTAGTATAACTAAAGACAGAATTGTAGAAATTTCAATTCTAAAAGTATTTCCAAATGGAAAAGAAGAACGCCATACGTGGAAAGTAAATCCAGAAATGCCAATTCCACCAGAAACAACAGCAATACATGGCATAAGTAACGCAGATGTAAAAGATGCGCCAACGTTTAAGCAATTAGGAAAAGAAGTACATTCACTAATAAAAGACTCAGATTTAGCAGGATTTAATTCAAATAGATTTGATATTCCTTTATTGGCAGAAGAAATGCTTAGAGTTGATATAGATTTCGACATGAAATCTAGAGTAGCCGTAGATGTGCAAACTATTTTTCATAAAAAAGAGCAACGTACATTAAGTGCCGCATATAAATTTTATTGCAATCAAACACTAGAAAACGCTCATAGTGCCGAGGCAGATACATTTGCCACATACGAGATTTTAAAAGCGCAATTAGATAGATATCCAGATTTAGAAAACGATAGTAAATTTTTATCAGAATTTAGTTCAAGAAAACAATTTGCAGATTTTGCAGGTTTTTTAGCCTATAACGACGATGGACAAGAATGTTTTAGTTTTGGAAAACATAAAGACAAATTAGTAACCGAGGTTTTAGAAAAAGAACCAGGTTATTTTGGTTGGATTCTTAATGCAGATTTTCCATTGTACACAAAGAAAGTTTTAACAGCAATTAAACTAAAGTCATTTAATAATAAGATATAATGCCTTTTTTAGCCAAACACTAAAACCTAACAATTATTAATTAAACACTATGAAATTAATCTGCATAGGTAGAAACTACACAGAACATATAAAAGAGCTTAATAACGAAAAACCTACCAATCCAGTTATTTTTATTAAGCCAGACACCGCTATTCTGTTAAAAAAGCAGCCTTTTTTTATTCCAGATTTTTCCAACGATGTACATCACGAAGTTGAGGTTTTGGTAAAGATTAACAAAGTAGGCAAGCACATAGATAAAAAGTTTGCACATAAGTATTACAGCGATATTAGTGTTGGAATAGATTTTACAGCACGAGATGTGCAACAGCAATTAAAAGAAAAAGGATTGCCATGGGAAAAAGCAAAATCTTTTGATGGCGCAGCGGTAATTGGAAATTGGTTACCAAAGTCCGATTTTAAAGATGTGGATAATTTAAACTTTAGTTTAAAAAAGAACGATGTATTGGTTCAAAATGGAGAAACCAGCCATATGCTTTATAAAATAGATGAGATTATAGAATATGTGTCTAAATATTTTACTTTAAAAATTGGAGATATTATATTTACAGGAACGCCAGCAGGCGTTTCAAAAGTAGACCCTAACGACAAATTAGTAGGTTTTTTAGAAGACAAACAATTATTTTCAATTAATGTAAAGTAAATGGCAAGCAATTATAATTTAGAAAAGGTAAATGCAATTGCAGATGGCGATCAAGATTTTATATTGGTTTTAGTACAAACACTATTAGACGAGTTGCCAGAAGATGCTAAGATGTTGCAGCAAGCAGTAACATCTAATAATTTTGAGCAAACCTACCAAATTGCTCATAAATTGAAACCAACTATAGCATTGTTTGGGATAAAACACTACAGTTCTTTAATAGAAATTCAAGATTGGGGAAAATTAACACAAAAAGATAAAGTCATTACATCTCAATTAGAGGTGTTTATTAATAGTGTAAATAAAGCTTTACAAGAAATCAAAACAAATTTTAATTTATAATGAAAGCCGAAATAATAACTATTGGAGACGAAATTCTAATAGGCCAGATAGTCGATACTAATTCGGCATTTATAGGAAAAGAATTAAATAAAATTGGTGTTTCTGTTTACCAGATTACCTCAATTCAAGACGATAAAGACCATATATTAAAAGCATTTGCAGAGGCAGAAACTAATGCAGATATTATAATTATTACAGGCGGATTAGGACCAACAAAAGATGATATTACAAAACATACTTTAGCAGAATATTTTAATGACACTTTAATTCAGAATGATGCAGTTCTTGCTCATGTAGAAGATTTGTTTGCTAAATATATTAGTACACCAATTTCAGATTTAAACAGACAACAAGCCTTGGTTTTATCCAAGTCTGAGGTTTTACAAAACGATTTTGGAACAGCTCCAGGAATGTGGATAGAAAAAAACAATAAAGTTTTTATTTCTTTACCAGGCGTGCCTTTCGAGATGAAAGGTTTAATTAGTAAATATGTGCTTCCTAAAATTCAAGACAAGTTTAAAAGACCATTTATATTGCACAAAACATTATTAACAAATGGTTTGGGAGAAAGTGCTTTAGCGCTTCGTCTAGAAGATTGGGAAAATAATTTACCTAAAGAATTAAAATTAGCTTACTTACCTAGTTTAGGTAAAGTAAGATTAAGATTATCTATAAAAGGTTTTAATAAAAAAGGTATTGAAAAAATAGTAGAAGCAGAGGTTAAAAAAGTTTTGCCGCTAATAGAAGATGTCTTTTCAGGTTTTGAAGACACTAATAATAGTATAGAGCAAATTGTGGCTCAAAAATTAATAGATCAGAATAAAACAATTGCATTTGCAGAAAGTTGTACCGGTGGGAAATTAACAGAAACCTTTACAAAGCATCAGGGAACTTCTCAATACTTAAAAGGCAGTTTGGTATGTTATGCAACCCAATCTAAAGTAGATGTTTTAGGCGTTTCTCAAGAGGTTATTAACGTAAATTCTGTTGTTAGCGAGCAAGTAGCAGTAGAAATGGCAGAGCAAATTAGGTTAAAGTTTAAGTCAGATATTGGTGTTTCTACAACAGGAAATGCTGGACCAGATAAAGGCGATTCTGATGTGGAAGTTGGAACAGTTTGTATAGCTATTTCAACAAAGCATGAAGTAAAAAGTTATACTTTTTACATGGGAAATCATCGCGAAAAAGTAATAAATAAGTCTGTAAATAAGATTTTAGAGTTGCTTCAAAAAGAAATTTTAATAAATTAATTTAATATTAGGTTGTTATAATATAATTAATACATATATTTGCACCTCGAAATTAATCACATTTTAAAGTTATATATAATGTCAAGAGTTTGTGAACTTACAGGAAAGAAGGCAATGGTTGGGAACAACGTGTCTCACGCAATGAATAAAACGAAACGTAGATTTAATGTGAATTTAATCAAAAAACGTTTATTTCTTCCTGAAGAGGATAAGTGGATTACTTTAAAGCTTTCTACGTCTGCTTTAAAAACAATCAATAGAATAGGAATTACAGCAGCTATTAAAGAAGCTAAATCAAAAGGTTTCTTAAAATAATAGTTTACATTTAAAGCATATTAAAGATGGCAAGAAAAGGTAACAGAGTACAGGTAATACTAGAATGTACAGAGCATAAGGAGTCAGGGAAACCAGGAACTTCTCGTTATATTACAACTAAAAACAAAAAGAATACGCCAGATAGAATGGAGATTAAGAAATTTAACTCTATCCTTAAACGTATGACAGTTCATAAAGAAATTAAGTAATTCGTTATTGCTTACGCAGTAATAACCAATAAAAATATTAGTAATGGCAAAGAAAACCGTAGCATCTTTACAGACATCGTCTAAAAGATTATCAAAAGCAATTAAAATGGTGAAATCTCCTAAAACAGGAGCTTACATGTTTGTTGAATCAATCATGGCACCAGAATTAGTAAAAGATTTCTTCGCGAAGAAATAATTACCTAATTTAATACACATAAGTTCTAATTGCTGCTTTCTTTTTAAGGAAGCAGCTTTTTGTCTTTATACATATCTAGGACTGACAATATTACCTTAACTTGTTTTTGGTCTAATACTTGCCTATTAAACATTAAGAATACACATCTATTACAGATGTTTTAAAGCGATTACATTATGAGTTTTTTTAAGAAAATTTTTTCGTCAGAGAAGAAGGAAACTTTAGATAAAGGTTTAGAGAAAACAAAATCTTCTTTTTTTGGCAAATTAAGTAAAGCAGTAGCTGGAAAATCTAAAGTAGATGACGAAGTTCTTGATAATCTTGAAGAAGTTTTAGTTTCTAGCGATGTTGGTGTAAATACAACTCTTAAGGTTATAGAACGTATTGAAGCTCGTGTATCTAAAGATAAATACCTTGGAACAGATGAGTTAAATCAGATTCTAAGAGATGAAATTGCTGCACTTTTAAGCGAAACCAATTCTGGAGAAGCTACAGATTACAGTATTCCAAAATTACCAAATCAACCAGATGGATCTAAAACACCTTACGTTTTAATGGTTGTTGGTGTTAATGGTGTTGGTAAAACAACCACTATTGGTAAATTAGCGTATCAATTAAAAAAGCAAGGGTTAAGTGTTGTTTTAGGAGCTGCAGATACCTTTAGAGCTGCTGCAATAGACCAATTACAAGTTTGGGCAGATCGTGTAGATGTGCCAATGGTACGACAAGATATGGGTTCTGATCCAGCAAGTGTTGCTTTTGATGCTTTACAATCTGGAGTAACTCAAAATGCAGATGTTATTATTATTGATACCGCAGGAAGATTACATAATAAAGTTAATCTAATGAACGAATTAACTAAAGTGAAACGTGTAATGCAAAAAGTTATTGGAGATGCACCTCACGATGTTTTATTAGTTTTAGATGGTTCTACTGGACAAAATGCTTTTGAACAAGCTAAGCAATTTACAGCAGCAACAGAAGTTACAAGTTTAGCAGTAACTAAATTAGATGGAACTGCAAAAGGTGGCGTTGTTATTGGAATAAGCGATCAATTTCAAATTCCTGTAAAATATATTGGAGTAGGAGAAGGCATAGAAGATCTACAAGTGTTTAATAAACATGAGTTTGTAGATAGCTTTTTTAAATAACAAATTCCTGCGAATGCAGTAATCTTATAAAGTAAGGTAGAATATTTTTATATTTTAACGATGACCTGTGCTGAAATAAGTCGACACAGAATCAATTTATTATGAACCGCAAGTTTATTAGTTTTTTATAATTTTTTTTATAATGACTTTATTATTGATTCCAACCATTCTTAATAAGTATATTCCGCTGGATAATTCTTCTAGATTTATTTTTTTTCCTAGTAACTTCTTGTTATAAATTAATTTGCCATTAATAGAATAAATAAATATTTCTGCGTTTGTAAACGATTTACCTAAATTGTTAAATGAAATGATTTCTTTAAATGGATTAGGAAATAGTTTTATATCAAAATTTCCTATATATAATCTAATAGCTTCGTTATTAGTTAGATTGTCATTGTCATAAGCAATAGATTCAAGGATATAAAAACCATCATCAAAGTCGTAATTAGTCTCAAAAGGATAAGTATTATCTACAGCTATTAATTCTCCATTTATATAAAATTCTACAAATAATATGTTGCCATCGGTATCAAAAGCTTCGGTTTGAATTGATGTATTTAAACCATTTTCTATAAAATCATTATCTGCTACAGAGGTAAAAGTAATGTTTGGTGTTTCGAGGTTTAGATTTGTAATTGTTACTGTATCACCATTAGTAGGATTCCAGATGTTAACTCCATTAGGTACTAGGCAAGTTGTAATGTTGTTAATCTCACTTATTGTGTTTGGATCTTCTATAATTATTGTTTTTAGTTCTATTTTGGTGTTAGATACACAAAGCCATTTAAATTGATTAAATGAGCCAAAATCACGAGACCAGGTTTTGTTGTCGTTACTATTTCTAAGTGGTGCGCCCCAACAACCTTCACCAACATAAATAGTACCATTTATATCATCTCTTTCAAAACCTTCATCACAATTAATTCCAAATAAGCAGGGTTTTATAGGCCAAGTTGTTTTTACTGTATGAGAGTCGGATTCAAAAACTAGTTTAACTTTGTAATCATAAAATAATTTAGCCCAATTGTTATACTCATCATTCCCTTCAGATTTATAGGTTACGTGAGGTTTCATAGGCTTATGGTATTGAGCAGATTTCCAAATAGAATTATCTTGTTCTAATGTGTTTTTAAGCCAAGCAGCTTGGCTTCCTCCAGCAGATATTTCAGAATTTAATGTGTAAATAGAATACAGGTTATTACCAAATGTAATTTTGTAATACGAATTAACATTAGGGATGTTAAATAATTTTGGTATACGGTTGTTATTAAATTCATGATTACCTCTTGCTGGTATTATTGGAAACATTCTGCCATCGGATGCAATAGTTAATTGCCAATCGTCAAACCATTCTTGCCATTCAATGTCGCTGTCATCATTAGTCATATCTCCTCCAAAAAAGACAGCAGTTGGTTTAAGTTTAGAAACCATTGTATTTGCAAATTGCCTTGGTATTCTATTATTTCTGGAGTCTCCACCAGCAATAAACGACATAGTTTCGTTTGTGTTAGGAGCTGTTTTAAACCAGTATCTAGAACTTATTCCTTCAGAATCTTTTATTAAAAAATAATAGTTTGTATTTGGTGTTAATCCATCAAGTTTAGTAAATGAATTAGTCATTCCTCTATCAATAACCTCTGTTTCTTTAGATTTAAAAAAAGCATAATTAGACCAATTTATTCCGTAATCTATACTATCGTAATATATTTTAGTGTTAGATCCAGAAACTTGCTCCCAACCAATCATTATGGTTGTAGAAGGGTTGTCTGTAATTACAATTCTATATCTTCTTGTATTAGCATTAGCTAAAAAAAAACATAAAATAAAAAAGAATAAAAAGAATTTCTTCATAGTTATTTTACCTAAATTCAGTCTTCAAAACTTTAAAATTATAATGAAAAATTCTTTTGTAATAAAGCTATTCAAAATTACAACTTTTTTTGTTTTTACAGGAAGAGCTTATCAATTAATTTTTTGGGATGCACCTTATAGATCCTTGCTTTGGGATCAAAAATTAATATCTCCAATATTGGAATTCTTCAATTTTGATTGGCAAAGTTATGCCATTTCTTTAGAGAATGATTTTTATATCCAATGTCTTATACAGTTGAATGGTGTGTTTTTTTTAATTTGTGCTATACTTTGTGTAATAGTAAAATCTTCTAGTTTAAAAATAATAAAAACAAGTCTAATTTTCGGTGGTTTCTTGTTAGTTTTCTTGGCTTTATTGGAAGCAAAAAGTAAATCTTACATATTTACAATGTTTTTTGAGCATACCATCCAGTTTTCGTTACCATTTATAATGCTTTATTATTTAAAATATAAACAGCTTTGTAAGTTAATTACACCTTTAAAAGTCATTATTGCATTGACTTTTTTATGTCATGGATTATATGCATTAGGAACATTGTTGCCTTTGCCTGCATCTTTTGTTACTATAACAATGACTATTTTAGGTACTACAGAAGAAACATCTATACGATTATTGTTTATTGCAGCTATTTTAGATTTTAGTATTGTAATTGGTTTGTTTATAACTAAGATTGATAAATATATCCTACTGTATGCATTCTTTTGGGGATTAGTAACCGCATTTGCAAGAACTTGGAGCGCGCTTATACATTCGTTTTCGTTGTTAACGTTTCATCAAACTTTTTACGAAACAGTTTTTAGATTATCTCATGGTTTAGTGCCATTAATACTCTATTATATTCTTAAACATAAAAAGCAATAGAATATTGGCAATTAAATTATTAATAAATAATATTATTAATCTTTTCCCATAAATCATTATCAAAATTAGATATGCCAAAAGTATCTGCATCTGCAGCATTTCCCATTCTAACAATAACTAAGTCTTTACTAGGAACTATATAGATTTTTTGGTCATTTTTGCCTAATGCACAAAACATATCTGTTGGTGCGTTTGGAATTAATTCGCCATTAAATTCTAGTTGACTTTGTGGTAAATGATAGTTTTGCTTTCCATTTAGCCACCATAAGTAGCCATAAGCATTATTTATAGAGTTAGATGTGTTTGTGGCTTCATTTATAAAAGCTTCCGATATAATTTGTATGTTCTCCCATTTTCCTTTTTTAGACATTAAAAGACCAAAACGGGCCATACTTCTGGTATTACTCCAATAGACATTTAAATTTCCTAAACCAATCCAAGAACCAGACATTCCAATTTTATTTTTTAATTTGGTTTCAAAATAATTATCCCAAGTTTGGTTTGTAGCTTCTGTAACTACATCTTGTAATTTTACATAAACATTGTGGTAAGCCCAACGTGTGTTTACATCTGATACATATTGTAAGTTAGTTGGTGCGTTGTTATCTCCTAAAGAATCGTCTAAACCAGAAGTCATATTTAACAGGTTTTTGCACGTAATTAAATTTTCTTGGTTTAAAGTGGCACTTGTCCAACCAGTTCCTAAATAGTCCGAGGCTTTGTTGTTTATGTTAATAAAACCATTGTCTTGTGCAATTCCTGTAATTGCAGAGGTTAACGTTTTACCAGCGCTTGCCCAATACCAAGCAGTTGTTTGCGTATGATTATTTAGGTAATATTCTACCACTATTTTTCCTTTATGTAGAATTATGAAGCTTTTAGAATTCTTTTCATCTAAAAAAGTATATAAATCACTTAAATTAGAGGTGTTCCAATTTATGCTTTCGGGCGATTTAGTTTCCCAATCGTTAGAAGAAATAGGCGGAAAGTAGGTTGCTTCTTCGGTTGTTGTAATGGGATTACTTTCGTCTTCAGAAGAACAATTAGTTAGAAATATGACTAAAAATATGACTAAAACATATTTCATAAGGCTAAAGCTTTTTAATTAAGATTAAGTAATAAAGATAAAGTTTAATTTTTAAAATTAACAATCGTAAATCATTACGTATCTTTGCAGTCCAAATTAAGTATATGAGAACTAAAACACTAAAGAAAAATAAGATTAACGTAATTACATTAGGTTGCAGTAAAAACGTTTATGATAGTGAAGTGTTAATGGGACAACTAAAAGCTAATGGCAAAGAAGTTGTTCATGAAGAAGAAGGAAATATTGTGGTTATTAACACTTGTGGTTTTATTAATAATGCCAAAGAAGAAAGTGTAAATACCATTTTGGATTATATGCAAAAAAAGGAAGATGGAGACGTAGATAAAGTCTTTGTTACCGGATGTTTAAGCGAAAGATACAAGCCGGATTTACAAAAGGAAATTCCTAATGTAGATCAATATTTTGGAACAACAGAATTACCTGGATTATTAAAAGCGCTTGGTGCAGATTATAAACACGAATTAATAGGCGAACGTTTAACTACAACACCAAAAAATTACGCCTATTTAAAAATTGCCGAAGGTTGCGATAGACCTTGTAGTTTTTGCGCCATTCCAATAATGCGTGGAAAACATAAAAGTACACCAATAGAAAATCTAGTTATAGAAGCAGAGAAATTAGCAGCTAATGGTGTAAAAGAATTAATACTAATTGCACAAGATTTAACGTATTACGGTTTAGATATTTATAAAAAACGTAATCTAGCAGAACTTTTAGAAAATTTAGTAAAAGTAGAAGGCATAGAATGGATAAGATTACATTATGCATTTCCTACAGGTTTTCCAATGGATGTTTTAGATCTTATGAATAAAGAACCTAAAATATGTAACTATTTAGATATTCCATTACAGCATATTTCCGATAAGATTCTTAAAAGTATGCGTCGTGGAACAACACAAGCTAAAACCACTAAACTATTACAAGATTTTAGAGCAGCTGTTCCAGGAATGACAATTAGAACAACGCTTATTGTTGGATATCCAGGAGAAACAGAAGAAGATTACCAAACCCTAAAACAATGGGTTAAAGATATGCGTTTTGAACGTTTGGGCTGTTTTACTTATTCTCATGAAGAAAATACACATGCTTATAATTTAGAAGATGATGTACCTCAAGACATAAAGCAGCAACGTGCTAACGAGATTATGGAAATTCAGTCTCAGATTTCTTGGGAATTAAATCAAGAAAAAATTGGTGAAGAATTTAAAGTTGTTATCGATAGAAAAGAAGGAAACTATTTTGTAGGTAGAACCGAATTTGATAGTCCAGATGTTGATAACGAAGTCTTAATTGATGCAACAGAAACCTACCTTAAAACAGGCGATTATTATAACGTAAAGGTTACTGAAGCCGAAGATTTCGATTTATACGCAGAAGTTGTAAAGTAGACCAAAGTTTACATTAATATATAAAAAAGGCCAAAATGAATTTCATTTTGGCCTTTTTTTTGCTTTAAGTAATTAGATTTCAACAATTTAGAATATAAAAACAAGTTGTCTTAGGTAATTAAATATATAATAAAAGTAACGTTTTATCTGTATTTGTATTATCTAGTTTAAAGGTAGCGTTTAATTATTTTAACAAAAAATTAGAATATTAAATGTTAAAATTCAATGTTTGGCAACTATATTTATATAAAAAATATGAAAAAAGGTATCCTATTATTAGCTGTATTCTGTGTTAGTTTTTTTGCTCTATCCCAAAATATAGAACGTGAAATTGTTAATGGTGAAATTATTATAGAAGGCAACGATATTGATGGTGTTACAATATTTAATTCTACATCTAAAATTGGAGCAATAACAAATTCTAAAGGCGAATTTAAAATTCCTGTAGCTTTAAACGATGTTTTAGAAGTTAGAGCTTTACAGTATCAAAATTTTGATGTTGTAATAAACAGTTCTATTGTAGAATCTAAAAATATCCGACTTTTTTTAATAGATGAAATCAATAAATTAGAAGAAGTTTTAATTACAAATAAAAAACTAACAGGAAATATTAAAAAAGATATTAAAAAAGTAAATAGATTTAAGCCCAAATTAAACACTATCTATTTTGGAATACAAAAGAAAAGTAGCAATGCTGCTAATACTAAAATAAGCGATATTGAAAACATTGCAGTTAGACCAGAATCTATGGTAAATGGCTTAAATGTTATAAATGTTGTAGATCAACTATTAATTCCTCTTTTTAGATCAGAAGTAAAAGATAAAAAAGCTGTTGGAGTTCCAGATGTGCCAGTAAATTCTATAAAATATTATTTAGGTTCTAATTTTTTAAGTGAAAACTTTAATATTCCAGATTATAGAGTCGAAGAGTTTATTAGATATGTAGAAGATGAGACTTTTGATTATGATTTGTTAAACTATGGTCACGAAATGGAATTTTTAGAGGTTTTAAATAGAAAAAGCAAACAGTTTTTAAGTAAAAAATAATATCTTAAACTAAATAACTTTTAATGTTAATTGGTTTATTAAACTAAAAACGTCAAAATATATATTTTGGCGTTTCTAGTTTATAATTAGGTTTACAAACATTACTAAATTTAGTACAGACTAATCTTTGTGCAAAAGGTGTTTTAATATTTTTTAATTTTTCTTTTTAAAAACCACAATGTCTTGATATTCTTTTTTGCTAAAGTCTCTTAATTTATCATTCCAAAAACCATCAATTATTTTTACAAGTTCAAGGTTTTCCTGGCTAAGCATTTTTAATAATTTATCTTTGTGTATTGCAATATTTCCAGATTTAACTTTACTATTCATTAGTCTAAATCCGTTGTGTTTAACAGGGAAATTAAATCCATTCCTATTGGCTATGTAATCTTCATTTTTATCATTATATAAAAAAAATGTAGAAAATGCCAGTCCATCATTTTTTAGAACTCTATTAATTTCTTTAAAATAATTCTGTATCTCTTCTATTTGCATATGTGTAAATACAGAAAAAGAAAATATTTTATCAAACGTGTTATCTTTATAAGGAAAAACAAAGCTTTCGGCTTTTAAGCTGGAATTATTATATAAATCATTAAAAAGCGGAACATAAGTAAAATAAAAATTAGTAAAATCTTTAGCTATTTTGGAGTTGCACCAATCTATTCCTTGTTTAACAACATCAAATCCGTTGTAAGTAGCGCTAGCATTTAAATAGTATGATAGTGCAATTGCCGTTCTGCCAATACCACTTCCAATATCTAAAACAGAGTCGTTTTTTTGTAAATTAATTTCGGTTTTTAGTAATTCTAATTGATGATTTCCTTGCTTAATATAATGGTTAGAATTTGCAGGAGTTCCAGTATATATGTAACCTCTTGGTGGAACATATTTGTGTCTTTTTCCTGTTATTTTATCAGAAAAATCTAGAGGTAAAAAATAGAGCTTACGTATAAAAAAACGCTGCTTAGAAGATAGTGAATACCATAAATTTCTAAAATGCTTTTTTTTCATAAGTTTTGCTAATTGTTGGTTTTGTTATATGGTAGTACTAAAATACATTTATTTTATAGCTAAATAAGCTATGTGTAAAAAAACGTGTAGATCTATTCTATTAGGTTAGATTTTAAAATATTTGTTAACTCGTCAATAGTATCAAAAGCTAAAAATTCTGCATTCTTAAAGCACGAAATTTGTCCAGTTTCTTCGCTTACAATTATAGCAATTGCATCTGTACGTTCTGTAACTCCAACAGCAGCTCTGTGACGTAAACCAAAACGTTGCGGAATAGTTTTTTCGTTATTTACAGGTAAAATTACACGGGTTGCTTTTACGGTATTTCCTTCAATAATAATTGCTCCATCGTGTAGTGGGCTATTTTTAAAAAAAATGCTTTCTATTATAGGTTGTGTTACGGTAATATTCATTTTATCGCCAGTTTCGGCTAAAAAGTCTAAGTTGTTATTTCTTTCTAAAACGATTAAAGCGCCAGTTTTAGATAAACTCATTTTTTTACAAGCCGAAATTATAACATCAATATCTGTTGTTAATTTAGTTTCTGTTTTTAGGAATCTTAATTGTTTTAAAAAGTTACGTTTATTACCAAAATTAGTAGAACCTAACATTAATAAGAACTTTCTAATTTCTTGCTGAAACACCACAATTAAAGCAAACATTCCAACACTAATAAAGCCACCAAGGATATTACTTAGTAGTTGCATTTGCAAAGCCTGAGTAATTTTCCAAATAATGTAAACCATTACAATTCCTATAAAAATATTTATGGCAACTGTTCCTTTTACTAATTTATAAACGTAGTAAAGTAGTGTGGCAACAAGTATAACGTCTATAAAATCTATAACCGATAAGTTAAGAATGGTGTCTAAAATGTCAAAATTCATAAAATGAGGTTGGGTTAAAAATCTAATATACTATTTTAAACGTTAAAAGTAGTGTTGTACAAGCTTATACATTCTAAAGCCTCTTTTACATCGTGTACACGTAAAATTTTAGCACCTTTTTGTAATGCTACCATATGTAGAGCAGTTGTTCCATTTAAGGCTTCTTTTGCAGTTATGTTTAGGGTTTTATAAATCATAGATTTTCTAGATATTCCTGCTAAAAGTGGTGTGTCTATAATTTGTAATAATTCTAATTTTTTTAGAAGTTTAAAATTTTGTTCTGTTGTTTTAGCAAATCCAAAACCAGGATCTATAATAAGATCTATAATTCCTAATTTACGACAGGCACTAATTTGTTTAGAAAAATAAAGAATTAAGTCGTTTGTAATATCGTTGTAATCGGTTAAATTTTGCATTGTTTCTGCATCACCACGCATATGCATCATAATATATGGGACATTTAAATTAGCTATAGTTTGTAGCATTTTTTCATCTCTAAAGCCTCCAGAAATATCGTTTATTATTGCTGCACCAGCTAAAATAGTTTGTTTGGCAACTTCGCTTCTAAACGTATCTACCGAAATTATAATATTTGGAAATGTTTTTACCAATAAATTAATAATAGGAATAATGCGTTGCAATTCTTCGTCTTGACTAACAAATGGCGAGTTTGGCCTTGAACTATAAGCGCCAACATCTATAAAAGTAGCGCCTTGATCTAGCATTTTTGTGACTTGTAAAATAATGTCAGCTTCATTTTTATAAAGCCCACCATCAAAAAAAGAATCTGGAGTAACGTTTAAAATACCCATAACTTTGGGTGTTTTTAAATCTATAAGTTGTCCCTTACAATTTATGGTCATATTTTAAGTTTATTTAAATCGAATATTAGTCAAAATTAAGCCTTAATAATTAAAATAGAAACCTTTAACTTTGAACTTTAAACTATTTAAGCGAAATTTACACAAAATCAATTTATTTTATGCAAAATACCTCAAAACAATATAATGCTGTAATTAAAACCTGTCGCGATTTATTTATAAATAAAATGTCGGATTACGGATCTGCATGGCGTATTTTACGTTTACCAAGTTTAACAGATCAGATTTTTATAAAAGCCCAACGCATTAGAGGTTTACAGCAAAACGATGTTCAAAAGGTAGACGAAGGTCAAGAGCCAGAATTTATTGGCATTATTAACTATTGCATAATGGCATTAATACAAATTGATAAAGGTGTAGTTGAGCAACCAGATTTAGGATTAGATAATGCTATTGCTTTATACGACCAAAAAGTTGCGTTAACTAAAAAGTTAATGGAAGATAAAAATCACGATTATGGCGAAGCTTGGCGAGATATGCGCGTTAGTAGTTTAACCGATTTAATTTTACAGAAATTATTACGTGTGAAACAAATTGAAGATAATGCAGGAAAAACTATTGTAAGCGAAGGCATTGATGCGAATTATCAGGACATGATTAATTATGCCATTTTTGCTATGATTCATTTAAAATCGTAAATTACAAGCATTCAAATAATTAGATGCCTAAACGTAATTATTTTTATATAAAAAATAATTGAAAAGTTGGTTAAGAGCAATTTAAACCTCAGTTTTTATAAGAAACTAAATTACTTTAAACGTAAATTAAGATATAAAACAACGCATTAAGTGTACTCAAAAACTTAAATTAGTTAAGATAATTATTAGCATTACAAAACAAATAAAACAGACAGCATATGAACATTTTAGTACAACTTTGTAGAATCTTAGTAGGAGGATTATTTATTTTTTCGGGAATGATAAAGCTTAACGATCCTTTAGGTTTTTCGTATAAATTACAAGAATATTTTAGTCCAGAAGTTTTAGACTTACCCGTATTTATGCCTTACGCATTAGGAATATCTATTATAGTTGTCGTGTTAGAAGTTGTACTTGGTGTCTTTTTACTTATTGGCTATAAGCCTAAATTTACAGTATATACCATTTTAGCAATGATTATCTTTTTTACATTCTTAACCTTTTATGCAGCTTATTTTGAAGTGGTAAAAGATTGCGGTTGTTTTGGAGATTTTTTACCAATGAAACCATGGGAAAGTTTTACCAAAGATGTGGTGCTATTAGTATTAATATTAGTTTTAGTAGCAGGATTAAAACATATTAAGCCATTTTTAAAAACTCTACCAACAACAGTAATTGCCTTGTTAGGATTTGTATTTAGTCTATGGTTTGGCTATCACGTATTAACACATTTACCAGTTTGGGACTTTAGAGCTTATAAAATAGGAGATAATCTTTCTGCTAACATGACATTGCCAGACAATGCCCAAAAAGAAGTATCGGAATATGTTTGGATCTTTAATGTTAATGGCGAAGATAAAGAGTTTAAAACTTCAGGAAATTATCCAACAGTTGAAGGTGGCAAATATGTAGGTTACGAAAAAACAGTTTTAGTTGAAGCAGACGAACCTAAGATTTTAGATTTCTCTATAGAAAGTCAAGAAGAGAATTTAACGCAACACTTTTTAGAAGTAGATAATTTAGTAATTGTTGTAGCTTACAACCTAAACTATACTAACGTTCAAGGAATGAAAAACATTAAAATAGCAACAGATAAAGCTATTGCAAATGGTTATCAAGTTATTGGATTAACAGCTTCTGGCCAAGATTTAAAAGCAAAAACAATAAAAGATTACGGCCTAAATTTTGAGTTTTATTTATGTGATGAAAAAGTAGGAAAAACTATAGTACGTTCTAATCCTGGAATTTTAACTTTAGCAAAAGGAACTGTTTTAGATAAAGAACATTATAATGATACAGCAGATTTAAAACTGCCTAAAGTTGGAGAACCTTATGTAAAACCAGTAGTTACACCAACAAAAGAAACCTTGTTTTTTATAAACGACTCTATAGCAACCAAATTAGAAGTTAATGCATTAGATCCAAACAATATTGAACAAATGAATGTTATAAAAGATTCGTTATTACTTAAAAATAAAGCCTACAAAAATGCCGAGTCTGTAATAGAAATCACCTTAAAAAAGTAACCACTGATTAATTATATTTTAAATAAAACATTTTACGCAATACTAACTTTATTTGGAGTTATAACTGTCATATTTTTACTATTTAATGTACTTCCTGGAGATCCAGCACAAATGATGCTTGGTCAGAATGAAGACAGCGAACAACTTAAAATAGTAAAACAAAAATATGGTTTCGATAAGTCGTTAACCACGCAGTATTTTTATTATATAAATGATTTGTCTCCGCTTTCATTTCATTCAAAAAAAGAAGACGATTACACCTTTTATAATTCAAAAAAATATTCGGGAATAGAAGTGTTCTCTCTAGCCAATACAAGTGTAGTGTTAAAGTTTCCATATTTAAGAGAATCTTTTACCAAACAAGGAAAAAAGGTTAGTCAGGTCTTAACCGAAACATTACCAAATACATTTGTTTTAGCGGTATCGGCAATTGGAATAGCATTGCTTTTAGGATTAATTCTTGGCGTGTTTTCTGCGTTATATAAGGATACATTTATAGATAAAACTATTCAGATTTTAAGCACATTAGGAATGAGTGTGCCTTCATTTTTTAGTTCTATTTTATTCGCTTGGCTTTTTGGATATGTTCTTCATGAATATACCAATTTAGAAATGACAGGTAGTTTATTCGAATTAGACGATTACGGCGAAAACACTAACCTAAAACTTAAAAACTTAATACTTCCTGCAATTGTTTTAGGAATAAGACCATTGGCAGTAATTATTCAGTTAATGCGAAACTCGCTATTAGAAGTTTTAAATCAAGATTACATTAGAACAGCAAGAGCTAAAGGATTAAGTGAATTTCAAATTATAAAAAAACATGCGATAAAAAACGCTTTAAATCCAGTAGTAACAGCAATTTCTGGTTGGTTTGCATCTCTGTTAGCAGGAGCTGTTTTTGTAGAATACATTTTTGGATGGAATGGCTTAGGAAAAGAAATAGTAAACGCCTTAAACACCTTGGATTTACCCGTAATTATGGGAAGTGTTTTAATAATAGCAACATTGTTTATAATAATAAATATAATTGTAGATATTATTTATACATTATTAGATCCTAAGGTTAAATTAGAGTAGTAGTTTAAGTTATTACCTAATAAATAGTAGCTCTAATTATTTTTGTAAATAAATGTGGTACATAGCACAATTAAAACTCTATTAAAGAAAACATTAAAATAAAAATTCATGAAAAAATATATTTACGGCCTATTATTAGTATTATTTACTTTTTCAAGTTGCGAGCCAAAAGTAGAGCCAACAAAATTTTCAGTTGAAGCTTTAAATGATTTGTTTCTAACAACAAACGATACTAAAATTAAGTTCCAAGACATTCTAGATAACCATAAAGGAAAAACTATAATTATAGATATTTGGGCTTCTTGGTGTGGCGATTGTTTAAAAAGTTTACCAAAAGTAAAAAGCTTACAAGCACAATATCCTAAAGCAGATTTCGTATTTTTGTCCCTAGATAAAAAGATGTCAACTTGGAAAAAAGCAATAGAAAAGTATAATATAAAAGGAGATCATTATTATATGCAATCTGGTTGGAAAGGTGCTTTTGGTACATTTCTTAATTTAGATTGGATTCCACGATATTTAGTCGTTAATAAAAATCAAGAAATACTAATTTTTAAAGCTGTTACCGCAGATAATAAAAACATACAAACCGCATTAAGTTCACAATAATTATGAGAAAAAATATTGTAGCAGGAAACTGGAAAATGAATAACGATTTAGCTCAAACCCAAGACTTAATCACAGATTTAGAAAATAAAAAAAACACAGGAAATGCCGAAGTAATGATAGCTCCTGCATTTACAAATTTATTTTCAGCTTTTAATGCTTTAAAAGACTCACCAATAGAAGTCGTAGCTCAAAATATGCACTTTGCATCAAATGGCGCATATACTGGAGAAGTTAGTGCAGCAATGTTAAAAAGTGTTGGTGTTAAAACGGTAATATTAGGACATAGCGAACGTCGTGCTTACTTTGGAGAAACAGATCAAGTTTTAGCACAAAAAGTAGATGCTGCTTTAGCAGCAGATTTACGTGTTGTATTTTGCTTTGGAGAAGAATTAGCAGATAGAAAATCAGGAAACGAGGAAAGTGTAGTTTCATCTCAAATTAAAAATGCATTATTTCATTTAGACGCATCAGCATTTAAAAATATTGTACTAGCATATGAGCCAGTTTGGGCAATTGGAACAGGAGAAACAGCAAGTCCAGAACAAGCACAAGATATGCATAAATTTATCCGTAGAACGTTAAACAGTACTTACGGAGATAATATTGCAGAAAGTATGTCTATTCTTTATGGTGGATCTGTAAAACCAGCCAATGCAAAAGAAATTTTTTCTAAGCCAGATGTAGATGGCGGATTAATTGGTGGAGCAGCTTTAAACGCAAACGACTTTTATGCCATAGTAAATGCATTTTAAGTTAGTAATAAAACAACAATAGCGTCCTTTTTCCAATAAAAAAAAGTTGGGATAGCGCTACCAGAACTACTTTTTTTGTAGGTTGCTTTGTGTTTATAAGTAAGTAAAACAAAAAATAAGTATCACCAATTGCTTAATCACTATTGCAAGTTAGGTTTTAATAAAGTCTTGCAAAGTTATTAGTATTTTAAAACGTTATAATAAAAACAAAAATGTCAAACATTATATATTTAGGCTATTATTTTGAAGTTACACCATTACAACCAGGAGTAGAGATTTTAATAGCAGAATTAGGTTATGCAGGATTTGAAAGTTTTGTAGAAACCGAAAATGGCGTAACAGCATACATTCAAAAAGAAGAGTTTTTTGATGCTATTTTAGATGATATTCAAATTTTAAAATCAGATGAGTTTAAAATAACATACACATCGGACCAAATAGAGCAAACGAACTGGAATAAAGAATGGGAAAAAAACTTTAATCCAATAGTTGTAGATAATAAATGTGCTGTAAGAGCACCATTCCACGATAAATTCGATACAGAATTCGATATTATTATAGAACCTAAAATGAGTTTTGGAACTGGTCATCATGAAACCACACATATGATGATTCAACATATTCTTAAAAACAATTTTAAAGATAAATCTGTTTTAGATATGGGATGCGGTACAGGAGTTCTTGCTATACTTGCCGAAATGCGCGGAGCAACAAAATTAGAAGCCATAGATATAGATAATTGGTGTTACCTAAATAGTGTTGAAAATGTAGAGCGTAATAATTGTAAAAACATTCAAGTTTTTGAAGGCGAAGCATCACTTTTAAAAGACAAAAAATTTAACAGTATCATAGCAAATATTAATAGAAACATATTGCTTAACGATATTAAAATTTATGCGTCTTGTTTAACAGAAAACGGAAGCTTATTTCTAAGTGGTTTCTATAAAGAAGATATTCCTGTAATAGTAAGTGAATGTAAAAAATATGGTTTATCGGTTTTTGATGAGTTAGAGCGCAACAATTGGATTGCATTACATTTAAAAAATTAATATCTTAGTTAAAATAGTCATTATGAGTGTTAAAGAAAAAGTTCAAATTCAAATTAAAATCAAGAAACAGACTGTTCATAACAATGAAATTGTGTTGTATAATGATGATGTAAATACGTTTGATCACGTAATTGATACTTTAGTTGATGTTTGCGAGCATACCTCAGAGCAAGCAGAGCAATGTGCACTTTTAGTACATTACAAAGGAAAGTGTACTGTAAAAACGGGCCTTTTAAAAAATTTAAAACCTAAATGTTCTCAACTACTTTCAGCAGGTCTTAGTGCCGAAATAGTTTAAAATAAATTTTAATTATCCACTAATAATATATTAGCAAATATGCTTTGCTTAAACTTATTGCCGCCATCTTGGCGTTTATAAAAGTTAGTAAAGTAATATCAATAGTTTCAATTGTTTTACAATTCAATCAACAAAAGCCGTATTTATCTAGATATATTGCTATTCGTTATTTAGTTTAATTGTATTTAAAAACGCCTTTAAATTATTTTTCTGATTTTATCTTAGTAATGTACTTATCTAAAGCCATACCATATTTAGACGCTTTAATTTCTTTAGTTAAAGAATTATTTATAGTATCTAATAAACTAATGTTAGCATCGTAAATTTCTGTAAGTGCTAAGTAAGGTGCTACTTCACTATCTTTATGGTTAACTGCAAAGTTAGTGGTAAAAAGATATTTGCTTTTTGTTGCATTACTTAATTTAGCTTCAGCTTTTTTATAAGCAGTAGTATCGTTAGCATTAAAAGCGTCTACTTTTTCCTTTAGTAAATCTATGTTTCTGTCGTTAAACTTAGAAATAGTAGCAATATATTCTTCAACTAAATCTTGTTGTTTAGAACCTTTAATTTTAGCCTTAAAAGCAAAATCTTTAAGCGTCGTGTTTATTTCTGTAATGCCTTTATTTCCAAAAAACGATAAGCGTTCATCTGCTTTAGTGGTTTTATCTAATTCAATAAAAAACATTTCAGGTGAATTAATGTCTGCATACATTTCGAATGTAGAAGTTCCATTTACATTTGTAGAATCTACAATTACAATAGTAGAATCGTTAGCTTTTTTTAAATAGATAGTTCCTTTTTGTAAGCCTTTAATTTGACCTTTAACGGTCATGTCTTTGGAGTCTTTTCCGCAAGACATTATTGTAATTAAACTAAGTAATAATAAATATCTCATTTTATTGTTTTTTAAGTTGGCAAATATGCTATTTAATTAATTAAAATACTAACCTGCAGAAACGATTCGCATTAATTCTGCACATAAAAGTGCGCCATAAGTTCCAACAACATAACCAAATACAGCTAATAAAGCACCAACAGTTGCTAAACTAGGATGAAAAGCGGCAGCAACAATAGGAGCAGAAGCAGCACCACCAACATTAGCTTGACTACCAACTGCTAAAAAGAAAAAAGGTGCTTTTATTAGTTTTGCAACTACAATTAATAGTACTGCATGGATAGTCATCCAAACAATTCCTATAAGTATTAATCCTGGATTTTCTAAAATCCCGCTTAAATCTACCTTCATTCCAATAGTTGCTACTAAAATGTAAATAAAAATACTACCTAATTTACTTGCGCCAGCACCTTCGTAGTTTTTTGCTTTTGTAAATGATAATGAAACACCAATTATGGTTGCAATGGTAATTAGCCAAAAGAAGCTCGATCCAAAAGAAGATAAGGCACTTTTTGGATCTGCTACCAATTCAAAATTATTTTTTAGAAATGCAGGAATATATTCTGCACCAAAATGAGCTATTCCTACGGCACCAAAAGCAATAGCTAAAATAACTATAGAATCTGTAACTGTTGGATTTCTTGTAGTTTTTTCTGATAAGGTTTGAACCTTTTCTTGTAAAGCATTAATAGCAGAATTGTCTGCATTTAGCCATTTATCTATTTTTTCACGTTTTCCAATTCCTAATAATAAAATTGCCATCCAAATGTTAGCTACAAAAATATCTACCATTACCATTCCGCCATATTTTTCTGGGTTGAATTCGTAAATTTCTAACATTGCTGCTTGGTTTGCGCCTCCACCAATCCAACTACCAGCTAAAGTAGCTAATCCTCGCCAAACGGCATCAAAATCAGCTCCGCCAACCGTTTCTGGTGAAAATATAGAAATTAATAAGATTGCAATAGGTCCACCAATTACAATTCCTATAGTTCCTGTAAAAAACATAATTAAGGCTTTAGGACCTAAATTAAAAATAGCTTTTAAATCTATACTTAAAGTCATTAATACTAAAGAAGCTGGTAATAAATAACGACTAGCAATAAAGTATGTTTTTGAGGTTTCTGGTGATATTATGCCAAACGAACTAAAGATAGCAGGTAAAAAATAGCACATTAATAATGCTGGAACGTATTTGTAAAACTTTGGAAAAAAGCCTGTTTTTTTATTTTCTGTATAAAAAACAACTCCTAAGCAAAGCATTAGTATTCCAAAAACTATTGCATCGTTAGTAATAAATGGTTCTGATTGCATAATATTTTTAATTTATTTGCAAAATAGGGAATATTAACAAACTTATAAAACTATTAATTCATTTTTGGCACAGCATTTGATTAATATGCATTGTAATTAAGATAGCGACCATAATTAGGTGTGGTTACCTAAATATAAGAGTCTTTTTTACATATTTTTGGTTGGTTAGTTATGAAAACGCATTACGTAAGTAATGCGTTTTCTATTATTAGAAAAGGTGTAAAAACTAAGAGTCAAACTATAATTGAGCTTTTAGTTATTAGTAATTATTTTTGCTTTTTAATAAAGTCTACAATATCAAAAACTAAATTAGTAGTTAATTTTCTATTAGGTTCGTTGTAAGATTTTGAGTTTTCAAGATTATCTCCTTCAATAGTCACTAAAATGTGATTCATGTTTTTGTATATTTTTAGGCTAGAATTTTTAGAAGCTTCGTTTAAAAGTTTAGCATCATTTTCCGAAACCTGTAAATCCTTTGTTCCATTAATAATTAGGCAAGGCATGTTTAATTTTGCAATTTCTTCAATAGGATTGTAAGACATCCAATTTGCAATAAAAGGTTGCACGCTTAAATTAAATAATGATCCTAATGCTGCAGGAAAATCTGAAGTGGTTTTGCCTTGTCGCAATACCTTAAAAATACGTTCAGTATCGGCTTTAAATTGCGGCGCTGTTTTAGTGACTTGTTCTATAATTATTTGGTCAATTGGTTGTCCTGCACCAGCTAAAGAAATAAATCCATTTGCTTTGTCTTTAGCGGCTAATAAACCTACCAAGCTTCCTTGACTATGTCCAATTATATAAATTTTATTGTAGGCATTTGTGTTTTTAAAGTGCTCTAAAACAGAGCTGGCATCGGTTACAAAATCATCAAACATCATGTTTTTGTCTACATTACCTTTTCTAATTTGTTTTACAATACGTTTGTCGTATCTAAAAGTAGCAATACCATTTTTAGATAAGCCAATAGCTAATTTTTTTAAGTTATTAGATTTTAAGAAATTTTGATTTCCATCTCTATCTGTTGGTCCAGAACCTGCAATTATAATTGCTAAATTTGGTTTTACTGTATTATTTGGCGTTAATAAAGTTCCGTTTATAAACGTATTTACTTCAATGTCTTTAGGTATAAATAAGCTATCTTGTTGTGCAAAACTTGTCTGGAAAAAGGTTAAAGATGCTAATAAGAATAAATATTTCATAATAATCTGTTTTGTTGTTTAATGACAATAAAAATGCCAAAGTATAACGTGAGCTCTTTTAATTTAGTATTCTAAAGGTAAGGTTTATTCTTGCACCAATTTCTTTTTTTGTTTTTGCTATTTGATGTAAGTAATTATGCTGCGTTTCGCCCTGCATAAGTAATATGCTTCCAGAGGTTAATTCTAATTTTTTCTTTAGTTCTTTTTCTGTTCTATGTTTTAAATTAAAAAAACGTGATGCTCCAAAGCTTACAGATGCTATTATTGGATTTTGGCCTAATTCTTTTTCGTTATCCGCATGCCAGCCATTGCTATCGTTTCCGTTTCTGTATAAATTGGCTAGGCAAGTGGTAAACTTATGTCCAGAATATGCTTCAACTTTTGTTTTAATTTTTAGTAAAATTTCCGAGAATTTATGTGGATGCATTGTAATATTAGAATAGGAATATGGCTTACTGTTTTCTGCAAAAAGTGCTGTTAATCTTGGCTGTTTATAAGTCTTACCAAAAACAGTAATGTTATCTTGTTGCCAAGGAATATGATTTAATAGTTGATTAAATAATAGCTGACTTTCTTCATCTGAAAAAAAATTATCCAGATAACTAATATCAGAATTAGGTAAATTAAGGTGAAGTGGTGTTGCTGCGAATAACATATTCAGTTTTATTTTCTAAATTAGCTCTAAACTTTTTATAAATGAAAAAATTAACGCTTCTTTTTGCTTTTTTAATTATGCAAACAACTTTTGCACAGTTGCCAAAAGGTTTTGTATATGCCAAAGAATTAATTCCAGATTTAGTTGAAGAATTACGCTATTGTACCAAAAATAATTTTATTGGCGAAGCTGTAGATGGTTACGAAAATCCCGTAATTATTATGACGTTGCAAACTGCAATTGCTTTAAAAAAAGTACAAACCATTTTAAAAAAAAATGGATTAGGTCTTAAAATTTACGATGCTTATAGACCACAACAAGCTGTAAATCATTTTGTGCGTTGGGCAAAAGTAAAAAACGATACTTTAATGAAACCGCAGTATTACCCAAATATACCGAAGCGTAAGTTAATTCCTGCTGGTTATATAGCTTCTAAATCTAGACATTCTAGCGGAAGTACTGTAGATTTAACAGTTATTGATTTAAAAACTGGAAAAGAATTAGATATGGGGTCTCCATACGATTTCTTTGGACAAAAATCTTGGGTTAAAGCGCCTCATTTAGAAAAGCAACACAGAAAAAATAGAAACTTACTGCAAAAAGTAATGACTAAAAATGGCTTTAGAAATTATATGCAAGAATGGTGGCACTTTACGTTAAAAGGCGAACCATTTAAAAATCAATATTTTGATTTTTTAGTAAAGTAGTATTAAGAGCATTTATTTTTACGTGTTATATACTTCTTAAGTTTTTATTCTAATAAAAAACACTAAATTAAGCTATAGAATTAAGAAAGTACAAAGTTGTAAAATGTAATAAAATTAGTTCTTGTTGGTTTCTAAAATTCTCTATTTAAGTTTAATTGTTAATCTTTGCTAACTTAATATATAGTAACTTTTAGTACATATATTAAATAAAGGTAGTTTTAATATTCTATTTTTTAAACCTCATTTTTTGTTAAAATTTGTAGCTAAATAAATAAGGAATTATCTCATAAGAATAATTTATAAAAAGCTAACTTATTATAGGTTTAAAGTTGTTTTTTTACAATTTGCTTTACTTCATATCTAATAAAAGTATCGCCTAAAATAACGTCTTCTATAAAACGTTTTATGTAGTGTTGCTCGAAATAAAAATAAGTATCACCATCTTTATGTTCGCCATTTTTAATGGTAAATAATTGGCAACTTCCGTTTAAGCGTTCTAAATGTTTGGTTATACTTTGGCTTCCAAAAAGCATTAACCAACCTGTAGAATTTGGTGGGCAATTTCTATGAGATCCAGTTGCGTATGGCACTGTAGCATCTTTATCTCCGTGAAATAGAAATAACGGAATTTTATTCTCTTTTGTAATTAAATTTAAGTCCATAATTGCGCCTGCTCCAGCTATTATTCCTGCGTATTTAAAATCTGCAGGTAATAAATTTGGTTGGGTTAACATTTGGGTTCTATTCCAAAAAGCTGCGTGTAAAATACTTTCTGCTCCAGAACTTGTGCCTGCTAAAAATACTTGCCTTTTATTAAATTTAAGCGCATCGCTTTGCGTTAATAAAAAGTTGGTGGCTTGCCAGATTTGATTTGCAACAATTTGAATGGCTTTTATTTTTTCGCTTGTAATTCCGTTGCAACCATAATCTTTATCTTTCATATAAAGCGTATAATCTATGCTTGCTACAACCATACCTTGCTCCGATAAATATTTACCTAAATTAGAGCCATCTTTTCTATTTCTATCTGCAAATCCGCCGCCGTGAACATAAATTATTAAAGGCGATAAGAATTTATTTTTGTCGTCTTTTTCGGGTTTATAAAGATCTAATTTTAGTTGTGTAGAATCTGTATCTATATACTTTAGGGTTTCTTTTTTTTGTGAAAACAGATTTGAAAATGAAAGCATACAAAGTAGTATTAAAATAATGTTTTTTAAAGATAGCATATATTAAGAGGCTTTTAAATTTTTGATGCGTTGCAGTAATGTAGGATGCGAATAATGCATAAATACATAAGCTTTATGTGGTGTTAAATTAATTAAACTATTTTTAGAAAGTTTTTTTAAAGACGAAATTAATGGTTCGGCTTTATAAGTGTTTTTGGCATAATTATCGGCTTGATACTCGAACTTACGCGAAAATAAATTCATGATTAAACCTGTAATTTCTGAAATTGGACTGTATAAAATTCCAAAAGCTATTAATCCAATATGAAAACTTGTTTGGTTTACGCTTAATGCTTCAGATAGTAATGTGTTTCCTACTAAAAGCGATAAAATATATAAGGTAATTCCTGTTAATAAAATAGAGCTAACTAAGTTAAAGATAATATGTTTGCGTTTGTAATGTCCAACTTCGTGAGCAAGAACTGCTACAATTTCATCTTCGTTTAAATCGTTAATTAAAGTATCGTAAAGTGTAACACGTTTTTCGCTTCCAAATCCCGAAAAATAAGCGTTTGCTTTAGTGCTTCGTTTAGAACCATCAATTACAGAAATATTATCTAATTTAAAACCTACTGTTTTTGCGTATTCTGAAATGGCAGTTCTTAAATTTCCTTTTTCTAAAGGTGTTTGCTTGTTAAATAATGGGACAATTAATTTGCTGTAAAATAAATTCATAAACAACGTAAATACAGCCACTAATATCCAAGTGTACCACCAAAAATTAGTTGGATTACTGTTGTAAAACCAAGTTATAGCCGCTAAAATTCCGCCACCCAAAATAACAGTCATTACTAGACCTTTAAGTTTGTCTAAAACAAAGGTAGATTTTGTGGTTTTATTAAATCCAAATTGTTCTTCAATAACAAAGGTTTTATAGTATGAAAATGGTGTGGTTAACAGATCGCTTCCAATCATTATAATTCCAAAGAAAATTAAGGTAATTAGAATAGGATTATCAGTAATGTTTCGCGCAAATTGATCTATAAAAGCAAATCCTTTAAAAAATAAAAATGCCAATGTAAGCGCTAATGAAAATATAGATGTTAGTAAACCAAATTTAAAATTGGTGGCTTTATAGTTTTGAGATTTTTTGTAGTCGTTTATATTATAAACATCTTTTAATTCTTCTGGTAAGCTGTTTTTAAACTGTTTTGCGTTTAAAATATCTAAAGCAGTATCTAAAATAAAACTTAGAATTAGGATAGTTATTAATATTATAAATAAGGTTTGTGGATTCAATGTGCTAATTTGTTTAATTGTTAATTTAAGGCTGATGTTAGATATCTCGTTATTCAGAATTTAGTTCACATTCATACTAAGAAATTTTAGGTCTTTACATGAAGCTGAATTAAATTTTGCTAAACATGTTAAATACTAGGATAATTAAGAACAATATTTGTTCAAATAATCTTCAATTTTTAATAAGCTACAATCTACTAATTTATAATGACTATCTACTAAAAACTATAAATCACGTTGTCTTACGGCTTCAAAAATCAAAATTCCAGCAGCAACAGATACATTCATAGAATCTATTTTTCCTGCCATAGGAATACTAATGTTCTGTTTGCTTGCATCTCGCCATTTTTGACTTAAACCAGTAGCTTCTGTTCCAACAACAATTGCACTTGGTTTAGTGTAATCTTGTGTTGTATACGTTTCAGATTCTTGCAAAATTGCACTATAAATATTTATGTTATTATCTTTTAGAAACGTAATAACATCTTCTGTAGTTCCTGTTGCAATTGCATTACTAAAAACGCAACCAACGCTTGAGCGCACAATATTAGGATTATATAAATCGGTTTTTGGATTAGCAATAATTACGGCATCTACATTTGCAGCATCGGCTGTTCTAAGTAAAGCACCAATATTTCCAGGTTTTTCTGGAGCTTCGGCAATTAAAATTAAAGGGTTTTTTGTTTTAAATTCTAATTGACTTAATGTATGTGTTTTTGTTTTTAAAACAGCTAAAATACCTTCGGTAGTATCTCTGTAAGCAATTCTAGCATGGACGTCTTTAGAGATTTCTATACATTTATAATCTTCAACGTTAATATGTTTTAGTTCCGAAAAAGGAAATAAATCTTCGTAGAATAATACAGAAACGATTTCGTAACCAGAAGCTAATGCAATATTTAATTCGCGAAGACCTTCAACAACAAATTCGCCACTTTTTTTACGTGTGCGCGACTTTTCCTTTAAAGTTACTATGTGTTTTATAAAGTCGTTTTGTACGCTGGTTATTTCTTTCATACAACAAAAATAATGTAAAAACTGTAATTAGAATTTATAACTTACGACTAAATTTTAACACTAATAAATTCAATAGATTTTAATATGAAAAAACTAATAGCATTAGTCTTAGCAATAAGTTTGTTTAATTGTAAAAATGAAACAAAACAAACAGCAAAAGTAATACAAGAAACAGTTAAAAATTCTATGGCCAAAATCTCCAAAAAAATATATCCAGATAATGTTTCCAATGTTTTTAAAGCGCACGGAACTTTAGAAACGTGGAATAGTTTTAAGAGTTTGTCTTTTACAATTAATAAACCAAAAAACTACGAATTAACTATAACCGATTTAAAAAATAGATACAGTTATATTGAAACCAATACTTTTAAATTAGGTTACAACGGAACAGATGTTTGGTTGCAAGAAAATAAAGGTTTTACATACGATGGAAATCCTAATTTTTATTATAATTTAATGTTCTATTTTTACGCAATGCCTTTTGTTTTAGGCGATAGTGGAATTACGTATCAAAACGTTGATGCTTTACAATATGAAGGAAAATCTTATCCAGGAATAAAAATTTCTTACGAAAATAATATTGGTGAATCTCCAGAAGATGAATACATTTTATATTACGATACTGATACTAATAAAATGATTTGGTTAGCTTATACAGTAACTTATTTTACAAAAGAGAAAAGTAAAGAATGGCATTTTATACGTTATACAGATTGGCAAAACGTTAATGGTTTATTATTACCAAAAACATTATCTTGGTATAAAGCCAATGGTTTTAAAATAGGAGAGAAACGCAACGATTTAGAATTTATAGATATAAAATTATCTAAAGAAAAAATGGAATCGTCAATCTTTAAAAAGCCTTTAAAGTAGATTAGAAAACTAAATAAAACAGAAAAAGCGAACTCTTATGGAGTTCGCTTTTTCTGTTTTATTGTAACTTTTATTTATTGAAAAACAACAAGTTCTAAAGTTGAGCTGTTATAAACTTTATCCAAGAAATAATTAGATTCTGCCCAATAATTGCATGGATAGTGTAGAATAATAAAAGTAAAATAAAGGATTAACCAAATTAACAGTTAAACCAATAGCCTAATTTCCTAATTTCTTAGAGTAACGTTTATATAATTCTGTTTGATGTGTTTCTAGACTAAGATCTCTACCTTTAATAAATGCTTTTTCAAGTTTGTTAGTTCTCATATCTAAAGCATCGCCTTCACTTATAAAAAGCGTTGCATCTTTTCCAACTTCTAAAGAACCGACTTGATTGTCTATACCTAAAATTTTAGCGGTATTTAATGTAATTAAACTTAAAGCAGTTTCTTTGTCTAAGCCATAAGCGGCGCAAGTTCCTGCTAAAAAAGGCAGATTTCTTGTGTTCATACGTTCCATGTCTCCAGAGTTTTCTAAACCAACTAAAACACCAGACTTAACTAGCTTATTGGCTAATTTGTAAGGTAAGTCGTAATCGTTATCTGTGTTGTTAGGTAATGCGTGCGTTCTTTGTAAAAGTACAGGTACATTGTTTTCTTTTAAAAAACTGCTAACTAAATTAGCTTCGTATCCACCAACAATTACAATGTTATTTACATTGTTTTCTTTTGCAAAATTAACAGCATCTACAATTCCTTTTTCGTTATCTACATGAATAAATAAGGTTCTTTTTGCTGTTGTTAGCTCTAATAACGCGTCAAAAGGTTTGTTATTTGTAGTGTTTTTAGCATTGTAAGCTTTAGCGTTACTAAAATAGCTTTTTAGTTCTTGCACTTGCTTTTTATAATTCTTGTTTATTTTTAAGGTAGACGCTTCACCAAGCCACCAACGTCCGCGAGAATACGTACTTGGCCAGTTTAAATGAATTCCATCGTTTTCCTTAATAATAGCATCTTCCCAGTTCCAAGCATCTAATTGTACAATAGATGATGTTCCCGAAATACGTCCACCACGAGGCGTAATTTGAGCCATTAAAACGCCATTTGGTCGCATAGATTCTACAACTTTACTTTCTGTGTTGTAAGCAATAATACTTCTAATATGTGGATTCATAGCGCCAACTTCGTCGTAATCGTTTGTAGCTCTAACCGCATCAATTTCTGCTAAGCCTAAAGTACTATTAGGCGCAATAAATCCTGGGTAAACATGTTTTCCTTTAGCGTCTATAATTTTTCCTAGTCGCGCAATTCGTAGCATTGCGCTACCAACAAAAACAAGTTTTCCTTCTGAAAACATTATAAGAGAATTTTCTATAACTTGCCCGTTTCCTAAATGTGCAGTTGCACCTTCAATAGAAATTGGTTCGCTTTGTTTGGCTGCTGGTGTTTGTTGTGCTTTTGTTATAAATGTAATTAATAACAAAGCTATTATAGTTATGTTTTTCATATGTGAAATTTTAAATTGAGTAATAAATTGAATATTTAAAAAGTTAATTGTGATCTATAGAATCGCAATGCAATAATTCTTTATTCTTTTTCTCAATAGGTTTTGTTTTTAAGCCTTTATGTTTAGCTTCAAGCATTAGGTTAGTTAACTCGTTTTTCTCTTTTTTAATAGCTTCTCGCATTAGTTTATCTTTTTCAATATCAAAATAAACAGCACCTTCAATTAGTGTTTTTTCGGCTTTAGAATAAATGGACATTGGATGGCCAGACCATAAAACTACATCGGCATCTTTTCCAACTTTTAAACTACCTACACGTTTATCTAAGTGTAATAATTTTGCAGGATTAAGTGTTACAAACTTCCAAGCATCTTCTTCGCTTACGTTACCATATTTTACACTTTTTGCAGCTTCTTGGTTAAGGCGTCTTGCCATTTCGGCATCGTCGCTATTAATAGCAACTGTAACACCAGCATTGTGCATAATAGCTGCATTGTAAGGAATAGCATCGTTTACTTCATATTTATAAGCCCACCAATCGCTAAATGTAGAACCACCAACATTGTGTTCTACCATTTTGTCGGCAACTTTATAACCTTCAAGAATGTGTGTAAATGTGTTTATGTTAAAGTTAAATTGATCAGCAACTTTCATTAACATATTAATTTCGCTTTGCACGTAAGAATGACAGCTAATAAAACGTTCTTTATTTAAGATTTCTGCTAAAGTTTCTAACTCCACATCTTTTCTGTAGGGTTTTCCGCTTTTTTGTAAAGCATCATATTCTTTAGCTCGCTGAAAATAATTAATATAAACCTGTTCTGCGCCCATTCTGGTTTGCGGAAAACGTGTGGTGTTATAATCGCCCCAATTACTTTGCTTAATGTTTTCACCTAGAGCAAATTTTATAAATTTAGGACTGTCTTTGTAAATTAATTGGTCTGCGGTTTGTCCCCATTTTAGTTTAATAATAGCAGATCTTCCGCCAATAGGATTTGCAGATCCGTGTAAAATTTGAATGCTTGTAACGCCACCAGCAAGATTTCTGTAAATATTAATGTCTTCGGCATCTACAACATCTTCAATAGTTACTTCTGCAGTGCTATTATGTCCAGATTCGTTAACGCTAATTGTAGCAATATGAGAATGTTCGTCTATAATTCCAGCAGTAACGTGTTTTCCTGTGGCATCTATTACTGTTGCACCATTTTCGGATAAATTTTTTCCAACTTTAGCAATTTTTCCGTTTTTAATTAAAACATCTGTTTTTTCTAGAATACCATCTTTTTCGTTAGTCCAAACTGTTGCGTTTTTAAACAAAATAGTTTCTTGTTGTGGGACACTATTTAATCCGTAAGCCATATTTGGATAGGTTATCGGAAATAATTTTGGTGCAGCTTCATCAGCCACTTTTTTAGCTTCATCTTTAGTAGTAGCTTCTAATTCTTTTTTATTAGCTGTAAAGGTAGAAGTCGTGCCATCTGGAAAATAAACTTTACCAGAAAACGTTGTTTTTGATTTTATATGAGATGTGAAACGGATAAATTCTTTTTTAGTTGAATCTTTTGTTGGTATCATTAATTGCATCCAATCGTTATTGAAACTTATAGTAGCATCAAAATTATCTGTATTGTTTGCAAATGAAGCTTTTAGTTTTTCAATTTTACCTTTAATATTTAGGGTTAACGAATCGTTTTTTAATAAAAAATGATTTGAGCTAATAGAGTATTCGCCTCTTAAGTCTTTTGTGTCTATAGCGTTTATATCGTGTCTTTGACCTGTAATCCAGTTTTGATATAATGTTGTTTTCTTATCAAAAATATCGCCAGAAGTAATTAAAAAGTTAGCGTAAGCACCAGTTTTAAGTTGACCTAATTCTTTAGATTTTCCAATAATAGAAGCTGGAATTGTAGTTAAAGCTTCTAATGCTTTTGTTTTGTTTAAACCGTAAGAAATAGCTTTTAGTAATTGCGTATTAAAGGTTTCAACCTTTTTTAAATTATGAGTAGTTAAAGCAAATGTAATATTATTGTCTGCTAATATTTTAGGATTACTAGGCGCTTGGTTCCATTCGCGTAGGTCTTCTAAATCTACATCTCTTGCTAATAATGGATCTTCCATATCAAATGCATCTGGAAAATTTATAGGTACAATTAATTTTGCATTGGTGTTTTTAATTTGATTTACCAATTCGTATTCAAATCCGCCAGCAACAAAAACATATTGCGTATTAAACTGATCACCAATTTTATCTATACGAAGAATGTTGTTTTTATCTGAAGCATCAAAAAACTGAACTTCATTTTTATTATCTAAAAACGCTTGTAATGCGCGGTCTTTTACAGACATATTTCCAGTAGCATACCAATTAGCATCGTAATTAAACTGGCGTAATAAGGCAAAAGTTCCCATTATAGATGTTGGGTAAGATTGCTTTGTAGTTTTACTTCTTGACGTGCTGTAAAACATTCCAGAATTATCGTCTAATAAACGTTTAGAATTGTCTGCCTTATTAGTTAAAGCTACTAAAAGTCCAGAGCCTTGCATAATTCCGTCGTCTACGTGCGTATTAACTACACCAAATCCTGCTTTTTGAAGTGTTTTGGCTTTAGAGTTATCAAATTTAAAATGATTAATAGCTTTAACATCTGGTCGCATATGGTCGTTCCAATAATAACCTTTTCGCTTTGCATTGTATTGTGGCGAGTAATTACCATTAGAATTAAAAGGTGTTATACTTGTCCCAAAATCCGAATAGATATCTATAAATGATGGATAAATGCTTTTGCCTTTTAAATCTACAATAACACTATTTTTAGGAGTAGTTACGTTAGCTCCAGAAGCTATAACTTTATCGTCTTTAATAACCAAAGTTCCGTTTTCTACAACTTGCGTTGGTGTAATGTATATTTTAGCGTTGGTAAAAACTGTATAATTTTTGGTATTTGTTTTTACGCCATCGTTTTTCGGAATGTAATCTTGAGAGAATCCAAGCGTTGTAAAGCTTAAAAGTCCGCAGAATAGAAGTTTTTTTATCATAAAATTATGGTTCTTATTGGTAGATAGTATGTATTGGTTTTTATTAGAATTACAGAATACAACTTATAAAGTGTTGTATTATAGATATAATAAATTTATTTAGAAATTGTGTTTTGTAAACCAAAACAATTCATCTAAAAAATTTTTTTAAATATACTTTATATTTTCTGTTCTATAAAATAATTAACATATAGTGCGACTACATAGCTATAACTTTCTATACCTTTAGATTGATTATTAGCTTTTAGAAATGTATTGTACGTTTTTTTAAAAACGGGTTCTGATATGTTTTTATGTTTATCCCAAAAGGTGCTTACTTCTTTATAATTAGCATAAATTCCTGGATTTATAGTTTTTGCAACTTCTACATATAAATCCGGATTACGTTTATAGATTTCTGCCAAACAATGTCTTAAAGCAAACGTGTAACCCGAATAATTAAAATAGGCGTTTGGATGGTTTATAGAGGCAAGATAACCAATAAAATTAGCTTCGTTTTCTGCTGCATAACCTAATTGATGTGCAACTTCGTGCGCACAAGTGGTTGGATATTTATAAATAGGAATTAAGCTATTTGGTTGCGCTTCGTTTGTAAATGGATTTAAGTAACCGCTAAAACCCATTAGTGTTAATGGATAGCTAAATAATGAATTTTTTATGCTACTAACACTATAATCTAACTGCGGATAGGTTTCTTTTAAAACATTATATCCTAAATGCGTATTATTAATTACAAAAGCTTTATCAAACGGAAAATCCACTTTTAATGTATCGTTTTTTGATAATTTAGAATGAAGTGTATTCGATTCTGAAATTAATATTTTAGTAACCTTAACTAACTGTTCTGTAGTGTAATCTGCCTTTAGATTTAAGTTTTCGTGAAGCGGTTTTCTGTAGTAATTAAAAGCCCAAAGTACGTTAAAAGCTAAATAAAATATACTAATAGCAGCAAAAATATCTAAAAACCAATGTAAAGTGTCCTTGTAAATTCGTTTTATATTTTTAATAAACCAATAAATGGCGCATAAGCTAGTTACGGTATAAAAAACGTCTCCAAAAGAAAAAGGAATCCAGCCCAAACTAAAGTGTAATAATTTAGAGATAATTGGATATATTCCATTACTGTAATAGGTTTCTACAGTTTCTGGGAAATAAGAAATTAGCTTTATAATTAGTAATGTAGGAATTATAAGTAAAGCTAAAACAAGCGATTTTCTTTTTGGCATATTTCAAAAATAAGAAATGTTTGCAACAATCGTTTTCTATTAATTACCTTTGTTTGAAATTTAAATAGAAAAAAATGAGTCAAGAAGTTAGAGCTTTAGAGCCAAAAGCACTTTGGAATAAATTTGCAGATTTAAATGCTGTGCCAAGACCTTCAAAAAAAGAAGAACGCGTTATTCAATTTATGAAAGACTTTGGTGCAAATTTAGGATTAGAGGTTATTGAAGATGAGGTTGGAAATGTAATTATTAAAAAACCGGCAACTTCTGGAATGGAAAATCGTAAAACCATTGTAATGCAATCGCATTTAGATATGGTTCATCAAAAAAATAACGACACAGATTTCGATTTTGATACGCAAGGTATTGAAATGAAAATAGAAGGCGATTGGGTAAAAGCTAACGGAACAACTTTAGGTGCAGACAATGGTTTAGGTGTTGCAACTATTATGGCAATTCTAGAAAGTACAGCTATTGTGCATCCTGCAATAGAAGCTTTATTTACTATAGATGAAGAAACTGGAATGACAGGTGCAATGGGCTTAAAAGGCGGTTTACTTACAGGTGAAATTCTTTTAAACTTAGATACAGAAGAAGATGACGAGATTGGTGTTGGTTGCGCTGGTGGCGTAGATGTTACTGCAACAAGAACTTACAAGCAAGAAGAAACACCAGAATTTAAAAAAGGATATACAATAACGGTTAAAGGATTACAAGGTGGACATTCTGGAATGGAAATTATTACAGGTCTAGGAAACGCTAACAAAATTATGAACCGTTTATTATTTGATGGTTTTGAAAATTTTGGTTTACGTATTTCTGAAATAAATGGTGGAAGCTTACGTAATGCTATCCCAAGAGAAAGTACTGCAATAGTTGCTATAGATGCGGTTCATGAAGCTGCTTTTTTAAGCGAAATGAATGCTTTAGCTGAAACCATTAAAATTGAAAATAAAACTTTAGAACCAGATTTTACTGTTGTAATAGAAGCCTCCGAAACACCAGAATTTATTATGGATCTAGGTATTCAAGAAGGTATTACAAGAGCACTATATTCAGCATTAAATGGTGTGTATAGAATGAGCGCAGATATTCCTGGTTTAGTAGAAACATCTAATAACATTGCAAGAGTAATTATAAAAGATGGCGCTATTAAAATTGGATGTTTAACACGTAGTTCTGTAGAAAGTGCAAAATTAGATTTAGCAAATGTGTTAAGAGCAACTTTTGAATTAACAGGTTGCGAGGTTGAACTTTCTGGAGATTATCCAGGTTGGACACCAAATATGGATTCGTCTATATTAAAAGTGTTGTCTTCTTTATACGAAAAATTAAATGGCGAAAAAGCACACGTTGCTGCTTGTCATGCAGGTTTAGAATGCGGTATTTTAGGACAAAATTATCCAGATATGGAAATGATTAGTTTTGGGCCAACCATAAAAGGAGCTCATTCTCCAGACGAACGCGCAAGTATTTCTTCAGCTAAAAAATATTGGAACTTTGTTTTAGAGATTTTAAAAGAAATTCCTGTTAAAGGATAATGTAATATTTAGTTAATTTTAAAGTTCATTAATTTAGTTATACATTAAATTAATTGTAATTAATATAAATTGGTAACAAATAAAAAAGGCCTCACTAAACATAGTGAGGCCTTTTTATAAAAACGTATGTTGTTTTAAAGACTAAATCCTAAACTCAAAGTAATATTTGAGATTTTACGATCTAGTGCAGCAGCATCTGTTAAACCAATATTATATAAAGATTGATTTCTGTCTTGTTGTGCAGTATCGTAGGTTAAATCTAATTTTGTATTCCCAAAATTATAGCCTAAGCCTAAAGAGTAGCCAGATAAATCACCAATAGTAGTTTTGTTTTTATAAGGACTTTCTTCAAATCTATATCCAGCTCTTAAACTTACTTGGTTAATTTTATATTCGCCTCCAATTTTATATGTATTAGCAGCCGTTAACTGATCTTTAATGGTGTTATTTTGCTCAGAGAAATAAGCGTCAGATTTTGGTTTAAATTTAGTGTTTCCGTAGTTTTTTCTTCCATAATCAAAACTAATTAATCCCGATTTTCCAAAAATGTAAGCTAAACTTCCTGTAAAACTACTAGGTGTTTGTAATCTATATCTTGGGAAAATATTTACAATTCTTGGATCTACAATTTGTAGTAAATTAGATCCAGATTCTTCTCTAAGTGTTTCTAAAGATTGTGTTGTTTGGTCTTCTATAGTATACCAAGTAGGCGAGCTGTATGTTAAACCTAGTCTAACTTCTTTACTAAGCTTAATTATAGAACCTAGTTGAAAAGAAAAGCCATTTCCAATAGTAGTTAAATCATTTTGAAAAGCCACTTGTTTTATAGTACCACCATTATTGTTTTCTTCGAATAAAAATGTAGAACGCTCGTAATTTAAAAAGTGAGAATTTAAGTTTAACCCAAAGTAAAATTTGTCCGTGTATTGCGTCGCAAAATTAAAGGCTAGTTTACCATTATAGCCAGTAGAAGCATAGCTGTATTCTTGTTTATAATTCCCTGCAGCTATGTTTGATGTATATAATGTATTATCATCGTCTGCAGTGTTAGGCTCTAAGATGTAAGAATCATACCCTAAATAAGCTTGCTGGTATTGACTTCCGTAAGCAGATCCAATTGCAGAGTAAGCATCTGATGTGCTTTCTCCAGGAAATGCCGAAATTTGATCTAAACGTAAACCTTGCGCATTTTGTAAAAAGTAGTTACCAATTGAATTATTTGTGTTATTACCATAAGCTTTCCAATTGTTATTAAAATCTCCTGTTCTATCATAAGCTAGACCTAATGTAAATTTTTTGAATTTTGAAGCTTCATTGTTATGTTTAAAAACAAATGCTGCGCCACCTTGCGATAAGTCTATATTACTATCTTTATTAGTGTTTTGTGTACCAAAAAAAGAGGTTTCGTTTTTCTTTCCATTAAGACCTAAAGTAAAAGAGGCATGACTAGAGTTAAAAATTGCAGATCCTGCAGGGTTAATACTAACTGCACTCATGTCTCCGCCAAGTGCTCCAAAAGCACCGCTTAAAGCTCTAAAACGTGCTGAACCTTGAATGTCTGAATCTCCATAACGTAATGCATCAGTTATGTTTTGAGCATATATGGTTGAAGCTAAAAATAAACTTCCAATTGTGAATAATATTTTTTTCATAACAATTATTTGAGGTTAACTAGACTTATCTAGGTCTTCTTGAACTTGAGCTACTTCGAGTTGAAGAACCTCTAAAGCTACCACTAGATCTTGGACTTGAGTAAGATCTTGGTGTGCTTGTTCTAGGTGTACTAGTTCTAGGAGTGCTTGTTCTAGGTCTAGTTGTATTCGTTCTGGGTCTAGTAGTGTTTGTTCTAGGTCTTGTTGTATTTGTTCTTGGTCTAGTTGTACTAGTTCTAGGACGTGTTGTATTTGTTCTTGGTCTAGTTGTATTAGTTCTAGGACGTGTTGATATACTAGTTCTTGGTCTTGTTAACGAGTTGTTTCTAGCGCCTAAATAGCTGTTACCTAATCTTGCATTGTTTCTGTAACCATTAGAGTAAGCGTAACTACGTCCGTAGTAGCCGTATCCATAACCAAATCCGTTATAAGGATTTCCGTAGAAACCACCACCATAAAATCCGTTATTCCAACCCCAATTATTCCATCCAAACCCATAATTCCAACCAAAACCTTGGTTCCAGCCCCAGTTGTTCCATCCAAACCCATAATTCCAACCAAAACCTTGGTTCCAACCCCAATTATTCCAACCATTGTTCCAGTTATTATTCCAGCCGTTCTCGTAATAATTTACAGTTATATTTGTGTTATCTTCTCCCCAACTTCCATTTTGGTTATTAGTGTTTGTATTGTTTTCGTAATTTTCTACATCTGTAAACGTTTCATCGGTTTCAGGATATAATTCAACTTCATTAGATTTTTCTCTAAAATAGTTGCTGTAATAGTTAGAATTATCTTCTTCAATATTTTCAATTATAACAGTTTTTTGTGGTTCTTCTCCATAAATACCATCGTTATCTTGACCAACGTATTGATAAGATCCACAAGACGTCATACTTAAAAGCACTGCTAAGCCTAGTAAATACCATGTTTTTGTTGTAAAGTGATTAATATATTTCATAACGCAATAGTTTTTTATTGTTGAACATAACAAAAATAGTTAGTTTTGTCCAAAGATTTCTAACATTTAACAATATCACAATATTTGTGCCAAAACACTGTGTATGAGCAAAAAACTGACAAGTAGAGCAGAAGATTATTCGAAATGGTATAATGAATTAGTAGTAAAAGCTGATTTAGCCGAAAATTCAGCGGTTCGAGGTTGTATGGTTATTAAGCCTTATGGTTATGCTATCTGGGAAAAGATGCAAGCAGAATTAGATAGAATGTTTAAAGAAACAGGTCATCAAAATGCGTATTTTCCATTATTCGTCCCAAAAAGTTTATTTGAGGCAGAAGAAAAAAATGCAGAAGGCTTTGCTAAAGAATGTGCTGTTGTAACACATTATAGATTACAAAACGATCCTGATAACCCAGGAAAATTGCGTGTAGATCCAAAGGCAAAGTTAGAAGAAGAGCTTGTAGTTAGACCTACCAGTGAAGCAATTATTTGGAGCACCTATAAAGGATGGATTCAATCATATAGAGATTTACCATTATTAATAAACCAATGGGCTAATGTGGTGCGTTGGGAAATGCGTACACGTTTGTTTTTAAGAACAGCAGAGTTTCTATGGCAAGAAGGCCATACAGCACATGCTACTAAAGCAGAAGCAATTACGGAAGCAGAATTAATGAACGATGTTTACTCTACTTTTGTTCAAAATTTTATGGCAATTCCTGTAGTTAAAGGCCGTAAAACCGAAAGCGAGCGTTTTGCTGGTGCAGATGAAACCTATTGTATTGAAGCATTAATGCAAGACGGAAAAGCGTTACAAGCTGGGACATCTCATTTTTTAGGTCAGAATTTTGCAAAAGCATTCGATGTGAAATTTGCTAACAAAGAAGGTAAGAAAGATTATGTTTGGGCAACTTCTTGGGGTGTTTCTACGCGATTAATGGGTGCTTTAATAATGACGCACAGTGATGATCAAGGCTTGGTATTGCCTCCAAATTTAGCGCCAAACCAAGTTGTAATTATACCAATATATAAAACAGATGAGCAGTTAGAAGCCATAACAGAAGTTGTTAATGGTGTTATGAAAGATTTGCGAGCTGTTGGTGTTACCGTTAAATTTGATAACAGAGATACCTTTAGACCAGGAGCAAAGTTCGCACAGCATGAATTACAAGGTGTGCCATTACGTTTAGCTATTGGGACAAGAGATTTAGAAAACGGCACTGTAGAATTAGCACGTAGAGATACATTAACTAAAGAAGTCACAGATTTAGCGACTATTACAGAAAAAGTAAAAAGCCTATTAACTCAAATTCAAGACGATTTGTATAATAAAGCTTTATTATATAGAGATACTCACATTACAGAAGTGAATTCTTTTGAAGAATTTAAAGAAGTTTTAGAAACTAAAGGAGGATTTGTTTCAGCACATTGGGATGGAACTACAGAAACCGAAGATAAAATTAAGGAATTAACAAAAGCAACAACACGTTGTATTCCAGATAGTTTTGAGCCAGAAGAAGGTGTTTGTGTTTTCACAGGAAAGCCTTCTAAAACTAGAGTTTTGTTTGCAAAAGCTTATTAGTTTAAAAAAAAATATATTTTTTTTAAAAGGTGTTGTGAAAGTAAAAATAAGTTGTATATTTGCACCCGCATTCAGGTATTGTTATCTAAATGAAGTTCAAATAAATTTTGAAATAAAGTTTTGCAAGTTTAAAAATTAGATTTATATTTGCAAACTCAATAACAAAATGGCCCGTTCGTCTATCGGCTAGGACGCATGGTTTTCATCCATGTAAGAGGGGTTCGATTCCCCTACGGGCTACAATTTTTTAAATAAAAAGATACAAATGGCAAATCATAAGTCAGCATTAAAAAGAATAAGAAGCAACGAAGCTAAGCGTCTTAGAAACAAGTACCAACATAAAACAACTCGTAACGCAATAAAGCGTTTAAGAGAGTTAACAGATAAAAACGAGGCACAAACTTTATTTCCTTCTGTTGTTTCTATGTTAGATAAATTAGCAAAGAAAAATATTATACACGCTAATAAAGCGTCTAATTTAAAATCAAGTTTATCTAAGCACGTTGCTGCTTTATAATAAATAAGATTTAAAATATATTTAAAAACCCTTTCAATTATTTGAAAGGGTTTTTTTTATGAATTTATTACAATTTTCATGAAAGATTTATTTTAAAAAGTGAGTTATTTGGATTCTAAAAAATTAAATTTGCAATAGCATATATTAATAACCTACATAATTAGACTAATTTGGAAAATAGTAAAGCCATTAAATTAATAGATAAGATTTTAGTAAATCTTGACGAGACAGGAATTAATACAGATTCTTTAATTACCGATATTAAAGAATTAAGATCTTATGCTTTAGAGCAGCAAGTTCCTTTAGTTGTAAAAGTTCTAAGATTAACCTTTGAGCATATTGAGGCTACAGAAAGCTTCATGATTTCGATACCTAATGATGATGCTATTGAGGATGAAGAAGATGTTGAGGTAGATGAAACTGAAACAGCCGAACTTAATCCAGTTGAAAGTTTAAAGTATGTTATAGCATTAACAAGAAACTTAAATAATAAATCGAACTTAGCAGATTTAAAAGAATACAGAGACCTTTTAAACGCTTATTAAGTTTTAATTCGTTTTTAGAAAAAAAGCCTTACGTATAATTATACGTAAGGCTTTTTTATTTTAAGACGTTGCTATATGCTTTATTTTTCATCAATATTATAATTAAACCATTTTAAGACAAACTACAATATTTTCATCTTTTAAAAGACATAACAAAACAAATAGTAGGGTTAACCAGTAACAGTTTACATTATTTTTTATTGAAGTGAAATTAAAAAGAATAACTATTTTATGTGTAAAAATTTTTAGGTCAATAATTAGATGTACAAAAAAAGTGAAGCTTAGAATATAGAGGCTCCACTTTTAAGTTTTAATTGTATTCTAATTGTAAATTAAGCATTTATTTCAGCTAAGCATTTTATAATAGTTTCTGCTTGAATATTTTCATACCATTTTATCAAGTCATATACAGGCTGACCCAAATCCTTTTCAAATAATGTGTGATTTGAGGTTTCTTTATACTCACGTTTTGCATCATCTGTACCTAAGTTAGAAGCAAATATTCCTGCTGCACTTACGGGCAAAAAGTCTTCGTAAATCATTGGTTCAATAGATAAGTAGCCATCTTCTAATAATTTGCTTACGTCTGTAAAATTATAAATTTTATCTTTAGCTAAACGTTCTATTTTTGGAGTTGTAAAGTAATGGAAATACGCTAATTCTTGATTGTATAATTCGTTATAGCTATCTGGGAAAACTTTAAAGTTTTCTGCTAATAATTGGTTGTATTCTTCTGCATTTTCAGCAGTTGGAGATCCACCAATGGCTTTACGTGTTTTGTTTAATAACTCGTGATACAAATCTTGCCCTTTTTGAGTTAATGCAGCGCCACGTTGTTCTATTTCTCCAAAACGTGCTTTATGTTTTCCTGTTTTTTTACTTCCAGAATCGTTTTTAAAAGTCACGTTTTCTGTTAATGCTTGAAAACTTGTTTGGCGTAATAAAATAGGACATTTTCTTGCTGGTGGACCTTCAATATTATCTTTTGGTGGAATATTGCGAGCTTCCATACTTGCTTGCACCTGATCTATATCTAAAGTTCTTGGCGTTAAATGGTTAATGTGTGGTCCTTTAAATGCAACTACATCTGCAATTAGTCTGTGTTGATTAAGTAATTCTTCGTATGTTTCGTAATCTACAGTAGCTGTATCGTGCCATTGAAATGTTTTTAAGGCTTCTTGTACAAATAACTCTGCATCTTCTTTGTTTAATCCACCATTTTTTTCAGATTTATCGATTAATTCTAAAGTCTTTTCCGAAAATATTTGACGGTTTTCTAAAATAGTATCAATTTTATCTCTAAGTTGTTCATCATCAATTAAATCTAAACGTAATAAAGAGGTAAAAACTCTAAATGGCGCCTGATTAAGAGTTGCATTTTCTATAGCTCTAAATGCAGTAGAGTGAACAGGAACTCCTGCAGTTGCTAAATCATAATAACCAACTGGAAACATTCCCATAACTTTAAATAAGCGTCTCATAGTAAAAAGCTCGTAAGGTTTCCCTAAACGAATTGCTCCGTGACGTTCCATATTTAGGCGCGTAATTTCTCCGGTCTTTTCTAAGCGTTCTTTAATGTTGTTATTTTTTGAAAGAACATCGTTATTAATATCGTTAACCAATTCAAGAAGTTCGTCGTAAAGCGGCACTTCTTTTTTGTACATATTAGACATAACCACAGAGAAGCGGTTACGTATATATTCCGTAGATTCAAATACTTTTGAAGTATTGTTATTATCTGTTACATTATTTGATAACATAATTTGTTAATTTTTTATACAAAAAAAACGAATTTAATTTTTATTTCAATGATTAAAACGAATTTTAATCTATTACGTATGTGTTTTGTGTCAAAATTATTAAATATTGCTTGTTTTGAGATTCTAAAAGCAATTTTATATAAAAATGCACACTTAGAAAATCAATTTGACTTTGCTGTTTAGAAGAGTTACAAAAGTAGGTTTTTAGAGGTTAAGATAATAACAAAAAAAATCGCTACAATTTATGTTATAGTGATTTTTTTTTTTTGATAGTTGACATCTGAATATTAAATTAATAGATAATATTTGAATTTGTGTCAAACTGACAATTTAGTTTTTGGGGAATGTTCGCTTAATGTTGTTGTGTATGATTAGCTGTGTGGTTTTGCACTAAATTAATAAATAATTACTGCCAAAGAAAATCCGCGAGGATTTTCGCAAGTAGGTAAGAAGCAAGCAATAAATTATATATATTGTTGGCTGTAGTTTTTTATATTTTTTCGCTCAATGCTTTTGGCAATAATTTTCCCAAAATCATTTTCTGTTTCTTTTCAATTACTAAGAATTTCCAGTTTTTTTCTCCACTTTCAGATATTCCATAAACTTCTTTTTGAGATTGAATTTCAAAAAAATCAGTTTTTTCGTTATAGACGACATTTTCAGAACCAAAAGTACTTTCCAATGACAATTTAGTCAGGTTTATTCTCGTTGTTTTTTCGGCTTTTGTTTCTCCTTCTTCTCCTCTTATTTTCATATTCATTTGATTTGAATAAGTCAGAAGTGAATAATATTTCTTTTCAATTTCCTTTTTGTCATTAACTTTCAAGATTTTCGGGTTTTTTATTTCAAACTCTATATCTGGATTGTTAAAAGTCATTTTCATAACCTTAATCATTTGGGATTTTGGAATAATTTCAAAAAATTCAGGAACAATATATTCCATAGATTTTTCAAACTCCATATTTACAATTGTACTCAAATAATCATTAAATTCCTTTTTTAGTTCACTTTTATAATCTTGCGCAATTCCGATTGTACTAATTGTCAAAAATAGAATCGTAAATAAATTTCTTTTTAATTTCATATGTTAATTTTGATTTCGTTTTTTTAATTACAGCCAACGTTTAAGATGATATGAATACGTTGCAATGTTTTATATCAGCAGTTAAGCCAAGTTAGACTAAAAAAATGACAAAGTTAAGTGTTGGCAGATTAAGCTATTCAACAAAAAAAATCGCTACAACTTGCGTTATAGCGATTTTTTAAATTATATAAAGGTTGTAATTATTTACGCTTTAATACTTTTAAACAAGCATTAACAATAGCGTTAGCATTTAAACCATACTTTTCCATTAATTGTGCTGGTGTTCCAGATTCTCCAAAAGTATCGTTAGTAGCAACAAACTCTTGAGGCGTAGGACTATGCTGTGCTAGTACACGTGCAACACTTTCTCCTAATCCACCTAAATGGTTGTGCTCTTCTGCAGTTACTATACATTTTGTTTTTGCAACAGAATTTATAATTGCTTTAGCATCTAAAGGTTTAATAGTATGAATGTCTATAACTTCGGCAGAAATACCTTGTTCGTTTAACGTTTTAGCAGCTTCTAAAGCTTCCCATACTAAATGTCCAGTTGCTACAATTGTAACATCTCCACCTTCGGTTAGATTTAAGGCTTTACCAATTTCAAATTTTTGATCTGCTGGGGTAAAGTTAGGTACTTTTGGTCTTCCAAAACGTAAATAAACTGGTCCATTGTAATCTGCAATTGCAATAGTAGCCGCTTTAGTTTGGTTATAATCGCAAGTATTAATTACGGTCATGCCAGGTAACATTTTCATTAACCCAATATCTTCTAATATTTGGTGTGTTGCGCCATCTTCACCCAAAGTTAAACCTGCGTGAGATGCACATATTTTTACGTTTTTACCAGAGTAAGCAACACTTTGTCTAATTTGATCGTAAACACGACCAGTAGAAAAGTTTGCAAATGTTCCAGTAAAAGGAATTTTACCACCAATAGTTAAACCAGCAGCCATACCAATCATATTAGCTTCGGCAATACCAGCTTGAAAAAAACGTTCTGGATGATTTGCTTTAAAATCGTCCATTTTTAATGATCCAATTAAATCGGCACAAAGTGCTACAACGTTTTCGTTAGTTTGTCCTAATTCTGTAAGTCCAGCTCCAAAACCTGAACGCGTATCTTTACTTCCTGTATTTTCGTATGTTTTCATAAGTCTAAAATCGTAATTCGTAAATAGGTTTTTAGTAATCTCCTAAAGTTTCAGGGTTTTGTCTTAATCCTTCAGCTAATTGCTCGTCATTAGGAGCTTTACCGTGCCACTTGTGTGTATGCATCATAAAGTCAATACCATTTCCCATTACGGTTTTAAGTAAAATAACTATAGGTTTTTTATTTCCAGCTTTCGCTTTTGCGTCTTTTAGTCCAGTTTTAATGCTCTCAATATCGTTTCCTTTTTCAACTTCAATAACATCCCATCCAAAAGCTTCAAATTTAGCTTTTACACTTCCAAGAGATAAAACAGTATCTGTAGAACCATCAATTTGTTGCCCGTTTAAATCTACAGCAGCAATTAAGTTATCTACATTATTAGCAGCAGCATACATAATTGCTTCCCAATTTTGACCTTCTTGTAATTCACCATCGCCCATAAGAGCAAATACTGTATGACCACAACCATTAATTTTTTTAGCTTGAGCGGCACCAATTGCTACACTTAATCCTTGACCTAAAGATCCCGAAGCCATACGGATTCCAGGTAAACCTTCGTGTGTAGTTGGATGACCTTGTAATCTTGAATTTAATAATCTAAATGTACTTAATTCTTCGACTGGAAAATATCCAGAACGCGCTAGAACACTATAAAAAACAGGAGAAATATGTCCGTTAGATAAAAAGAAAATATCTTCGCCTAATCCATCCATATCAAAACCGTCTTTACGATCCATAACATCTTGGTATAGCGTTACTAAATATTCTGCACAGCCAAGAGATCCACCTGGATGACCAGAACTTACTTTGTGTACCATACGTATAATGTCTCTACGTACTTGGGTTGTTAGCTCTTGGAGTTGCTTTGTCGTTGCCATTAAGTTGTGTATTAAATTATTTAGTGTCAAAATTAACTTTTTAAGGCATCTAATCAAAATAATAAAACCATTCATTTATTAACTAAATTTACTATTTGCTAACAATTTTGTAAAATTAATTAGGTTTCAAACTAAAAAGTAAAATTAATTATTTAGACGTTTTTTTAATCTCAAATAACCTTTAGAAGTAAATTTAATATAAAACTATAGTTCTTAATTTTAATAGTTTAAGTTCCATTATCTTTTTTTAAATGAAGTATATCAATACGAAACACAAAAAAAAGTCTAATTTCTAATTTTTAAAATTAATACGATCTTTAGTTTTATCTATTTCATGATTTTTTATATAATGTTTAAGACCTTAATACATTAAGTTATTTATATTTGCGTTTATACGTATATATTATTTTATGATTTTTAATTTAGAAGCTAAAGATGCACAAAGTAGTGCAAGAGCAGGAAAGATGGTAACAGATCATGGTGTTATAGAAACACCAATATTTATGCCAGTTGGTACTGTTGGTACTGTAAAAGGTGTTCATCAACGAGAACTAAAAGAAGACATAAATCCAGATATTATTTTAGGAAATACGTATCATTTATATTTGCGTCCAGGAATTGAAACTATTGAAAAAGCTGGTGGATTACATAAGTTTATTAATTGGGATAGAAATATTTTAACAGATTCTGGTGGATACCAAGTGTATTCCTTATCTGGAAGACGAAAAATTAAAGAAGAAGGCGTAAAGTTTAAGTCGCACATAGACGGTTCTTATCATACCTTTACACCAGAAAATGTAATGGAAATTCAGCGCTCTATTGG
>CALJFB010000003.1 GCA_938073895.1 uncultured Flavobacteriaceae bacterium
AAGCAAAAGAAATAAAGTTTACTTCTGGTGTGCTAAGTAAATACAAGTCTAAATTAACCGTAAACGGAATTCCTTGTCAAGAAGAATGTTTTTTTAATTTCACAAAAAAGCAAGTAGAAGGATTAATCTTAGGAAATGTAAATGGTGAAAAAGTAACCTCTTTTATTATTAAAGTTCCTGGAGAAAGTTCTGTGGTTGTTAGAGGTCATAAAATTAGTAAAAAAGCAATTGATTTAATTAAAGCGGCAAATGTAGGTACGGTAATTCAATTGTTTAATATAAAATCTGGTAAAGCTAAATTTAAGCCTGTGTTAATTACTTTGGTAAGCAACAACTCTAAATTAATAGATAATTCTCCAAAATTAAACAAAGGAGAGAAATCTAATATTCTGCCGCCACCAATGCCACCAAAACCAAATACAGCTGTTAATGGTAAAAAGGTTTCGGCAAATATAATAACAGATCCTAAAAAAATTAATGAAGCTAAAAAGAATTCTCAAACCGTAGAATCTATAAAAAAGTTAAAAGGAGATAGTAATGGTATTGTTCTAATAAATAATAAAACGTGTTACTATAATAAAAAAGGGAACAACATTACCTACTTTAATCGTTGGGGTAATTTAATTGATGAAAACGGAGAAGAAACAACTACTTCTAATGGACAAGGCTATGTTAAAAAAGGAGAGAAATCTAATATTCCACCGCCACCAATACCAACTTTATCTCCTAAAGAAAGCCATAAGATTAAAACCTATGTAGATCATTTAAAAAAGGAAAAATTTAAAAACACTAAGATTTTTTATAAGAACCAAGAAATCTCTAAAGCAAAAGCTTTAAAATTAGTTAAGTCTAGTCCTTTAATTAATTTGGCAACAGAAGAACAGCCAAATGGAAGTTTTATTATTTTAATAAGTAGAGAAGGAGATATTAAAAGAGGAAACCCAGTTCCTTCTAAAGTTTCTAAAATTAAATCTGCCCATAGTTTTACATTTTCGACTCTTAAGAATGCAAAGAAGATTGAATGGGATTCAAAATTAAAAGATGTTTTTAAAGATTTGAATAATAATGATCAAATTATGGTAGTTGTTGAAATTGAAGAACGTGTAGTTTTAAATGATACTATTATTGAAAGTTTTTCAACAAAATTAAAAGGTACTGCTGGAGAAATAGATACAATATATAAGAAAATACAAGAAATAATGTCATCGCTTAAACCGGCTAAATAATACAATTAGAATATAGTTATTTTTAAAACCGTTCTTAATAGAGCGGTTTTTTTATGCTATAATTTGTAGTAAAGACTATTTTTAGCGTTTTAATAATTTTTAAAATACTTAGAACTACTAATTCTTTAGGTAACGCAGCTTGCCTTTAATTTATTTATAAACAGTTTTACTCTTTATTAATACGTTTTAAGTGTGCTTCTACATCTTTTGGTTTGTGTATTACAAGTGTAGATTCAGGATATTTATCCATTAAATAAAGTGGTCTAATTGGACGTTTAGAAAAATTACCACCACAATTTGGGCAAACAGATTTAAACGTATTTGTAGCGCAATCTCTACAATATGTACATTCGAAAGAGCAAATCATTACATCTTCAGAATCTGAAGCTAATTTTTTATTACAATGTTCGCAAGTTGGTCTTATTTCTAACATAGCTTATATTAAAAAAAAACTCAGTCTAAATTTAGAACTGAGTTTTTTGTTAGGTTTCAAATTATAGTTTCTTAACGTATTCTGTAATAATTACAATTCTAGTTGGGCCAACTTTTCCTTCTATAAAGGTTTCGTTTTCGTGATCTAATCTTATGTTTCTAACAGCAGTTCCTTGTTTAGCAACCATACTAGAACCTTTTACTTTTAAATCTTTTATTAAAACAACAGAATCTCCTGTATTTAAAATAACACCATTTACATCTCTGTGAATAAGTTTTCCTTCTTCATCTTCGCCTTCTCCAGTAGATTTGGCAAATTCTAAGACGTCTTCTTCAAGATACATCATATCTAATAAATCTTTAGGCCAACCTTCGTTTCGCAATCTAGCTAACATTCTCCATGCTGCTACTTGTACAGCTTGGTGTTCGCTCCACATGCTATCGTTTAAACAACGCCAGTGGTTTACATCTGTAGTTTCTGGATTCTCTATTTGGTCTATACAAGTTTTGCAAGCTGTAAGTGTTTCTTTTAGACTTTGATCTTTTCTAGGCGCTAAAGTGTGTAATTGTAAATGCTCTATGTTTTGGCATAATTCGCACTTTCCATTTGCACGTTTACTTAATTCTCTTTCTAAACTCATTGTATATTGTATTTACCGTAAAAGTAGTAATTATTTATACAAATGAATTGTTTGAGGCTTTAAGATTATAGGTCGAGCTCTATTTTATCGTGAATTTTAGTATGTTTTCCGTTATTCCAAAGTGTAAGAATATCTGTAGCAACTTGAGCGCCACTTCCAGAAGCAATTGCAAACTGACTTCTGCCACCAGCAAGTGTTCCAGCAACATATAGGTTTTTAGCTACTAAGTTGTTTTTGTTTTTAAGCCAAAGACGATTTTTTTCTGTGGCTGTTTGTGGATGTGGCTCTAAGTAACGTTCTAAACCTTTAATATTTATAAGATTTGTATAACCAACAGCAACCACAACGCGTAAGGCTGTATATTTATCTTTATTGGTAATTATTTCGAAATGTGTGTCTAAATTTAGAATAGAAATTACCTTTTCTTTTTCAATTTGAAGTACTTCTGGATATAATAATTTTAGCTGTTCTTTACCAGATTCTAAAAGGTCTTTACCTAAAGTTCCAGGTTTTAAGCCTAAAACATTATTAAATAAGGCGTTTTGTAAATGTGATGTTTTTTGATGTGTAATTATAGCAACACTTTTAGTTCTGGCAAATGTTTTTTTTAAACCAGAACCTAAAACCAATGCGCAAGATAATCCTGCAGCTCCACCACCAATTATTAAGGTGTCTAGCATTTAGTTACCTTTACTTTTAGTTTCAATATTTTTAGAAATTCTTAAAATTTGAAGCAATAAAATGGCGCATAATCCAGCAAAAATAGTAATTAAGGCAGCCATGCTTTCACCTTGTAAAGGCGCTTCTAGATTAATTCTTGTAATATTAAAAATTATTAAACCTATAGCAATTACAGATACAACGTATGTAAATATTTTCATAATTATAAATTTTAAGCAAATAGTATTTTAATATTTTGAGCAAAAAGCTTTACAGAAATAGCTAATAACAAGACGCCAAAAACTTTTCTAATAATACTAATTCCGTTTTGCCCTAAAAATTTCTCAATACGTTTAGATGTTTTTAATACCAAATAAATAACAGCTACGTTTAAAAGTACCGCAATTATTATGTTCTGTATTTCAAATTCTGCACGTAAAGATAATAAGGTTGTTAAACTTCCAGGTCCAGCAATTAATGGAAAAGCTAACGGAAAAACAGATGCTGTAATTGGATTAGTTTCTTCCTCTTTATATAATGTAATTCCTAAAATCATTTCCAAGGCTATAAAAAACAGAATAAAAGAACCTGCAACAGCAAAAGAGTAAACATCTAAACCAATTAATTGTAGCATACTTTGTCCTAAAAACAAAAAGGCTATTAATATTCCTCCTGCAATAATTGCAGCTTTACCACTTTGAATATGTCCAACTTTTTTACGCAAATCAATTACTAAAGGCGTATTGCCAATAATATCTATTACGGCAAACAATACCATAAATGCTGTAAATATTTGTTTTAATTCGAAATTCATAATCTTCTTTTTAAAATTTTCGTTGCAAATGTATCTTAATATTAAGACTTTACTGCTAAATAAGTGTAAAGTTTATCTAAATTTGTTTTAATAAAACTAATATATATGTTTCAAATAGGAAAAACCATTGTATCCGAAGAAATTATTGAAAACGACTTTATGTGTAATCTTTCAGCTTGTAAAGGTGCATGTTGTATAAATGGAGATGCTGGAGCGCCACTAACAGTTGAAGAAGCAGATATTTTAGAAGATATTTATCCTGTGGTAAAACCCTATTTGCGTCCAGAAGGAATTGCGGCTATTGAAGCTCAAGGAACATCTGTAATAAATTCTGGAGAAATAGAAACGCCTTTAATTAATAATGCAGATTGTGCTTATGTTATTTTTGATGAGAAAAAAACAGCTCTTTGTGGTATAGAAGAAGCTTACAATCAAGGCGATGTAAAATGGAAAAAACCTGTTTCTTGTCATTTATATCCTATTAGAGTTAAAGAATACTCAGAATTTTCTGCTGTTAATTATGATAAGTGGGAAATTTGCGACGATGCATGCAGTTTAGGAAAAGAGCTTCAAATTCCAGTTTATAAGTTTGTAAAAGAAGCTTTAGTTAGAAAATTTGGTTCAGAATGGTATGGTGAGTTAGATGCAGTTGCTACAAAAATAAAATCTAAAGGTTAAACACTTTTGTTGCTTTGTTTTTTTAATATTTTTAATAATTAAGAAATGTCAACTTTCTATATTTTACAAGTGTTTATCGTTTTTATTGCGTTTTAACTACTTAGCTGTTAGGCCTTTATATTTAAAGGTTAACAACTTAAAAAGTAGGAAAAAACTTACTCCTTGTTAAAAACTAGTATGTTTTGTTTATAAAATAAGCTTTCATTTTAGAAGCCTTTTTCGTCTATTTGTTAAACCCAAAACGAATCAATTTTAATTCAGTTTTGTTTAAATTAATTACGACAACAAATTAATGCTGTCATTTTAATTTAAAATAAAAACAACAGTTTTTTTTGAAAATGCAATACAATTCTATCAAACATATTTTTGGTAGACGTTTTAATAGACTAAAAAATGGAAATATTTCAAATTATTAAGAGAGATTACGAAACGAGTAACTTTGTTCTAAACAAAATTACTAATGCTATTGAGAAAGCCATGCAATCTGTAGGTGTTGGAACACGTAATGATGCAGAAGACATTTCGGGTAACGTATATAATAAGTTGCTTCAGCAAAAAAACAATGAGTTAAATTATACGCCTACCGTAGAACAAGTTCAAGATATTGTTGAAGAGCAATTAATGGAAAGTTCTTTTCCTAATGTTGCCAAAGCTTACATTCTTTACAGAAATGAGCAAGCAAGAAGAAGAAAGACCGATGTTTTTGAAAAACGAATTAATTTTAAACCTTTTGAGTATCCACAATTATACGAATATGTAAATGCAATAAGACACTCGTATTGGATTCATACAGAATTTAATTACACGAGCGATATTCAAGATTTTAAAACAGGATTAAATGAGGTAGAAAAAAGCGCAATTAAAAACGCTATGTTGGCTATTTCTCAAATTGAGGTTGCTGTAAAAACATTTTGGGGAGATGTTGTTCATAAAATGCCAAAGCCAGAAATTGGTGCGGTTGGAGCTACTTTTTCTGAAAGTGAAGTAAGACATCACGATGCTTATTCACATTTATTAGAAGTTCTTGGTCTTAATAGTGAGTTTAAAGAGTTAAAGAAAAAACCTGTAATGATGGAACGTGTCCATTATTTAGAAACAGCTTTAAGAAATTCTAAGAGTGACGATAATCAAGATTATTCTGAGTCTATTGTTTTGTTCTCATTATTTATAGAACACGTATCTTTATTTTCTCAGTTTTTAATTATTATGGCTTTTAATAAGCATAAAAATGTATTAAAAGGAATTTCTAATGTTGTAGAAGCAACATCTAAAGAAGAGCAAATCCATGGTGATTTTGGTATAGATCTTATTAAAATTTTAAGAGACGAAAAACCAGAATGGTTTGGAACTGAATATAAGAAGGTAACTACAGAAATGTCTATAAAAGCTTTTGAGTCTGAAAGCAAAATTGTAGACTGGATTTTTGAAAAAGGAGAATTAGATTTCTTACCTAAAAATGTGGTAAAAGAATTCTTAAAAAATCGTTTTAATAGATCTTTAGTAAGTATTGGGCTAGACGCTATTTTTCCAGTAGACGAGGTTTTACTTAAAGAAACAGAATGGTTTGACGATGAAATTATTGGAACCAAACATGGCGATTTCTTTGTTAAAAGATCAATAGCATACACAAAAAGAAGCAAAAGTATAACTTACGAAGACCTATTTTAATTATGAGCGAGCAAACCCTAACCAACCAAAATGCAGACGTTTTAAAAACTGATGATCTTGTACAAGCAAGAAAAAAAGTTTTACAAAATAATAACCAGCCAGAAATTGAATGGTTAACAGAAAACAGTCGTAAGTTTTTAGAATCTGGATATTTAACAGATGGCATATCTCCAGAACAACGTATTAGAGATATAGCAGAAAATGCAGAACGTATATTAAAAATAGATGGCTATGCCGATAAGTTCTATAAATATATGGCGGCAGGTTATTACTCATTAGCTTCTCCAGTATGGTCTAATTTTGGAAAGCAAAGAGGTTTGCCTATTAGTTGTTTTGGTTCTCATATTGCAGACGATATGGGAGATATCTTGTACTCTCAATCTGAAGTAGGGATGATGTCTAAATTAGGCGGTGGAACATCTGGTTACTTTGGTAAATTAAGACATAGAGGCGCGCCAGTAAAAAATAATGGTAAATCTTCTGGATCGGTTCATATCATGCAATTATTTGAAAAAATGGTTGATGTTGTAAGTCAAGGTTCTGTTAGAAGAGGTCGTTTTTCACCATATTTACCAATAGATCATCCAGATATTAATGAGTTCTTAGAAATAGGAACAGAAGGAAATCCAATCCAAGAATTAACTCATGGAGTTACTGTAGGAAACAAATGGATGGAAGAAATGCGCGATGGCGATGTAGAAAAACGTAAAGTTTGGGCTAGAGTATTACAATCAAGATCTGAAATAGGATATCCATATATATTATTTAGAGACAATGCAAACAATAACGCTGCAGATGTTTACAAAGATAAAAACATGGAGATTTATGCAAGTAACTTGTGTACAGAAATCATGTTGCCTTCAAACGATGATTGGTCTTTTGTTTGCTGTTTATCATCTATAAATTTATTGCATTACGATAAGTGGAAAGACACAGATGCTGTAGAAACACTTACCTATTTCTTAGATGCTGTAATGGAAGAGTTCATAACAAAGTTAGATGATTATAAAAACTCTAATGACCGTGACGATATTCTTACATTTAAGTTCATGGAAAAAGCCTATAATTTTGCAAAAGAAAATAGAGCATTAGGTTTAGGAGCATTAGGTTGGCATTCATTATTACAATCTAAAATGTTATCTTTTGATAGCAAAGAGGCTTTCGATTTAAATTATGAAATATTTAAATGTATTAAAGATAAATCATACAAAGCATCTGAAGAATTAGCTAAATTATACGGCGAGCCAAAAGTATTAAAAGGTTACGGAAGACGTAATACCACATTAAACGCTATTGCACCAACAACATCATCTGCGTTTATTTTAGGGCAAGTATCTCAAGGTATTGAGCCAATATGGTCTAATATTTACGTAAAAGACATTGCTAAAATTAAAACAACTATTAAAAACCCATTCTTAGAGAGTCTTTTAGAAGAGAAAGGAAAGAATACAGTAGATGTTTGGAGAAGTATTCGAGATATGGATGGATCTGTACAGCATTTAGATTTCTTTACAGAACAAGAAAAGAATGTGTTTAAAACGTATCCAGAGATAGATCAATTAGATGTAGTGTATCAAGCTGCAAGTAGACAAACTTTTATAGATCAAGGTCAATCTATTAACGTTATGGTTCATCCAGATATGCCAACAAAAGATTTAAATAACATATATGTTACAGCTTGGCAAATGGGAATAAAATCAATGTATTACCAACACAGTATGAATGCAGCACAAAAATTTAAACAAAAGAAAGAATGTACTAGTTGCGAAGGATAAACTAATCAGCCAGTAAATTTTCGACTTCTAATTTTAAAGTCACTTATAGTTAAAAAAAAGCACCTTTTTAAGGTGCTTTTTTATTTTAAAAAGATATTATTTTCTTCTATAAAACGCAGATATATTAATTTAACTTTATTTTAAAAAAGTTCTAAATTAAGATGAAACTTGGTTTTTTTTTAACGTTTTTTAAGCAATTTAAGTTTTTGTAACCTATGTTTTATTCTAATGGAAAAAAGCTATTCATTTACTTTTTTATAGTTTAAAAGTGTTAAAAAATATTTTAAGTTAAATTTTTGTTAAAATGTAAATCATACTATTTTTTAGTTTTTATTTGCAATGTATCTAGCTGAACAATTGAAAACTATTTCTGCGTTCGGGCTTTTGGAAATTAGGAAGTCATATTCAAAAGCAGCTTACAGATTAAGCATCCGAAACTTAAAGCTAACTTCCGTATTTACTACTATTTTTGCAAGCCAACACCAGTTTGGATTTGCACCTACGTCAGAATTGAAAATTCAAATCTGATTACTCAACTATTACTTGTTTTTTACAGCCCGATTATAGGAATAATCACTGCTGTCTTCAAATTAAAATTAACGTTTTAGACAACTAATAATGAATACCAAATATATTGATTTAATAAGTCAGACATACGATTTCCCTCAAGACGAATTCACACTTAAAAACAACGAATTAAATTTCCACGACATTAATTTAATGGAATTGGTAGAAGAATATGGTGCGCCATTAAAATTTACATATTTACCACAAATTTCCAATAATATTAATCGAGCAAAAAATTGGTTTAATTCTGCAATAAAAAAGCATAATTACAACGGAAAATATAACTATTGCTACTGTACAAAAAGTTCGCATTTTAAACATGTTTTAAATGAAGCTTTAAAGAATGATATTCATATAGAAACATCATCTGCTTTCGATATTGATATTGTAGAAAACCTTAAATCCGAAGGAAAAATTACAGACGATACTTTTATAATTAGTAATGGTTTTAAACGCGCACAATACATTACAAATATTGCTAGATTAATTAATAACGGTCAGAAAAATTGTATTCCAATAATAGATAATTACGAGGAAATTGATTTATTATCTGAAGAGATTAACGGTAAATTTAAAATTGGAATTAGAATAGCTTCTGAAGAAGAACCAAAATTTGAGTTCTATACATCTCGTTTAGGAATTGGCTATAAAAATATTGTTCCGTTTTTTAACAATCAAATAAAGGATAACCATAGAGTAGAGCTTAAAATGCTACATTTTTTTATAAATACAGGAATTAGAGATACAGCTTATTATTGGAACGAATTATTAAAATGTTTAAAAGTATATACCAGTTTAAAAAAGTTATGTCCAAGTTTAGATAGTTTAAATATTGGTGGTGGTTTTCCTATAAAAAACTCGTTACTTTTTGATTTTGATTACGAATATTTAGTTGATGAAATTGTAAATCAAATTAAATTAACCTGTGAAGAAGAAGGCGTAGATGTACCAAATATTTTTACAGAATTTGGCAGTTTTACAGTTGGAGAAAGTGGTGGCGCTATTTACGAGATTTTATATCAGAAACAGCAAAACGATAGAGAAAAATGGAATATGATTAACTCATCATTTATAACAACTCTACCAGATACTTGGGCAATTAATAAGCGTTTTATAATGCTAGCGTTAAACCGTTGGAAAGATTCTTATGAGCGTGTTTTATTAGGCGGATTAACTTGCGATAGTGACGATTATTACAACAGCGAACAAAACATGAATGCTATTTATTTACCAAAATATAACAAGGATAAACCCTTATATATAGGTTTTTTTAATACAGGAGCTTATCAGGAAACTATTGGTGGATATGGCGGATTGCAACATTGCTTAATTCCATCGCCAAAGCACATTTTAATCGATAAAGATAAAGACGGAAACCTAGTAAAAACCGTATTTAACGAACAACAAAAAAGTGAAGATTTACTTAAAATTTTAGGTTATGCAAACTAGAAATTACGCTGGAATTCCAGACGAATTAGCAAAATTAGAACAAGCAAAAATTGTTTTAATACCAGTGCCTTATGATGGAACAAGCACTTGGCAAAAAGGTTCAGATAAAGGTCCAGAAGCATTTTTAAATGCATCAGAAAACATGGAGCTTTATGATATTGAAACCGAAACCGAAGTGTATAAGCAAGGTGTGTTTTTGGCAGATGCAGTAACAGAAAATTCAACGCCAGAAGCAATGGTAGATGCGGTACACCAAATTACCAAAACATACATTAAGAAAAATAAATTTGTAACACTTTTTGGAGGCGAACATTCTATTTCTATAGGATCTATTCGTGCTTTTAACGAGATGTATCCAAACCTAACAGTTTTACAATTAGATGCGCACGCAGATTTACGTAGGGAATACCAAGGTTCTACTTGCAACCATGCTTGTGCTTTATACGAAGCAAGTCAGACTACAAATTTAATACAAGTAGGAATTAGATCTATGGATGTGTTGGAAACAACGGTTATGGATAAAGACAAAACCTATTTTGCACACGAAATGGCTTTAGATTATACTTGGGTAGATTCTGCAATAGACCAAATTACAGAAAATGTATTTATAACTATAGATTTAGATGCTTTCGATCCATCAATTTGTCCAAGCACAGGAACACCAGAACCTGGCGGAATGCTTTGGTACGAAACTTTAGATTTCTTAAAGCAAGTGTTTCAAGAAAAGAATGTAGTAGGTTTTGATATAGTAGAACTTTGTCCTAATAAAATTGATAAGTCATCAGATTTTTTGGCAGCTAAATTATATTATAAAATGCTAAGCTATAAGTTTCAAAATCAAGATAATTCAGAAGATTTTGATAACGATTACACTACAAAAGAAAAAAATAACAGCACAAAATACAACGAAGACGATGAGTACTAAAGGACCAATTTCAAAATTTATAGAAAAGCATTATTTACATTTTAACGCAGCAGCTTTAGTAGATGCAGCAAAAGGTTACGAAACACAGTTAGAAAATGGTGCTAAAATGTTGGTGTCTCTTGCAGGAGCCATGAGTACAGCAGAATTAGGAAAAAGTTTTGCAGAAATGATTCGTCAAGATAAAGTTCAAATTATTTCTTGTACAGGCGCAAACCTTGAAGAAGATATTATGAATTTGGTGGCACATTCGCATTATAAACGTGTGCCAAACTATAGAGATTTAACACCTCAAGACGAATGGGATTTATTAGAAAAAGGCTTAAATAGAGTAACAGATACCTGTATTCCAGAAGAAGAAGCATTTCGTAGATTACAAGAACATATTGTTGCAATTTGGAAAGAAGCCGAAGCTAATGGCGAACGCTATTTACCGCACCAGTATATGTATAAAATGCTATTATCTGGTGTTTTAGAGCAGTATTACGAAATAGATATTAAAGATTCTTGGATGTATGCAGCAGCAGAAAAAAACCTACCAATTGTTTGTCCAGGTTGGGAAGACAGCACCATGGGAAATATTTTTGCAAGCTATGTTTTAAAAGGTGAATTGCAAGCAAGTACAATAAAATCTGGAATAGAGTATATGACTTTTTTAGCAGATTGGTACACTAATAATTCTGATAAAGGCATTGGTTTTTTCCAAATAGGTGGCGGAATTGCTGGCGATTTTCCAATTTGTGTAGTACCAATGTTGTATCAAGATATGGAACGAACAGACACTCCATTTTGGAGTTATTTTTGTCAGATTTCAGATTCAACAACAAGTTATGGATCGTATTCTGGAGCAGTGCCAAACGAGAAAATTACATGGGGAAAATTAGATATAGATACACCTAAATTTATTGTAGAGAGCGATGCAACTATTGTAGCGCCATTAATATTTGCTTACATTTTAAATCTATAATTATGGCAATTAAAAAAACAGATCATCTAAAACGTGTTATTGTAGATTTTAAAAAATTAACACCAGAAATTCTTAAAATGTTAGTCGATAAATATCCTTATGGTTATGACGACGACCATATTATTGAATTTAAAAATGCCAAAAACGAATGGGTAGAATGTGTAGAAGTAATTACAAAAGATACTAAGTATTTGGTAAAAGTTGGTGCTAAATTAGAAGCAACAATGGAAAACTATAACGTAGATGATTATGTTGGTTTTGAAAACAATGATCCAGAAGCTGTTGTAGATCCAAACTTAGAAGACAATAATTTTAATACAGATAATTTGTAATGTATAACGTTTCAGCATATCAAGTTGCAGGTATCATTTCTATAAAAGAAGCAAAAAAGCAATTGTCTTGGCAATTGCTTTTTAAAGATAGCGACGAGTTATTTTATAAAGTAAGTCCAAATGCTTATGTGTATATTTTTCAATACGGAATGGCGTCTTTTTTTAATTTAAATGAAACTGAAATTGATACTATTTTAATAGAATTAAAGCCATTAAGCTATAATTTTTTCACAGAAAAACTGTCTGAAGAAGTTGTGGTTATTATTAAAGAAAATACGTTAAAAGTAGAATATGAGCAAATTGTTTTACCAAAATTAGATCAAGAAATGATAAGATTGGTAATGTTAAATGCTTCGCAATCTGTGGCATTAGATCGCTATTCCGAAATAACAGAACAGTTATTAATAGAGACCAATCAACATACAGTTTATTTAGAAAAATATGGGAAATTAGATATTTCTGGCAATAAATTAAAGCGTTTTATAGGGAAGATTTTAAACCTAAAAAATAAAATTTCAGAAAATTTATATATTTTCGATTCGCCAGATATTACATGGGATAACGAAGCCTTAAACGAATTAAATGTAGACTTAAAGAAAACCTTCGATTTAAAAGATCGCTACCGCTTAATACACGATAGAATAGATATAATTAAAGAGAATTTAGAGCTTTTTAAAGCTATTATGGATCATAAAGAAAGTAGCCGCTTAGAATGGATCATTATTATTCTAATAGTTATAGAGGTTTTTGATATGTTTATAGCTAAATTAATATAGGTTTTACGTATTATGTTTAATGGTTTTTTTACTAAAATTAGAATTCACATTCTACTTGTTTTCTGCATATTATCTAAGTAAATAATTAGCAAAGTATGAGTTTTAGTTTTTTGATTTAAGCGTGCTATTTTTTGTGTTGTTTTCCATAAAACTGAACTACAATTTTTCCAAGAATAAAGTAAAGCACTAAAACAGTAAGTCCACCAATTAAGAATCCGTTTTCTATTAAGGTTTCTAAACTATATTTATAGTTAAAAAGCACCAAACAGATTATAAATTGTAAAATAGCATAACTAATGTTTCCTTTAGCACTATAGCCAAATAAACCAAGAAAGTGTGTTTTGGTTAGACCAAAAATTAGATGTGGCATAGCATTCATAGCTAATGCACCAATAATAAAATCTATATAATTCATTTTAACTTGTTTTTAATTCTTGATTTCCGGGTTTTTTAAAACACATATCCCAAATAAATACAACATACATTAAACCATATTGTATGTATAGCAAAAAGGCACTTTCTTTAAAGTCTAATTGAGAATACGTGTAGTAGCTTAAAATAACAGAAAAACTCCAAATTAAGACATACTTATACGCTGTAAAAACACTTAGAATTAAAAGAGTTGCTATGTACCAAGGGTGAACTGTTGTTGCAGTAAATAAATAAAAACTTACTGCTAAAAGTAAAGTGCTAATAAGGGTTTTTGGTTGTTGGTTTTTTCGGAAAAAAGTAAGTATTAAAGTTGTTATTATAACTAAAATAGGTGTTAGTTTTCCTATAATTTTAATTTCGTTATAACCTGTAAAGGCATAACCTATTTCTCTAAATATGTAATAAAAACTGGCGTTAAACTCAAAATTTCCAAACCATAAACCTATAGTTTTACTGTAATTAGAAATAAGTTCTTGAGATAAAAAAGGCAAGAAACTTAACACTAAAGTTAAAATTACAATGCTATAAAAAGTAGTTAATTTTGTTAGGTTTAGTACTGTTGAAGACTTTTTGTTATGGTCTTGTTTTAAAAACCACCAAAAGAATAAAGGTAAAAACAGTAACGGAATTAATTTAACAGAAATAGAGCAACCTAAAAGTATGGCTGCCAATATCCATTTATGTTTAAATAAGAAATATAAGCTAGCCATTAAAAAGAAAAGCATTACGCCTTCAAAATGAAGATTTCCAGTTAATTCTATTACTATAAACGGATTTAAAATATACCAAAAAATCTGTTTTGGGTTAATTTTTAAATGCTCTAATATGCGTTTTCCAAAATAAAGTACACCAAAATCGGCTGCAATAATTAGGGTTCTTAAAACTATAACACTTCCTAAAACACTTTTTGAACTAAATAATGCTGCTATTAAAAAGCATAATTGGTTTATTGGCGGATAATTACTAAAGTGCATAGCACTTAAATCTCCCATGTTTTTATAAAGTTCTTGTGCTTCTGTAATTGGAATAGTTCCAGAAGCCATAATAGTATTTGGTGTTTGTAAGTACGGATTTAAACCTTCTAAGATTAATTGTCCGTCCCAAATAAAGCGATAGAAATCTTGCGATAAATTTGGAATAGCTATTATAAATAAAGCTCTAAATCCAAATGCGATATAGGTAAGTTGTTTAAAATTAAAATTCCCAAATTTTAATAAGATTATAAAACCTAAGAATAATAAGCTGTAAAGTGTTAATAATATTGAGAATTGTTCGCGTTGTAATTGATATGCAAATAAGACATAAAGGATTATGCTTAATATAATTATGCTTAGTTGTGTAGTTTTAGAATTTAGTAAAGAAAGTATTTTCATGGTTTGGATTAGCAATTTAGCTAAATTGAAACTTTTTTCTTGTATTTATGATCGATTAGTCACTTTTAAGGCTTTAGAAATCTTATTTGGGTAATATTACTAAAGCCTAAATTGTTTTTTTTGTTATACATAGGAACCACGCAGTGTTTATTTTTAAAAACTTCTTAAGTGTTGGGACTAAAATAACGTGTTGTTTTTTAGAGGTAATCTTTTTTATTTATTTTATCTTTTTGTTATACAGCAATATCCCGATAGCTATTGGCACCGTATTTTATTTATTATGTTTATGAATTTTAGTTAGTTTAAGTTTTTATATTGAAGTGATAAGGAAAAACAAAAAAGTATCTAAAATATTGATGCGTTTTTAAGCTTAATTCTAAATTAAGGAACTCTTGTTGTAATTTAAAAAGCAGATGGGAAAGTAGAATTTGCGTTAGCGATAGAATGGCCTGTTTAAGCTCTTTTTATGTTGTTGCTTTTGCAACATAAAAAAGCGAGTAATGATAGCGCGACCTGAAAGGTAACGCCTAAAAAATAAATTAAAACTAAGCTTTAGATGTTAAAGACTTAAAGAAAACAAAGCCAAATCCTATGGTTAACATTGCGTGAAATGGAAATAAACCGAAATCTCCACCTTGATCGCCAACTATAAAAGCACTGTACATTCCAAATGCAAAATATAGCATTAAAATGCCTTCTACAATAACGTTTAAAGAGATGTTTTTGCGTAGGTATTTATTGCCTTTCCAGCTGTCTTTTATGGAGTTAATATTGAATTTTGGGGTTCTAACAAATTCGCTTCGCTTTCCAATGTGGCCTTCTAATACTGCTATAGAATTGTGTAATGAAAAGCCCATTGCAATAGAGAAAAATGTAAAGAACATTACAACGTATTGTATAAAGTCTTTAAAGGTGTTTCCGTGGTTTTTCTTGTACATTACCCAGTAGCAAATAAAGAATATAATGGTGCTTATTACAAAGAAACTCATTACTAAAAAGTAGTTTCTTAAATGTTCATATTCGTTTTTAATATATAGCATTGGAATGCTTAATACGCCTACTAATAGTACGTTTAAAAACATGGTGCTATTTAGTAAATGTAGTACGCTATGGATTTTTGTTTTTAGTGGTAGTTTACTTTTTAAAACGCGCTTAGTCATTTTTCTAAAGTTCTCTGCGCCACCTTTATTCCAACGGAATTGTTGAGATCTTGCTGCACTAATTACTACCGGCAATTCTGCAGGTGTTGTTACATCTTCTAAATATTTAAAATCCCAGCCTTTTAATTGTGCACGATAACTTAAATCTAAATCTTCTGTAAGTGTATCTCCTTCCCAATTTCCTGCATCTATAATACAGCTTTTACGCCAAATTCCTGCAGTTCCATTAAAGTTTATAAAGTGTCCTTTAGAGTTTCTACCAACTTGTTCTAAGCTAAAATGCGCATCTAATGCAAAGGCCTGAATTTTTGTTAGAATAGAGTAATCTCTATTTATGTGAGACCAACGTGTTTGAACCACACCAATTTTTCCGTTTTTAAAGTAAGGAATGGTTAGTTTTAACCAGTCGGCTTTTGGTAAGAAATCTGCATCAAAAATGGCAATATATTCTCCTTTTGCAACTTCTAAACCTTCTTTTAATGCTCCAGCTTTAAAACCTTGACGATTTGTTCTGGTAATATGTTTTATATCTATACCTTCTTTGGCTAGTTTTTGTACGTGTGCTTTTGTAGAAATAACAGTATCGTCTGTAGAATCGTCTAAAACTTGTATTTCGTATTTGTCTTTTGGATAATCCATTAGTTTAATATTCTCTAATAAACGATCCATGACGTAAGCTTCGTTAAAAACTGGTAATTGAATGGTTACAAAAGGAATTTCTTCTGGATTGTCTAAATTAAATTTAGGCGAGTTGTCTTTTCTTTTTTGTGCAGAAATATAATTAAACAGTAAGTTTAGCTGAGCTAAAGCGTACATAAAAATAAGCACTAAAGCTGTAGAGTATATTAAAATAATGACGAACGCAAAATTATAAATTACGTCGTTGGGGTCTGGTAAATTCACTTCTTAAAACTGTATTTAAAAATCCAACTTAAAATTTTTATTCCTGCAAATATAGTACCTTTTACCGTACCTGAAACTTTTGACACACCTATTCTGTTTTTGTACCTTAATTCTACCTCTTTGTAGGTCATTTTTTGCTTTAAAACTTTAAGTTGCATTTCTACAGTCCAACCATAAGTTTTATCTGCCATATTTAGAGCTAATAATTTGTGGTATTTTATAGCTCTAAATGGTCCAAGGTCTGTAAATTTTGCATCAAAAAACAGTTTCATTAAAAAGGTTGCTAGCCAATTTCCAAATACTTGTTGAGGTGTCATAGCACCATTTTCTCTATATTTTTTAACTCTTGCTCCAACTACAAAATCTATGTTTTCTTCTATAATTGGTGCTATAACTTTAGTTAATTCTTCTGGATAATCGCTATAATCTCCATCAAGAAAAACAACAATATCTGGTTTTATGTCTAAGTTTGCTATGTAGTTTAATCCTTTAAGGCAAGCAAAGCCGTAACCACGATTATTCTCGGTTAAAACTGTTGCTCCTGCATTTGTTGCGTTTTTAACAGTTAAATCTGTAGAGTTATTATTAACTACAATAATTTCATTTACTATGGCAGGAATTTCAGTTATAACTTTACCAATAGAGTCTTGCTCGTTATATGCTGGAATAATTACTTTTATGTTGGTCATTTTAGGTCGCTTAAATTATTTTCTTTTTTAAAGGACGCTAAATCTGCCCATTCTTTTATTTTTTTCCCTTCTAAAAACTTTGCTGCAGACACCAATTCTTCTTTTTGGTATATTAAGCAGTAGCCGTTTTTTTGGTTGTTTTTTAATTGACATTTATGGTTAATACGTTCCATGTCGTCGTAAAACAGCCACCAATTACTTTTTTTTCCATGGTTAAAATGACCTTCTTTTTGTTTGTTTCCATTTTTAGAAAAATAGTACCAATAGTCAGTTTCTAATCCGTTTTTAAAAGCTCCAAATTTACTTTTTTTTCCATTACCATAATAATATGTCCAGAAATTGATTTGCAAATTTTTGCTATAACGACCTTGATGTTTTATTTGTCCAGAATTATAAAAGGATTTCCAATAGCCAGTTTTTAAATTGTTTTTAAAATTACCTTCAGATTTTAATTGCCCATTAGCATAATAGGTTTTCCAGAATCCTTTTCTTTTATTGTTTTTTATAAACCCTTCAGAAATTAACGTGTTATTAGTATAATAGGTTTTTATGTAGCCGTTTTTTGTTCCATTTATAAATTGACTACTTTCTATAAGTTTACCGTTTTCATGATAGGTTTTCCAAAAACCAGTCTTCTTATTATCTAGAAATTCGCCACTTTCTGATATGTTTCCGTTATTATAATAATATTTCCAATAGCCGTTTTTAAGATTATTTTTATAAAAACCTTCTGAAGCAATGGTTTTATTTATATGAAATGTTTTCCAGTAACCCGATTTTAATCCTGTTTTAAAAACACCTTTTTCTTTAACAATGCTATCTAGATAATAAAAGATCCAATGTTCTGATTTTTTAGTATTAATTAACCAACCATGAGATTTAATACTATTATTTTTAAACCTGTTTATTTGATACACTTTTTGCCCCAAACAAAATGTTAGGTTTAATAAAAGTATAAAAGTGATTAGGTTTTTCATTTTGTCTTCTTTTAGAAACGTAAAGTCTTAAAAGTTGCAGTTTTTAGTTTTGTTATTGATGCCTTAAATCTTTATTTTCTACTTATTTTTTGTTAAGTAAATCCATTAAATCAATATCGTTACCTAAAAGAATTTCTGTAGGATTAATACGTCCATCTTCTGGTCCATTTTCTAATTTTAAAACACCACGCGGACAAACAGCACTGCAAACACCACAACCAACACAACTAGATCTTACAATGTTTTCTCCTTTTTGTGCGTAAGCTCTAACGTCTATACCTTGCTCGCAATAAGTAGAGCAATTACCGCAAGAAATACATTGTCCGCCATTTGTTGTAATTCTAAATCGCGATTTAAAACGTTGTACAAAACCTAAATAAGCTGCTAATGGACAACCAAAACGACACCAAACTCTATTTCCAAAAATAGGATAGAAGCCAGTTCCAATAACACCTGCAAAAATAGAGCCTATTAATAAGCTGTAAGTTGTTTGAATAGACGATACTTTTAGTCCTAAAACCGTTCCTGTTTCTGCAAAAAAGCTAAATAATGTTAAACCAGTCATTACCACAGCAAATACTAATACGCCATGAATTAAATAACGTTCTACTTTCCATGAAAACAACGATTTGCTAGAATGTTGTCTGTATGGATCTCCTAAAGTTTCGGCTAATCCACCGCAACCACAAACCCAAGAACAATACCATCTTTTCCCAAAGAAATACACCATTATTGGTACAATAACTAAGGTTAAAACAATACCCCAAATTAAAATAAAAAGACCAATTCCGCCACTTGCTAATAAATCTTTTAAATTCCATTGAAAAAAGAAATCGTAATCCAAAGGAAATGCATTCTTAAAATCGTAATAAGGCATTTGTAAACGCACCATAATTTCTGGGATAATAAATGCAAATACAATTTGAAAGAATAAAACCGATGTGGTTCTAAAAACTTGATACATATTATGCCTGTATTTAATATACATTCTAATGGCCATTACCGACATAATTACACAATACATAAAGCCATAAACAAACCAATGTCCTGCTGGATTTCCGCTTAAAAATTTACTAATTGGATCGACTAAAAAGGTCCAGTTAGTAGCGTATTCTGATCCAAAATAAAGTACAATGTAAAAAGAGACTAAAAAGAAAAAGACTAACCAACCAATCCAACCTCTATTAGTGGCAGATTCGTGATAAACACCATTGTTTTTTATCCCTTTTTTTCCTAATAAAATTACATTTGGTAAAATAAATAGTAAAGCACCAATAATACCTAACCCAAAAGTTAAAAACCACATTAGACCTTTATTATTTGGAATAAAACCTATGGCGGATTTTTTTCCAATTAACGCAGACATATCACTTGTTTTAGTATATATTTTTTTGCTCCATTCTTTATTTTTAATGTGATATTTGTTTGCGTTTGTAATGATTTCTGCAATTACTGGCGACAAACTTTGCATGCCATTAAAGGTTTTGTTAAAAGTTTTGTCTTCTAAGTTTTTTATAAAAATAGCGCTTTTAATATTTTTTTCTGCAATTAGTTCTTTAAATATTGGTGCTTTTAATTGATAGTTTCCTAAAATTGGTAATGCCGAAAAAATAGCCAAACCAATAAAGAATATAATTAGACCTATTGTTTTTATTGTTTTCATTTATAATGCGTTTTACTTTCCAAGTAACAGAAATTTATAGGGTAATTTGTTTTAATTAAAAATGGCTGTAGTTATGCTTTCGAAAAAATACGTTTCCAGCTTTTTTTTACTGGTAAAATAGCTGTTTCAAATTCCAAATTGTAGGCTTTAAGAATTTCGTTTTCGTAGTGTTTGTAAAATTCTGGATCAAAATTGGCATCTTTTAAATAGGTCATTATATAGTCCATATTTCTTTTTTCGGTAAGCCATTTATTAAATATTTCATGGCGCATTCTAATTCCAAAGGTGTTTATTCCTAAAAATAATTTACTGTTTTTATTGTAAGCAATCGTAATACAAATGTTTTCTGAAGAATGTCTCCAATGGAAATGATGCTCGTCTTCGTTTTTATGTCGTTCACTAAAAACCCAACCATAAGTTTGGTATTCTATGTCCAAAAACTTGGCAGAGTTAAACCAATGTCCTGGTTTGTATTCAGTTTTATTTCCGCAAATAGTTTGAGCTAAAGTTTCGCCCATCATTCTACCTGTATACCAAACCGCTTCAATAGCTCTGCGGTTTCCAATAGGTTTGTGTTGTTCTGCACAATCGCCAATTGCATAAACATCTGGTATGTTAGTTTCTAAAAAGCGATTTACTTTTACGCCACGACCAATTTCAATGTTAGAAGGTTTTAAAAAATCTATATTTGGCTTAACTCCAGCAGTTAAACCAACCACATTACACAGAATTTCTTCGCCTGTTTCTTCTATAATTACAGATTTTACGTTTCCGTTTTTGTCCGATACAATTTCTTTTAGATTGGTAGATAAGCGCAAATCTATATGATGATCTAAAATGTGTTCGTTAATTAAAGTACTTTCGCCTTTAGGCAAAACGCCATTCCAAAAACTTGCTTCTCTAACTAAAAAAGTAACAGGAATTTTTCTACTTCTTAGCATTTCGGCTAATTCAATACCAATTAATCCGCCACCAACAATTACAGCACGTTTACATGTTTTGTTATCTGGTGCTAATTCTTCTAATTTTTCTAAATCTTGCTTGTGGTACATTCCAATGGCACCATTTAAATCTTGTCCTGGCCAACCAAATTTGTTAGGTTTACTTCCGGTTGCAATAATTAATTTATCGTAACTAAAATGTTCTCCAGATAAGAATTCTAAAGTTTTAGTGTCTGTATTTATATGATTTACAAAACCTTTTTTTAGTTCTAATCTATTCTTTTTCCAAAAGAAAGATTCGTAAGGTTGTGTGTGTTCAAATTTCATATGTCCCATATACACATACATTAAAGCTGTGCGAGAAAAGAAATAATCTGTCTCAGTAGAAATTATGGTAATTTTTTTATCGGAGTTTTTTCTAATATGTCTGGCAGCAGTAATTCCTGCTATTCCATTTCCAATAATTACAATATGCTCCATAAAGATAAAGGTTGGTTTTGTTAGTTTGTAACCAATTTACAGCCTTTTGGTCGAAGTGTTTTATAATTCCTTAATAAAAAAATGAAAATTTTATTTTAAGTGAAGAATTTTAGGTGCTTTTTTCTAGCTTTAGGTTTCTTTTTTATGCTGTTTTATATTTTAAAAATGCAGATTTTTATAAACCTGTTTTAAGTAGAATGTCTAATTTTTATTTTGAAAGTGTTTTAGTAGATGCCTTTTTTTTAATTGATTAACTTGTCTAAGTTCTTAATTATTTGAACTTCCAGGTACTATGTAAAGTAGCAAGGTTTTAATCATTTTTTAAAAACAGTTAAAACAGATGTAAGTTTTTCTTAAAGATCCGACTTAAGTTTTGTTAAAACGTTTAATTAGAAATAATAAGTATTATGAAACATCTTTTAATTATTGTAATAATAAGCTTGTTTAGTGCGACTGTTTCTGCACAAAACTTAGAAGCTTTTTTTAAGTCATCGGATATGTTTTTTAGTACTTATGTAAAAAATGGTTTGGTAGATTATAAAAATATTAACGCAACAGATTTAGAAGATATTCTAGCTAATGCATCAAAAATAAGCTTAAGTAAATCTAATGCTAAAAACTACCAAGCTTTTTGGATTAACGCTTATAATTTAGCAGTTATAAAAGGTTTGTTAGATAACATGCCAATAAAATCGCCTTTGGACAAAGTTGGTTTTTTTGATAAAACAACTTATAGTTTAGCCGGAAAACAAATCACTTTAAATTCTATTGAAAACAAAATGTTAAGAGCAAATTTTAAAGATGCACGGTTCCATTTTGTATTAGTTTGTGGCGCTTTGGGTTGTCCGCCATTAATTAGTCAAGCTTATTTGCCAAAGACATTAGATGCACAATTAACAGCGCAAACAAAAAAAGCAATTAATGGTTCTTTTTTAAAGGTGAAGAAAAATAAAATTGCAGCATCTGAAATTATGAAATGGTATAATGAAGATTTCACCATGAATGGCACTTCCGAAATTGATTTTATAAATACGTATAGAACAGAAAAAGTATCAGAAAAAGCAAAGATTTCATATTTTCCATATAATTGGACAATTAACAAACAATAATTTTAATTAAAAGCTATCTATTAGAACTTGTTAATTATTAGATGGTATTATTATAGCTGTTTACTAAATATTTAAGTAAAACAAAACAAATAAATAATTACAATAATGAAAAAAATAATAATTGCAATTGCATTACTAGTTGGTTTTATTGGTTTTGCACAAGAATTAGAAGAACAGGAAGTTGCTAAAAGTAATATTCAGGAATTTACACCAAGTAAATTACTACGCAAAGGACAATGGGATATTAAGTTTTTTAATAGTCTTTATACGCAAACTAAACAGACAGGTGAAAGAAGTAATCCACAAGATATAGAAAGACAGAATTTTTTTACTAATACTACCGAAATTTATACTGGAATTTCTAATAATTCGCGAGTAAATGTGGGGTTAATATTGCAAGTTCGTGCTAATAATTTTGCAGGTCAAAATCCTTTTAGTGTTTTTAATTTTAAGAATAATAACACAGATTCTAGAAGCGGTTTAACTACAATTGCGCCATCTATTAGAGTGCAGCCTTTTGCAAGTTTTTCTAATTTTTCTTTTACCAGTTCTGTCTATTTGCCAATTTTTAAAGACCAACCAGGTGCACAATATTTAGATAAACGCAGTGTGTTTTGGGAAACTAAGTTTTTCTATGATAAAACATTTGCAGACAATAAATGGCAAATTTTTACCGAAGCAGATTTTGGATTTAATTTTGGACAAACTTCTAAAGAAGCTACAGAAAATGGCGACAATGTAAATATTTCCGAACGTTTTGCTAATAACAGTATGTTTTTACCTGTAAGTGCTTTTTTAAGTTATTTTCCGACTAATAAATCTACTATTTTTGTAAATGCACAACAAGCTTTCTTAATAGATTTAGGGAACAATTTTGAACAAAACTACACACAATTAGGTTTTGGTGGGAAATATCAAATAACAGATGTTTTAAACCTAGAAGCTTCTTACGGTAAAATAGTAAGAGGTGTTAATTTTCAGGGTTTAGGAAACACATATAGTTTAGGAATTAGAGCTTTATTCTAAGTTGCTAATTTTACGACTAGTATTAGTTATACAAAAATTAGCATTGGTTAAGTTAAATACCTAGTTTCTTGTTACAATTAAATTATAAATAGTACACAAAATAAGCGTTTTAAAATTCTCTTTACTATCTGTTAAATCTTTTAGGTGCTATTTTGTTTTTAGAGCAAAACATTACTTTAAATAGCGGTTAGATGTAAATTAATTTAAAGCCAAACAGATTAAAAAAAGCGGTATAAATATTTAATCTATTTTAGATTGAATATATTTAGTGTTTAATAGCATTATATGAAATTATTTAAAGTCCTACTATTTGTTGTTCTATTCCAGTCTTGCACAAGTCAGGTTAAAAAAATTAATGGCGTTAGTTTTGTAGCTGCATCAGATTCTATCTCAAGCAAACATGTAAAACCAGTAAAGGCAATAAATTCCAATTATGCCTCTTTAATGCCATTTGCTTTACTAAAAGCAGTAGATTCTTCTAATATTTACTACAGTGCAAAACGCCAATGGTTTGGCGAAACTGAAGAAGGTTTACAACAATATGCAAAATGGCTTAGAAAAAGTAATATTAAGCTAATGGTTAAACCTCAAATTTGGGTTTGGAACGGCGAATTTACTGGAACTATAAAAATGACTAACGAAGCAGATTGGAAGAACTTAGAAAAAACCTATTCTGCTTTTATTCTTGATTTTGCAGCAATTTCTCAACGTTTAAATGCCGAAATATTTTGTATTGGAACAGAATTAGAGCAGTTTGTAAAACACAGGCCAGACTACTGGAAACAGTTAATTTTAGATATTAAAAAAGTCTATAAAGGCAAATTAACTTATGCTGCAAATTGGGACGAATACAAAAGAACACCTTTTTGGAGTGACTTAGATTTTATAGGAATAGATGCTTATTTTCCGTTGTCCGATCTTAAAACACCAACTTTTGAAGCCGCTATGAAAGGTTGGGAAAAGCACAAACCAGTTATTAAAAGTTATGCAGATAAATTTAGCAAACCTATTCTGTTTACAGAATTTGGTTATAGAAGTGTAGATTATACAGCAGCTAAACCATGGGAAACAAGTAGAGTCCTGAAATCTGTAAATTTTGTTGGGCAAACTAATACTACAAAAGCATTATTTGAAACCTTTTGGCACGAACCTTGGTTTTCTGGTGGATTTGTTTGGAAATGGTTTCATAATTACGAAGCGTCTGGCGGCATAGATAATAATAGATTTACACCTCAAAACAAACCTGTTGAAGCTGTTTTTAAAGCCTATTATTCTAATGAATATTAAATATATATTTTCCTTCTTTTTTTTAATTTCTGCAATGTGCTTTTCTCAAGAGAATTTAGTATTTTCATTAGAAGTACAAGGAAATAAAAAGTTAAAAACAGCTTTTGTAAAGAAAATAGCAAGAGTTAAAGCCAATCATGTTTTAGATTCAACAATTATAGAAAACGACATAAAGCGCATAAAACGCTTACCTGGAGTTTCTCACGCGTATTACCAAGTATTTAAGTCTCACGAGAATTTCTATAAAGTATTTTATAATATCGAAGAAAATTTCACCATAATTCCATCTGTAAATGTCTACACGTCTAATAATAATGAGTTTGCTTATAGATTAGGTTTGTATGAGTTTAATTTATTGGGTAGAAATATAACTTTTGGCGGTTTTTATCAAAAAGATGTGTATAGCAGTTATGCTATAAACTTTAGGGCACCATATTTGTTTTCTCGTAAATTAGGTTTAGCGCTTAATTTTCAGGATTTAACCACGCAAGAACCTATATTTTTTAATAATACTACTGCAGATTATAGATACCAAAATAGATCTAAAGAAATTTTAGGCTTGTACGAGTTTAATTTTAAACACAGAATGGAACTTGGTTTTAGTTTGTTTACAGAAGATTATAAGTATAAATCAGGTGCTACTAATGCGTCTATTCCGCAATCATTAATACTAGACAAGCATTTAATTAAAGCTATTTACGAGCACAATAATTTAGATTACAATTACCAATATGTTTCTGGTTTTAGAAGTGTTTTTAATGGCCAATATGTTGGTGTAAACGGAACATCTAAATTACCCGAATTTGTAATTGCTTGGAACGATTTTATATATTTTAAGCAAATAGCTACAAAAGGAAATTGGGCTAATAGATTGCGTGTAGGCTTTTCTAGTAATATAAATTCGCCGTTTTCTCCATTTGCAGTAGATAATAACTTAAATATTAGAGGCGCAGGAAATACCATAGATCGAGGAACCGGAGCTATTGTTTTAAATTCGGAATACAGACATACACTTTTAGAAAAAGGTTGGTTTGTTTTACAAGGAAATGCTTTTGTAGATGCTGGATCTTGGCGAAATCCAGGTGGTAAATTAGCCGATTTTACTAAAGCGAGTAATATTAGAATTAATCCAGGTTTAGGCTTACGTTTTATGCACAAAAGTATTTTTAATGCTATTTTTAGAATAGATTATGGTATTGGTATTACTAAAAATGATGCTAAAGGTTTTGTCTTTGGAATTGGACAGTATTTTTAACTAAGGTTGTTTATTGCCATAAACTCTTTTCAATAATAAAAGTTTGTATTACTATACTCTTAAATTTATTATTACCAACAGTTTATAGCTTTTTAGGTGTAATTATTAAATGCTAAAAAAAGATTATTTCTAGGTTTTTAATTCTGTTAGTTTATTCTTATTTATTTCTAACAAACACCAACTTGTTTTTTCCTTTTGGGCTTTGTCTTTTATCTAATTCAAAGGTGTTAATAGATTTTATTAAAGGCGTTAATTTCTCGAAACCGTAATTTCTTGAATCAAAATTTGGTTGCTTTTTTTGTAGTAAACTACCAACATCTCCAAGAAAAGCCCAACCATCATCGTCCGATAAATCTGAAATTGTAGTAGCAATAAGTTTAATTACTTTAGGTGTAATTTTATCTATACTATCTTTGGCTTTGTCTTTTGGGTTAGCACTTTCCTTCTTTTCGTTTTCTTTTCTAATTATTTCTATATAAATAAACTTATCGCAAGCCACAATAAAAGGATTTGGTGTTTTTCGTTCTCCAATTCCAATAACTTGCTTTCCAGCTTCTCTAAGTCTGGTAGCTAAACGGGTAAAATCGCTATCGCTGGATACAATACAAAATCCGTTTACTTTTTCGGAGTAAAGAATATCCATTGCATCAATAATCATTGCAGAATCTGTGGCGTTTTTACCTTTGGTATAAGCGTATTGTTGTATTGGCGTAATAGCGTTTTCTAATAGTAAGGTTTTCCATTTTGATAAATGCGGACTTGTCCAATCGCCATAAATTCTTTTAATGGTAGGATTTCCATATTTGGCAATTTCCTCCATCATTTCTTTTATGTGCGCAGATGGAATATTATCTCCATCTATAAGTACTGCTATATTCATAATAGGTGTTGGTTTATATTTGTTTCTAATTTATAACTATTTTAAGAATACGACATTGTGTTACTTAATTTATTTAGATGCTTTATTATAAGATGATAGTTTTTGTAAGCTTTTTTTAGAGAGAAATTTAGTGTAAACGCCACCTTTAATTTTATTAACATCAAACTCTATAATAAAGGCATTTTTGTCTATTTTGTCTATTAAATTATAGGTTCTTCTAATATCTATTCTATTAATTACAGTATGGATAATGTCTTGTTTAAGCGTTTCGCCTCTTTTACCAAAGCCTCCAGAACCTTGGTATAGTGTGGTTCCTGCACCAATTGTTTTAATTAGTTCTGTATTAATGGCTTCATTTTTAGGAGATATTATGGTTAGTCCAACGTAATCCTCGAAGCCTTCAATCATTAAATCAATAATTTTTGCTGTAACTATAAAAGTTAACACAGAGTACATTGCAATTTCTAAAGAAAGTAATAAGGCAGTTGCGGCAAATAAAATGGCATTAAATACTAAAATTACTTTTCCAATACCTATTCCTAGGCGTTCGTTTATAAATATGCCTAATATTTCCGATCCATCTAAAACAGCACCATTTTTTATAGTTAAGCCAATTCCTGCTCCAAGAAATAATCCGCCAAATATGGCAATAAGTAATTTGTCTTCTGTTATAGGTGTAAATTCTTCAAAATGAATAATTATAGCTAACGTTAATATAGATAACACCGATTTTATAAAAATACGTCTAGACAGACTAAACCATGCAAGAATTAAAAATGGAATACTAACAATTAATAAAAATATAGAGATATTAAAATTAAATAATTCGCTTAATAGAATGGCTATTCCTGTTGCGCCACCATCTAAAAAACCATTAGGTAATAAGAATAATTTTAAGCCAATACTTGCCAGGAAAATACCAATAGCTATTTGTGTTATTTCGGATAATAGTTGTTTCATTTTCTTTGTTTTCCTATTTTGGTTACAGAGTTGTTTATAATGACTGCATTGTCGTAAATTCTAGATATTTCTTGTTCAAAAAATAAGTTTAAACTTGTATTCCATTTTTTTGGGTTGGTTTCTAATGCTCTAAAGCTTTTAGAAAGTGTACGAATATATTCTTCTTTTTCAGTATTATCTCTAATAAATATTGGCGGATATAAATCGTACATTAAAATCCAATTTTTTGCTATTCTAGTGGTTCTTCCATTTCCGTCTATAAATGTATGTATTCTAATTAATTCATGATGAAAATATATAGCTTTTATAATTGGGTTGCTAATTTTGTTTAAATTATAAAATAATTGCGAGACTAAAGCCGGAATTATATGCTGATCTGGACAGATATAAGAGCCTATTTGGACACTTTTATTTCTGTATCTATTGGGATGACTACTATGAGATTCTGGAGATATAGATCTAAAAAGTTGAAATAACTGTAATTCGGTTTTAAAGCCTATTTGGTTTTTAATTTCTTCAACAACAACTTCTAATGTTTTATTAAGCGAAATTAAATACAGTTTTGCTTCAGCATCTGTCTGAGCTTCCATTTGTGCATTTTTTATGCTTAACAACTCTTTTAAGTCTGTTGTGCTAGATAAATACGCGTTTAATAAATCGTCTGCCTCGTGTTGTCTACTATAGGTAATTAGCCTAAAAGTAGATTTCATAATATCCTCAATAGCTGTAATTTTAGACATGTCTACTTTTATTTCGCTTACAGGTAGGATTTCCATAACAGTTAATTTTTTTAATAATTATTAGTTAGGTCTAAGCTATGTTAAAAATAGAGAAACAGCGTAGTATTTAGTTTTTGTTAACTATTAGTATTTGTTATGTTGTTTATAACTTAACTTAATAAAGTGTAAATTTTGGTTTACAAAATAATATTAAGCAATATGCTTTTTGTAGTAAGTTAATAAAGTGTTTGGAGAAGCGCCAAACCATTTTTTTACGTAAATAGTCCAGAAGTGGTATTGTAGTTTCCAAATGCCATGACGTTCGTACAAACGTGCTGAGGTTGTAATGTTTTTTTGAATTACGGTAAACTCTTTACGCGCATAAAGTTCGTTAATAAGTATATTATCTTCGTAAATAATATAAGATTCGTTAAAACCACCAATGTCTTTAAAAAGATTTTTGCATATAAACTGACTTTGATCGCCGCCTCTACAAGCACGCCAAGAAAATTGAGTTAACCAACTTGCTAAACGAAGCCACCAATGGTTATTGTCAAATTTTAAACGGAAACAACCAGCTAAATTGTTTTTATGATATTCTTTAATAATTAAAGCATCATAACGGTTTGGAGGAAAAGAATCTGCGTGTAAAAAGTATAAAATGGCACCATTTGCAATTTTAGCACCAGTATTCATTTGTTTTGCTCTTCCTTTTTCTGAAGTAATTAATTTTATGTTTAAGCCTAAATTGCATACAATATCTTGCGTGCCATCTGTACTTCCGCCATCTACTACAATAATTTCGGTGAGATTCTCTAAAGAGGCATTATCTATTAGATGATTTAGTAGATCTTCAATAGTTTTTGCTTCGTTTAATACAGGAATTATAATGCTTATCATATGTTTATTTACGATAAAAACAGGATTGTAGTTTTTACTTTTGTATTATTTTATATCGTTTAAATTCCAATCGTAATTTTTGTAATTAACTTTTGTATTGGTATTTATTTTAGTTTTACTATAGGTATTAATGTAGTCTATAAGGCTTCCGTTTTGTGTGAAATCGTTTTTGTACCATTTAAAAATTTCAGAAATTTTAATGCTATCTGCACTAATTTTATTTTTATTGTCATTGTTTATAAACCCAATTGTTGCTTCTTCCATTAAAGCCATAACATTATCTTTAGTGTAAGCTTTATTTAATAGTTTTGGGCAACCAATAGAAGCGCAGTTTATAGCAAAATGAATTCTTGGCTCGTTCATTTTACGTAAAATACCATTTTCAATGTCGGCTAAAGAGTAATTTTCTATTCCAATTTTAATACGGTTTTTTGACCAAGGATTACTAATGTCTTTTATGCTTTTTGTTGGGTAATTATCTACAATTAACTTAATGGTATTTGCGTTATAAACATTAATAAAATAAGCAAGTTGATCTTGAATAGTCCATTTTTCTGTAGGGATTTGCGTTGCTAAATAGTTAACGTAAATGTTTAATGTGTTTATTTCAGATTTAAAACCTTTATAATCTACATTTCCGTTATCTTTAACATATTTCTGTAATAAATTATGCAAAGAAGAATGATCTATATTTATAGTGTTTCTAGTTGCTGCTTTTGTATTTTCTGTAACAGTTTTAGAAACCGATTCTTTTAACGTTTCTAGATTTTCTTCTAATTGATTAGTTTCGGTGTTATTGGTTGTAATTTCGGTTTTTACACTTTTTAAAGGTAATCCTTTTGCAGAAAAACAGCTGCTTAACATTAATGCTAAAATGGTAACTAAGATGTATTTCATGATGCGCTACTTTTGACAATTAAGTCGAATAGATTCTAATTTACTTACGTTTTTTAGCAACTTTAGTTTTTGTTAAGGTTTCTTTTTAAATGTAATAGGATATAATTCTTGACTTATAAAATCTTTAGGAAAATTCTCGTCGTTTGTAAAACCCAATTCAATATCTTTTCCGCTATAAGGTATGTAGTTTGTTTTAAAAATATAGTCCCAAACGCTAAGTGTTATTCCAAAATTCATTCCTTTAGGTAAATGGTTTGGAAGTTGTTTAGCATGATGCCAAATATGCATTTTTGGATTGTTAAAAAGATATTTAAAAACTCCATAATCCCAGCCTAAATTGGCATGATTTATATGTCCAATAATTATGGTAAAAAAGTGGATTATTGCCACATCTTTTGCTGTAAAGCCACCAATTATAGCTAATGGAATATATAAAAAACTTTTGTAGACTACAGGTTCCATCCAATGGTAGCGTAAATGTGCAGCAAATCCCATTTGTTTTACACTATGGTGTACTTTATGAAAATTCCATAAAAATGGTACGCGATGTAGCACATTATGAGTTGTCCATTGTACAAAATCGCTTACTATAAAAAAGATAAATAAACCCCAGAATTTTGGGAATGTAGAGATATCTATAAGCTGAAAATCTATTAAATTAAAACCAAAAAGACCTAAAGCAGCCTCGAAAAATTGAGCTGTTGCATTAGATAATGCTATAAGAATAATTAGATTTAATAGAAAAAAATTGAAGAACATATAAAATGTATCTAACCAAAAGTCTTTTCTAAAAACAGGTTGGTTTTTTCGCCATGGAAATGCCAGTTCTAACAAGAAAGTAACAACAGAAATTAGAATTAATCCATAGAAATAGTTGTTCCAATTGGAATTAAAAAGAATTTGATTTTTAAGGTAATTCCAATAACCAGTATAAGAGTTTTCTATAATAGTAATTAGTTGTTCCATGATTTTATTTTTAGTTCTTAATTGCTAAAAAAAATATTACGTATTTATTTACAGCTGTTTAATTAATGCTTTAAAAAGTGTAATCATTTCTGGTTCTGCTTTGGTTGCCATAGCAATAATTTCAGAAATATCTACAGGTTGTAAGTTATTTGGGTCACATTCGTCTGTTAAAACAGAAATTGCAGCAACATTTAATTTTAATTGATTGGCAACAATAATTTCTGGAACAGTACTCATTCCAACAGCATCTGCACCAAGAATTTTAAGCATTCTGTATTCTGCACGAGTTTCTAATTGTGGTCCAAAAACACTAGCATAAACGCCTTCGTGTAAATTAATGTTATTTGCTTTTGCAATAGCTTTAAATTTAGTATTAATATCTAAGCTATATGGTGCGCTCATATCTACAAAACGTTCTCCAAATTCTTCGACACCTTTAAAGGCTAATGGCGAGTTTCCTTGTAAATTAATATGGTCTTCAATAAGCATTAATTCGCCTTTTTTAAAGTCTAAATTAACAGCGCCAGAAGCGTTAGAAACTAGCAGCGTTTTAATTCCAAGTTCTGCCATAACACGAACTGGATAAGTTACATCTTGAAGCGTATAACCTTCGTATAAATGAAAACGACCTTGCATTACAATTACGGTTTTGCCTTCTAATTTTCCGTAAATTAATTTTCCCTTATGAAACTCTACAGTTGCAGTAGGAAAATTAGGAATATGGTTATAACTTACTTCTTGAATTATTTCAATTTCGTTTGTTAATTGGCCTAAACCTGTTCCTAAAATTATTCCTATTTCTGGAGATTCAAATCCTTTTTCTTTTAAATATTGTGTGGTTTGTTGTATGTATTTTTTCATTTGTAAAAATGTTCTAATTCTTTATAAGGTTTAAGGTCTTCAAACGTGTCAATATCGTTTAAAGATTTAGTTAAATATACATTGTAGTTTTTTAAGTCTTTGGTGGTACTTTTAAAAACGGTTTCTGTTCCCCAATTTTTATTTGTAAATACATTTGGAATTACTTTTTTCATTCCAAAAAGATAATAACCGCCATCTAATGCAGGTCCTAAAACAGCATCGTGTGTATCTAATTTAGTAAAAGCTTCGTTAATATATTTTTGGTCTAAATCGTATAAATCGCTACCAATAATAATCACTTTTTTGTGTCCTAAATTAAATAATTCCTGAAAAGCATTTTGCATTCTTAGTCCTAAATCTTCTCCAAATTGTTGTTTTTTGTTGAAGAATTTTTCATTCCAAATGTCGTTTTCTCTAACTTTAACAGAGTAATATGCATAGCGAGAAGCTTCTATTTTTTTGGCCACATTTGCAGTATGCTGCAATAAAAATTTATAAACATTTAAAGCGGCTTGATCTCCAATAGTTTTGGCTAAACGTGTTTTACATTTGCCTAATTCTGGATTCCTTGTAAAAATTATAAGTGCATTATTACTCATTAGGTTCTACTTTTGGGACATAAGAAATACCTTTTTTTAGCCATTTACTCCAAGCTTTAGAAAAGGCATGGACGCTATCGGTTTCTTTTTTATTGTTGTTATAGACATTAAAATTAGTATTCTTCCATTTAAAAATTCCGCCATAAAGATTTTTAACATTGGTGTAGCCTGCAGTTTTAAGTTTATTGGCAATGGTTTCGCTTCTAATTCCTAAAGAGCAATACACCACAATAGCGTTGTCTTTATTTGGAATAGTATTTAAAACTGTTTCCAATTTAAAGGTATTGTAACCTACATAAATAGCGTTTTTTAAATGGCTTATATTGTATTCTTCAATTTCGCGAGCATCTAATAAAATGGCATTTGTTTTAGGCATAGCTAATTCCTCTACAGAAATATAAGGCACGTTATTAGTGTTATATTTTTTAAGTAGTTTATCAAGGTTTTTTTGTGAAAAACCTATTGTTACTGTAAAAAGTGCTAAAAATGTAAGTGTTAACTTCATAATACAATTTCCAAACCTTCACGCTTTGTTTCTTCTTCAGGAAGAATTTCTGTGTTATCCCAAATTCCATTTATTATGGTTTGTGCGTAAGCTTTGGGTAAATTATTTTTAAGCATTAGTTTATTAGCCTCAAGATAATCATATTTTAAAGTATAATGGTTGCATATTAACGCTTCGTTAACTATTTCTAAAGTAGCGTACCACACATTTGGAGTGCCATCATTAGCAGGCATTCCAATAACACCAGGATTAATCCATGTTAGATTTTTTTTAGTATCTGTAAAAGGTAAGCCGCAATGTCCAGCAATAATTGTAGTGCAATTTAAAGCTTTAAAGTTAGGCGATTTTAATTGCCAAGATGTAGATTTAAATATAAATTCTGATATGTTAGTGTATGATCCATGAATTACAGAAATAGAATGTTCTCCTAATTGAAATGATATATGATCTGGTATAGTTTTTAAATAATCTATAGATGATTTTGATAAATGTCCTTTTGCAAATGGATACCATAATTTTGAAAACCCATCGCATCTTGAGCCTTTTGTAAAGTCGCAACCACAATCGTCTTCATCATTAATTAATTGCAGTTCTACATTTCCTAAAATAGATTTAGCATTCCATCTTTTGAACGTGGAAATAGTTTCTTCTGGTTGCGCGCAATAACCAATTAAATCGCCTGTTGATATGCAATTACTTGCAGGGATGTTTAAATCTTTAGCTGCGTTTATTAACGCATTAAGCGCTTGGAGATTGCTGTAAACACCTCCAAAAATTAAGACTTTACCGTCTAATTTACCTAATTGTTCTATTTTTTTATCCATTTTGGTACAATATATAAAATGCAGCAGCTTAAAATTCCCCAGACATTAATCCAAAGTAAATTGGCGTATTTTCCAGAGGTTAAAATTAAGGCTTTTGGAAACATATTAAAAACTAAAAAGAAGCCAAATATAATACCACAGCAAACACTTAAATAAAAACTTATTCTTGGTGTTTTTAGTTTCCAAAAAATAAAAATTGGCGTTAAACCAATAACCATAGTTCCAGAAATTGTGGTGGCAGAAAGTATTTCGGCATTTAAAAACACAGGAATTGTTCCTAAAATAACTAAAAGTACCATTGCCCAACGACCAAAAGAAATGGTTTTTCCTAATTTTAAATCGATAACCAATAATTTTGAAAACGATGAAAACGTAGAGTCCAAGGTGGATGCTGCCGATGTTATCATTATAAAATTAATAACCAATAATATAATAACACCAAAAGCTTTTCCAACTTCTACAGCAGCTTGACCTTTAAAGCCTTGTTTTTGAGCATAAATTCCAATAATACTAAAAAGTACAATACAAATTGCTCCTAAAACACTTGCTAATAAAAAACTTTTTCGAGTTACTTTTGGCGAACTTATAAAACCACGATCTGTTAAAACTGGATCGTGAAACGGATAACTAAACGATTGTATTATTGCAGCAAAGAATAAATTAAGACCTAACTCGAAACTCCATATTCCAGAACTTGTAACATCGGAAACACTAAACGATTCTTCTGTAAATAACTGCAATAAAATTACAATTAGTAGTATGCTAAATAAAACCATTTGTATAACATCTGTAAAAATAGAACTACTTAATCCACCTTTAAGTGCATAAGCTAAAGTAAGTAGTGTAAATACAATTATAGACCAATAATAAGCCAATGTGCCTGTAGCACCAAAGTAAGATCCAATAACCATTGTATTGCTCCAAACTTCATTAAACAATCTAAAAATTATTAAAATTGAAAACAAAATAACCGCATTTTTTCCGAATTTTGATTGAAGAAAATGATGAATACTTTTAAATCCACCTTTTGTTCTTAGGTTGTAAATTATTAGTCCTGCAACAGCAAAACTTAAATAGTAAGCAGCATAAGATACGCCACCAACTAAGCCATAAGCCAAACCTAAATTTGCGGCATTAGTAATACTTTTGGCAAAAATCCAAGAAATAATTAAGCTACCAGTTAGCACCAATACATTTGGTGCTTTTTTATTGGAAGTTGCTTTATAAAACTGATTCGTCGTTTTTGCAAAAGGCGATAAAAAAAACAATAGTGTACTTGAAGCAATTACTAAAATCCATTGCCAATGTATAGTTTCCATTTTATTTAATATTAAACGTCTTTGTTTTAGATTTATTTATTATTTATTCATTCCACCAAACTGGTGCATTTATACTGTTGTTATTTGTTGCTGCAGCTGCTTGATTATAATTTGCGGCATTTAAAGCAGATTCTTCATCTGGATAAGGCATTCTAATTGGAATTAAATTGTTGTTTAAACTGGCTTGAATTGTTTTTAGCTCAGGAAAACTTGTGCGTCTGTATTCTGTCCAACCTTCGTAACCATTAATCATGTTAGCAATCCATTTTTGGGTTATAATTTGTTCTAATGGCGAAGTTCCTGTTGCATTAAAAGCAGCGTTTCCTGTTAAATAATTTGTTGGAATTGTAGTTTGCCAATAGTTAAAAGCTTGTGTTACGCCAGTTTCGTATAAATCTTGTGCATTTGCTATAATATATCCTTTTTGAGCAGCTTCGGCTAGAAACAAAGCTGTTTCCCATGCTGTAGCATAATTTGCATCTAAAACCGATGTGTCTTCTCTAAAAGCAGTTCCTGCTAAAGAGTAATTTGCTACACTTATACTTGTTCCAGAAGCATCTAGACCATTTAATAATCCGTTGTATTCTAATGTTGTACTGTTTTCAAAAGGTCTAAAGTAGAATTCTAATCGGTTATCCGAGTAATTGTTTAGAATATCTTCCATAGTTTCAGACATTACAAAATTGGTGAAATCACCAATTCGTAATTGTGCCAATCTAAAACTGTTTGGATCTGTGTTTGTAAAGTTAAAAACTGCATTTTCAGTATTTGAGGTAATGTAATTTCCTTCGGCAAAAATAGTTTGTAAGTTAGAAGAAACATCCATTTTGTTAGAAATACGCATTAGGTATTTAATTTTAAGTGAATTGGCAAATTTTACCCAAGACGCTAAGTTTCCGTTATATAAAATATCGCCTTCCAAAGGTTGTACGCCAGTATAATTCTCGATTGCGGAAATACCTTTTTCAAGATTATCTAAAATTCCGCCTTCATCTAAATAAATAGATTGTTGCGCGTTGTATGCTGGAGTTGCAGTTCCATTTACACCATTAAAAGCTTCTGTATAAGGCACGTTTCCAAATAAATCTGTTAATCCTGCAGTTATATATGCTTTTAGAATTAAAGATGGACCTTTGTAAACATTATTTGCTAAGATAGTTTTAGCCGATTTTAATAGAATTTCGTTATCTCTTAAGTTGGTGTAAAATATTGGCCAAGGATTTCCGCCTAATTGTGGCGATTTTAAATCGTGACGACCAAAATTATTAAAATCTAATGCGGTTCTGTATTGCCCCAATAAATCTCCAGCCACAAAACCTTCGTAACTCATTTGTTCCCCAAAATTGTAAATAACTTGACGTAATAGTAAGTTAGGTTGCGCAGTAATTGGCGCATTAGAATTAGTGTTTATCTCTTCGAAATCTTTTGTGCAACTTGTAATTAGAAGCATAAAAAAACTAAAAATATATAGTGTATTTTTCATTATTACTGTATTTTTTATTTCCGCAAAACAGAAATGTTATTAGAAATTAAAACTTGCTTTTAAACCAAGACTTCTAGACGATGCATAACTCATATCTTCCACACCACTTACAAATCCGTTGCCTTGAACTGCTAATTGTTCTGGATCAAAATGTGGGTTTTCTGTAATTACAAATAAGTTGTTTCCAATAATTGAAAAGTTAGCAGAAAGTCCTTCTTTTAATCCTAAAAATCCATCTTTAAACTCTAAATTGTAACCAATAGAAAACTGGCGTAATTTTAAATAAGACGCATCGTAAACATTGTTTTCTTCGTGATTTCTATCGTAAAACTGTCTGTAATACGTTTCGGCAGGAATGGCAACTGTATTTGCTAAACCTGTGTTTTGATTTACACCTTGTGCAACAATTCCTGCATCTGGTCTGTATGCTGTCTCGGCTAATTGTCCGCCAACATTTCCTAAAGCTCTTGTTCTTGATACAATTTCGCCACCTTGACGCCAATCTAATAAGAAGCCTAAATTCCAGTTTTTGTAACTAAAGTTGTTGTTAAAACCTAAAGTAAAATCTGGATTATAGTTTCCAATTTTTCGTAATTCATTATCGGCAATAAATTTTCCGTCGTCTGTTAGTAAGAAATCGCCATTGGCATTTTTCTTGTAACCAGTTCCGTAAATATCTCCAATCTGTCCGCCTTCTTCTACCTGAAACCAAACAGTTTGATTGGCAGAATCGTAAATTCTACTATAAGCTAACGTTAAACGGCCATCGTTTTGAGGTAAACTTTTTATAGTTGATTTATTTGTGGCAAAATTAAACGTTGCATTCCAAGTAAAATTAGAAGTCTTAATAGGCGTAATTCCTAAAATAATTTCTACACCTTCAGAATTTACTTCTCCACCATTTATAACTTGTTGGTTATATCCAGAAGAAATAGGAATTGGTAGCGAAATAATTTGATCCTTTGTAGTTGCATTATAGTAGGTGTAATCTATGCGAAGTCTATCTTTAAAGAACCTAAAATCGAAACCAGTTTCAAAAGATGTGGTACTTTCTGGTTTAAGGTTAGAATTAGATATAAAGTTTTGATCGCTTAAAGTTGGCTGGCCATTTACTGGCGTTTGAGACACAAAAGCACCAGAAGTTTGGTACGCATTAGTATCGTTTCCAACTTGTGCTACACTTGCTCTAATTTTAGCAAACGAAATTACTTCTGGTAATTTAAATACATTTGAAGCTACAAAACTTGTAGAAACCGATGGATAGAAAAATGATGTGCCATCTACAGAAAATGGCGTTGCTAAAGCGCTAGACCAATCGTTTCGACCTGTAATATCTAAGAAAATAAAATCTTTATAGCCAAATTTTGCTAATCCATAAAATGAATTAATACGCTTTTCAGATTCGTACTGGTAACTTTCTAAAGGCGAAGCCGCATTATTTAAATTGTAAATTCCTGGCTGCGCTAAATTAACGGTTTGCACTTGTTTTGTTGAGGCATATTGGTTAAAACGATTTCCTCCAATAGAAAAATCAACTGTAAAATTGCCATATGCATTTCTATAATTTAATAAAAAATCTGTGTTAACTTCTCTGTAAACTACATCGTGTTCTGCGTATGCACCATTTTTAAAACGATTAGAACTGTAAGCTCTTCTCATTTTTCTGGTCTCGTTACTATAGTCCATTCCAGTTCTTAAAGTTGCACTAAAATGTTCTGTAAATTTATTTTTTATGGCAATGTTTCCAAAAATACGATCGCGATTAAACGAGTTTCTATTTTCGTATAAGGTGAAGAATGGATTATCGAAAAACGTATAGTTAAAAGAATATTGCTGTTTGTTTTGTAATCCTGGTTGCCAGTAATCTCTTAAGCTATTAATGTTTAAAGATCTTGGACCCCAAGCTACTAAAGAATAATTTGCGTTTTCGCTTCCATAACCATTAGAAGGTCTATTATTGCTTGATGAATTAGTGTAGCTAAGACTAGAGGTAACTGTGGTTTTGTTTGTAGGTTTAAATGTAAGGTTTGAGCTAACGGTTTGTCTATCTAAATTTACACCAGGAATAATAGATTCGCTTCTTAAATCTGTAAACGAAATGCGGTAGTTACCTTTGTTAAAGGCATTAGAAAGTGCAATATTATTTATGGTTGTAACTCCAGTTTGATAAAAATCTTTAAGATTGTCTGGATTAGATTTAAATAGTGTTGGAGAAATAGTCTCACCAAAATATAGACTTGTATCTCCACCACGAACAATTGATCCATTAGGCAAAATTACAGGACTATCAAATTGTGGAATATAAATGCCTGCATCTAAACTTGGACCCCAAGAATAAGATATATTATCGTTTGTTCCGCCACCTAAGCCATTTACATATTCAAATTGCCCTGAGTTTCCTTGACCATAAGAATTTTGAAAATCGGGTAATCTAAACGCATTTTCCATAAAAACCGATGTATTTATAGAAACACCTAAACCTTTAGTTTTAGAGCCATCTTTAGTTTTTATAACAATTACACCATTAGCAGCACGCGTTCCGTATAATGCAGCAGCACTTGGACCTTTTAAAACGGTTACATTTTCAATATCGTCTGCATTAACTTCCATAGCGCCATTTCCAAAATCTATTTCTTGGAAACCTGCAGCAGCTTCATTTGTATTATTAAAGACAGTATTGTTGTTAATAGGAATTCCATCAACAATAAATAAAGGATTGTTGTTAGAAAAAGACGCTTCACCTCTAATAGTAATTTTAGACGATGATCCAACACCAGTAGCACCTTGAGAAATTGTAACTCCTGCAAATTTACCAGCTAAGTTATCTAGGAAATTTACGGTTTTTACTTCGGTTAATTGTTTAGCTCCAACGGTTTGTACTGCATAACCTAGCTCTTTGGATTTACGCTCTAAACCTAATGCTGTAATAACAACTTCGTTTAGGCTTGTAGTGTCGTCTTCTAATAGAATGGTTAATTTTTTTAGGTCTTTAATAGTAATGTTTAAGGTTTTAAAACCTACTGAGGAAATGGTTAAAATAGTTGCTGTTTTTGCTTCAATTTTAAAGTTTCCATTATCGTCGCTTATAGTATTTTTACCATTATTTGCCTGGATTGTAGAATAGGGAATTGGTAATCCATCTGTTTTAGACGAAATATTACCAGTAATAGTTTGTTGTGCAAAACCTGTTGCGCAAAGCAATAGTAATGCAAGCATATAAAAATGCTTCATATTTTTTTGGAATTAGCTGACTTGAATCAGTTTGTATTAATTTTTGACTAATAAATGATGCCTTAAAGTAGAGTAGGCGAGCCTTTATTAAAATTAACACCATCAGTAAAGTGCTTAACAGCTAAAGAATATTGCGTGAAATGATTGACGATTTTATTTAAAATAGCAACAATTAAACGTCTTGTAATATGATGAATAAATTTGTAGCTATTTAAGAAATAATATAAATCCTTTTTTGTGTTAATGTCTTTAAGTAACTCTAAACGAATTTCGGTTTTAAGAGTTTTAAAATGCTTTAAAAATGCCTTTTGAATGGTGTTTGTTTGCCAAGCTAAATTTTTAAAATTGTTGTAATTAAAATCGGCTTTATTTAATCCTAATAAATAAAAACCACCATTTTTAGATGGTCCTAAAACGAATTTATTGGCTTTTAAATTCTGATTTGCTTTAAGTAAATGAGAAACTTTAAGCTGAGGTGAATCGTTTCCAATAGAGATTACATTATTAAAACCTTTATTGTAAATGCTTTGTATGGCATTAGCAAAACGTTCTCCAAAAGAGTTTCCAATCTGCTGATTTTCGTTAATTATAAAATACGGTAAGTTGGAACGCTTGGCCTTTTTAATGACTAAGTTGTTCAGGTTTTTGAAAAGTTCTTCAGATTTATGAAACCCTTTATTTTGAGCTTCTTTAGTTGAAGAATTTGCAAAAATTAATATGGCCGTATGTTGTGTCATATAAAAAACTAAAAATAATTACGCAACAGTACCTTGGCAACTGCTTCCTGCTCCAGCAGTACAACCGTAGCAGTGTTGAGATATTACTATATTTCTTCCTTCTAGAAGTTCTTCGTTGTATTGGCTAATATGTTTGGCTTTGCTATTAACAGGTAATTCTAACATTTGATTAAAATCGCAATCAAATAAATAGCCATCCCAACTTATAGAAAGTGTGTTTGTACACATTACGTTCTCTACAGCTGCAGGATTATAAGCATCTACTAAAGCGTACATATAATCTTCGTAATTTTCTGAAGCTATTAAATAATCTAAGAAACGTGCAATTGGTAGGTTTGTAATAGCAAAAAGATTGTGAAATTGAATGTTAAAATCTTCTTTTAAAGCCTTTTTAAAATCCTTTTCCATAGCAACTTGGTCTCCAGGTAAAAATGCACCAGATGGATTGTAAACTAGGTCTAAACGTAAATCGCTATCAGGCATTCCATAACCACGCGCATTTAATTCTTGAAGTGCTTTAATTGATTTGTCAAAAACACCATTACCACGTTGTTTATCTGTTTTTCCTTTAGTCCAATGTGGCATAGAACTTACAACGTGTACATTGTGTTTTTTAAAGAAATCGGGTAAGTCGTAATATTTTTTATTAGCTCTAATTATGGTAAGGTTAGAACGTACAATAAAGTCTTTAATTCCTGCTTTAGAGGCTTCTTCTACAAACCATCTAAAAAGCGGATTCATTTCTGGAGCGCCGCCAGTTAAGTCTAATGTGTGCGCACCTGTATTTTTTATAACTTCTATGCATTGTAGCATAGTTTCTTTAGTCATAATTTCTTTACGATCTGGACCAGCATCTACATGGCAATGCTCGCAAACTTGATTACACATATAACCAACGTTAATTTGTAGAATTTCTAGTTTTTTGGCTTTTAAAGGAAATTGATTTGTTTTAGAAATTTTTGATTTAAAAGTTTCTAATTCACCATTAGCAAATATGCCTCCAGATAGAATTTCGAGTTGTTTGTTAGATTGCGCTAAATCGCTATGCCTTTTTTGTAATGAAGTTTGTGCCATAAATATATTATCTAAGTCTAGTTTGTCGAGATATCTATACAAACTTACGATATAAATTAAAAAACGGTTTTCTATAGATCTAGTTTGTTTACTTTATTCATCATTTGTACACCATGAACTAAAGTTGCTCCACTTTTAATTGCTGCGCCTACGTGTAAGGCTTCCATCATTTCTTCTTTGGTAATGCCGCGTTGTAAGCCATCTTTTGTGTAGGCATCTATACAATACGGGCATTGTTCTGTGTGTGCAACTGCTAGTGCTATTAAAGATTTTTCTCTTGCTGTAAGTTTTCCTTCTTTAAAAACTTCGGAGTAATAATCAAAAAATTTAGTTCCAAGTGTTTCGTTCCAGTCAGAAATTTTCCCAAATTTTCTTAAGTCTTTATCGTCGTAGTAATTACTCATTTTTATTAAAATTATTAGTTTTTTAGCAAATTAGGTATAAATTTTATACAAAAAAAACGCCTGTAACAATGCAGGCGTTTTTGATTTAATTAATTTATAAGTTACATCATAACATGTTTGTTGCAATATTGTTCCTGTTAGCAATGCTTAATAAGAAGTTATTACTATATGTTATGTAAATTGTTAGATAGATTTGAATAGTTTTTTTTCAATTTCTGCTTCCTAAAGCATAAATAAATAGACTTATTTTTAGAGTTTGTGGCGTAATATGGTATTATTTCTCTTATAAGAATTGTTTTGTTAGTTTACTTATTAAGTGTTTAATTATTAGATGTATATGTTTGTCTTTTGTTGTGTTTATTTTAATGAGTTTTCTAAGCATAAAAAAAGCCTTTAATCTATAGATTAAAGGCTTTTAACATTTTTAATAGTGGTGCCTCCAGGAATCGAACCAGGGACACAAGGATTTTCAGTCCTTTGCTCTACCAACTGAGCTAAGGCACCATTGTCTAAATGCGAGTGCAAATATAACATCTATTTTTACATTACCAAAACATTTTTTATCTTTTTTGATTTATTATATTTGTATTTAAAATCATTGAATATGAATTTAATTTTAGACGCTGGTAATTCTTATGTAAAAATAGCTGTTTTTCATTTAGATGATTTAGTTTTTAAATGCTCGGAATCCTATGAAGATTTTTATAATTCATTTTTAAAAATTATACAAAATTATTCTAAAATTGAGTTTGGTATCCTATCTTCTGTAGGAGCTTTTTCTAAAATGGATATTGACAAGATCAAACTAAACGTTAATTTAATAGAGCTTACCAATTGCATTAAGTTGCCATATTCTAATTTATACAAAACACCAAAAACTTTGGGTAAAGATAGGTTGGCATTAATTAGCGCATCTATGATTAATTATTCGAACAAAAATGTTTTAGTTATTGATGCGGGAACATGTATAACATTTGATTTTAAAAATAATGAGAATCAATATTTAGGTGGCGCTATTTCTCCAGGACTAAACCTTAGGTATAAAGCATTAAATAATTATACAAATGGATTACCTCTTTTAGAAAAAAGTACTGAACCCATTAATTTTGTTGGAAATACAACAAATACATGTATGCATTCTGGTGTTATAAATGGTGTTGTTCAAGAAATTGACGGTGTAATAGCGCAATATAATACTGAAAATGAAGATTTAACAGTTATTTTAACAGGTGGAGATGCTAAATTTTTGTCTTTGAAATTAAAAAGTAGCATATTTGCCAATTCTAATTTCTTATTAGAAGGATTGAACTATTTGTTGAATTATAATAGAAAAGAATGATTAAAAAAATTATAATGGTCTTTGTGTGTGTATTCGCAACTCAAGCCTATGCGCAAGAAGGATCTGCATCTCCTTATTCTTTTTATGGTATTGGAAGTCTAAACTTTAAAGGAACCGTAGAAAATAGAAGTATGGGAGGAATTTCTGTTTATAACGACAGTATTCATCTAAATCTTAGAAACCCTGCAGCTTATGGAGGCAAAAACTTAGCTGTTTATAATAATGAAAGTCGTCCTATAATTTATTCAGTTGGAGGAAGTCATTCTAATATTAAACTACAATCTAATTCAAATTCAGACAGAACATCAACCTCTACATTTGATTATTTAGCAGTAGCTATTCCTTTAGGTAAGTTAGGCTTTGGGTTTGGTTTGTTACCTTATTCATCTGTAGGTTATAAATTAGAGAATTCTAACACTAATGGAGATTTAGGAAATAGATATAAAGGCGAAGGTGGCGTTAACAGAACTTACTTATCTTTTGGTTATCAGTTAACTAATAAGCTTAGTATAGGTGCTACAGCAGATTACAATTTTGGGAATATTAAAAATTCAAGTATAGAATTTCAGTATAATACAAATAACGAGTTATTAATTTACCAAACTAGAGAAGATAATAAATCTAGCTTAAGCGGTCTTAGTTTTAATTTAGGAGCTTACTATACTACAAAATTAAACGACAAGTTAGAAATACAAACGTCTTTAACTTACACACCAGAATCTAAATTAAAATCTACTAATAAAAGATCTTTTTCTACATTTACATTTGATCCTTTTGGAAATGAAAATGAATTAAATACAATAGATTCAGATTTAGAATCTCAAGGTTTAGAAACCACAGATTTAATAATTCCTTCCAAATTAACTATAGGAGTAGGAATTGGTGAACCAAGAAATTGGTTTGCAGGTTTAGATTATACAACTCAACAAACCAGTAATTTTTCAAATAGATTATATAATTACCAAAACGCAACCTTCGAGAATTCTAGTACTATATCTCTTGGCGGTTTTTATATTCCTAAGTTTAATGCATTTTCTGGTTACTTTAAAAGAGTAACTTATAGAGGTGGATTACGTTTCGAGAAAACAGGTTTAAAAGTAAATAATCAGTCAATAAAAGAGTTTGGCATATCTTTTGGTCTAGGATTACCAGTTGGAAGTGGTCGAGACTTTTTCTCTAATGTAAACTTAGGTTTTGAAATTGGTGAAAGAGGAACAACTAGCCAAAATTTAATTAAAGAAAATTTTGTAAACTTTCAACTTAGTTTATCATTAAATGATAGATGGTTTGAAAAAAGAAAGTATGAATAACCCTAAAACTAACAAGACTATGAAATCTAAAGCAACATTAATACTAGCCCTACTATTATCTATAACTTTTGGATATGCTCAAGAAGATTGTGCAACAAAATTATCTTTAATGGTAGAATCAGCAAAAGCAAAAGCTTACGATGCAGCATATCCACAATTACAAGCACTAAGAAAAGATTGTGCTAAATATCATTATGGTATTTATAAGTACGGAGAAAAAATATTAAACCATAAAGTAGATAATTCTACAGGCGAAGAAAAAAAAGCATTTATTGCAGACTACGCAAAATTATATACTGAAGCTCAAACTATTTTTCCAAGTAAATTTCCTAAAGGACAATATCTTGGTAAAGCAGCACAGTTAAACTACGATAATAAAGATTTGTTAGGTCTTCAAGATTTAGATTTATATAATCAATTTGATGCTGCTTTTAATGCAGACACAAAAACATTTAAAAGTGCAAAAGGATTGTACGTATATTTTAAATTAATGGTTGGTTTATTTGATGCAGGTCAGAAGCCAGCTTCAGAATTATTTAATAAATACGATGATGTTGTAGAAAGAATAGATGCAATCTCAGATTCTTATCAAGCTAAGTTAAATAAGTTAGTAGCTAAAGAAGAAGTAGGAACAGCTCTAACCTCTAAAGATAAAAGATACAAAAAGAATTACGAAGCTAATATTGAGGCATTCGAAAAAGTATCTGGAAGTGTAGATACAGAATTAGGTTCTAGAGCAAATTGCGAAAACTTAATACCATTATATTCTAAAGATTTCGATGCCAATAGTACAAATGCAGTTTGGTTAAAAAGAGCTGTTAGTAGAATGTTCTATAAAGAATGTACAGAAGATCCGTTATACGAGAAATTAGTAAAAGCTTACGATGCAGCAGAATCTTCTGCAGACACAAAATATTTTGTAGCTACTATTTTATTTAATAAAGGAAAAGTTACTGAAGCAATGAATTACTTTAAAGAATCTTTTGATTTACAAACAGATCCATTAAAGAAAGCTAAATTAGCAAATAAGATAGCGTCAAATTTAAAGAAAAAAGGACGTTATGGAGAAGCTAGACAATATTTTGAAAAAGCATTAAGGTTAAATCCATCAAATAAATATCCTCACGTTTTAATTGCTTCTATGTATGCTAGTAGTGCAAATAATTGTGGAGACACAAACTTTAACAAAAGAGCTGTTTTCTGGTTAGCTGCTAACGAGGCAGATAGAGCAGGAGGAAAAGGTTCTAAATATGCGGCAAGTTATAGAGCAAAAGCGCCAACTAAATCTGAGATTTTTACAGCAGGTAATGCTGGTAAAAAAATAGCAATTGGATGTTGGATTGGTAGAAGTGTAACTGTACCAAGTCTGTAATGCATACAAACGTTAAACATATAATATACAACTTAGTCATAGCGTTAGCTATGACTTTGTTTTTTTCGTGTAAAAACGATTTTAAAACCGTATCTAAAATAGGTGTAGCAGCCAACGATCCTGTTGGAATTGGCGATAGTATTAACTTAAAATTTACGGATTCTGGTAAGGTAAAAGCCAATTTACTAAGCCCAAAAGTCTTTGACTACGGAAATAGAAAGTATAGTTATTCAGAATTTACCGAAGGTGTAATTCTACACATTTACGAAAAAAGCCAACACAGCACTATTTTTTCTGATTATGCAATAGTAAACAATACCACAAACTTAATAGATTTGCGCGGTAATGTTATTGTTGTAACAGCAACACAAGACACTTTATTTACAGAGCAGCTATATTACGATAAGTCTAATGAATGGGTTTTTAATAATCAACCAGTGCAGTTTAAATCTAAAGATTACGTTACTAATGGTGTTGGATTCGATTCAGACAGAGCATTTACTAAAGTCAAGGTCTTAGATGTTACTGGTCAATTTGCAGTATTAGATTAATTTTTAATATATAAAGCGCTTTATTGTTATATTTACAGTATAAATTATAATTCATGACATTTTTTAAATACTTTCATTACGCTTATTTAGTTTTTGCAGTGCTGTTTTTTTGGGATACCTTTAATAGTTGGGGAGAAACTCAAGCTTACGCTTCGTTAGCTTTAGGTGTTTTGGCACTTTTTATGTTTTTTTTTAGAGGTAAATTCAATAAAAAATTTAACAAGTAAGTTATGGCAACAGCTATAACTATAATTGTTATTTCGTTATTATTATCTGCTTTTTTTTCAGGAATGGAAATTGCTTATGTGTCTTCTAATAAAATTCATATAGAAATAGAAAAAAAGCAAGATAGTTTCCTTTCAGGAATATTAGCAAAACTTACAGAAAAACCATCAAAATTTATAGCAACTATGCTTATTGGAAACAATATAGCATTGGTTATTTACGGTTTTTTTATGGGAGATTTGTTAATGGAATGGTTTAATACATTTCAAACGTCTAGCTTTCCTGCTATAAATTATTTATTAAACGATTTAAGTTTACTAACACAAACCGTAATATCTACATTGGTTATTTTGTTTACAGCAGAGTTTTTACCTAAAGTTTTTTTTCAGATTTATGCCAATTCGTTGCTTAAAATACTAGCTTTTCCAGCCTATCTGTTTTATATTTTGTTTTCGTTTATTTCGGATTTTGTAATATGGATTTCAGACTTAGTATTAAAAAAATTCTTTAAAACTGAAGGCGATCAAGTCCAACTAGCGTTTACAAAAATCGAATTAGGAGATTACATTAGCGAACAAATGGAAAGTGTTCAAGAACACGATGAAGTTGATAGCGAAATTCAAATATTTCAAAATGCCTTAGAGTTTTCAGAAGTCAAGGCTAGAGAAGTTATGGTGCCAAGAACCGAACTTATTGCTGTAGAGCTTAATGAGTCCGTAGAGAATTTAAAACAAACATTTATAGATACTGGTTGTTCTAAGGTTTTGGTTTATAAAGAAAATATAGACGATATTCTTGGCTATGTTCAATTATTCGAGCTTTTTAAAAAACCACAAAATATAGGATCTATTTTAATGCCAATAGAATTAGTTCCAGAAACAATGCTAATTAAAGACGTTTTGGCTTTGTTAACTAAGAAAAGACGAAGTTTAGTTGTAGTTCTTGACGAGTATGGAGGTACTTCTGGAATAATGACTGTAGAAGATATTGTAGAAGAATTGTTTGGAGAAATTGAAGACGAACACGATAGTGTAGATTTAATAGAACTGCAATTAGAGCAAAATATTTACACCTTTTCTGCTCGTTTAGAAGTAGATTATCTTAACGAAGCTTATAAATTAAATTTGCCAGAAGGCGAAAATTACGAAACTTTAGGAGGTTTAATCATGTCTTACGCAGAAGAAATACCAGAGCAAGGAGAAATTGTAATAATTGCATCATCAAGGTTTAAAATACTTGAAGCATCGGAGAATAAAATTGATGTTGTAGAGGTAACAGTTATAGAAGAAGATTAATCTTAGTAACAAACTTATAGTTTATAAAACTTTTAGGCTTTTTAGTTATCCTAATAATAACGTCACATTTTTTGTGTTTAAAGCAATCCACAACCATAAAAGGCTAAATACAAAGTAAATAGATTTTTTTTAATCAAAACTATTTTTATTATTGCTATTTAAATGGTATTTTCGCCCACTATAATTCAATAATTATACTCTATAAAATGGCAATTTTAAATAAAATTAGACAAAAAACATTCGTTTTAATCTTAGTAATCGCATTAGCGTTATTCGCATTCATATTATCTGGTTTAGTAGATAATAAAGATGCTTTGTTTGGTAAATCTCAAAATACTGTAGCAACTATTAATGGAAAAGACATTGGTAGAACAGAATTTATGCAAAAAGTTGAGTTTCAACAAAAGCAAATGGGACCAAACGCAACAACTACTCAGGTTATGAACCAGGTTTTTGAAGCAGAAGTTCGTCAGGCAGTTATGTCGGCAGAATTCGATAAATTAGGTCTTTCTGTAGAGTCAGATCAAATGAGAGATGTATTAAGAGCAGCTTTAGCAACAAGTCCAGAGTTTTTAAATGATGCAGGATTATTTGACGATGCTAAGTTAACAGAGTACATTGCTAACATTAAAGAAACCTCTACGCAACAATACCAACAATGGATAGACTACGAGCAAAACGTAGCAGGATCTGCATTACAAACAAATTACTTTAATCTAGTTAAAGCTGGTACAACTGCAACATTAGCAGAAGGTGCTTTAGAGCATAAATTAGAAGGCGACAAAGTAAATATTAGTTATGTTCAAGTTCCTTTTTCAACAATATTAGATACAGATGTTGAGGTAAGTAAAGAAGAAATTAAATCTTTTATTACCAAAAACCCTAAACAATACAAAGCAGACGCTTCAACAGATTTACAATATGTAATGTTCCAAGAAGTGGCTTCATTAGAAGATGAAAACGATATTAAATCTAAATTAGCTGTTTTAGTAAACGATAAGAAAGAATTTAACGAAACAACTAATGCTACAGAAACTATTTTAGGTTTAAAAAACACTAAAAACATAGAGGCTTTTGTAAACGAAAATTCAGACGATTTTAAATACAATAGCTCTTTTGTAACAAAAGCGCAGTTACCAGCTGTAGTTGCAGATACATTAGCAAATTCTCCAGTAGGATCTATTTATGGACCATATAAAGACGCTGCTTATTTTAAATTATCTAAAATTGTTGCAACTACTAAATTACCAGATTCTGTTAAAGCAAGACATATTTTAATACCTTTTAAAGGTGCTAATTCTGCAGCCGAAGATGTTGTTAAAACAGAAGCAGAAGCAAAAGTATTTGCAGATAGTTTAACAACAATATTAAAATCTAATAACAGTAAGTTTGAAGATTTTGTTACAGCTTATTCTTCTGATAAAGGTAGTGTAGAAAAAGGTGGTTTTTACGATTGGTATCCATACGGACAAATGGTTCCAGAATTTAGAGACTTTACTTTTGAAGGTAAAACAGGTGATTTAGGCGTAGTTAAAACAGTTTTTGGATTTCATATTATAGAAGTAAAAGGACAAAAAGGAACATCGGAATTATACAAAGTAGCAACTATTGCACGTAAAATAGAGCCATCAGACGCAACATCTGATAAAGTATTTAGAGATGCCTCTAATTTTGAAGTTAACATAGCAAGTAAGTCTTTTACAGCTGTTTCTAAAGAAGCAAATTATGATGTAAGACCTGTTAAAACAATAAAAGAATTAGAAGAAAACATACCTGGCTTAGGCGCGCAAAGATCTATTGTACGTTGGTCTTTTGATGAGAAAACTAAAGTTGGAGATGTTAAACGTTATACAGTTCCTGGTGGATATGCTGTAGTACAGGTTACTGCAAAGCGTGATGCTGGTTTAATGACTGTAGAAGAAGCTTCTGTAACTGTAACACCTAAATTAAGATCAGAAAAAAAGGCTAAAATGATTATGGATGGAGTAAATGCTTCTACCTTAGAAGATTTTGCAGCATTAAAAAGTCAGCAAGTTAAAACAGCTTCTGCTATAAACATGAATAACCCAACAATTGGTGGCGCTGGTAGAGAACCATTAGTTATTGGCTTTGCTTTTGGATTAAAAGATGGCGAAACTTCTAAATTAATTGTAGGAGAAAAAGGAGTTTATATGGTTAAGCGTACTGGTTTTACTCCAGCAGTTAAATTAGATAATTACCAATCTTTTGCTAATAAAGTTAGTACTCAGAAATTAAATACAGTACAAAGTAAATTATACACAGCATTAAAAGATGCTGCGGAAATAGAAGATAACAGAGCTAAAACAGTTCAGTAATTTAGTTCAATTTATTACATAAAAAAAGGCTTCCATTTGGAAGCCTTTTTTTATGCTAAATAGTTTTGTTGTTTACATTTATACACATTAGCAGTATAATGCCACATTAACTAGTCTGAATTAATTAATAGACTTGCCTAAATTTTAATTAAAATAAAAAAAGTAGCTTATGTCTTATTTTGTTCCAATAATTTTAGTTGTATTAGTTTTGTTTGGTCTGTTTCTTTTTGCAAAGAAAACAGGTTTTAAAAAAAACCATTATAGAGTATTCTTTATTTTTATAATAGTATCAATTTTAATGTTTTTGTATTTCCTCTTTAAAAGAAAAATGCTAGTTTGATGCATTTTTTTTTAACTTTAATTCACTTCAAAAATCTTTGATAGTAACCAAATATAATCTTCTCTATTGCATACAAAATCTCTATTTGAGATATCTATAAGTTTAAAGTTTATTTCAGTTTGCGTTTTTAAAAAGTCTAAATAACCCGTATTAATTTTGTCTAAGTAGCTGTCTTCAATATTTTGTTCGTAATCTCTACCGCGTTTTTTTATGTTTTGCTGTAAGCGTTCTGTATTTTGGTATAAATAGATGTATAAATCCGGTTTAGGAATGTCTTTGTACATTAAATGAAAGAGTTTACGGTATAAATTAAACTCATCTTCAGGTAAGGTTATTTTAGAAAATATAAGCGACTTATAAATGTCATAATCGCTTACCATAAAATCTTTAAACAGATCTAATTGTTGTAAATCGTCTGTTATTTGCTGGTATCTATCTGCTAAAAAAGACATTTCTAAAGTAAAAGCATAGCGAGATGCATCTTCGTAAAATTTTGGTAAAAATGGATTATCAGCAAAACGTTCTAAAATGGGTTTTGCATTAAAGTCTTCTGCAATTAAATGCGTTAAACTAGTTTTTCCAGCGCCAATATTTCCTTCTATAGCAATATAGTTGTGTGTCTTAAGATTGTATGTTTTTTTTGGATTTTTAAGCCAAATATTTTGAGGTTCTAGAATGCTTTCATCTTTACAGATTTCTAATAACTCTTCACTGCTTTTATTTAGTTTTGGATGAATTACTTTTTTTGCAATGTCCTGTAGTGGCTTAAGAACAAATTTTCTATTATGAGCTTCTAAATGTGGAATTGTAAGTCGCGAAGTTTCAATAATTTCATCTTCAAAAAAGATAATATCTAAATCTATTTCTCTGTTTTCGTAAGTGTCTTTTAATGTTTTTTTGCGCCCTAATTTTTGCTCAATACGTTGCAGTTGTTCTAAAAGTTCTAATGCAGAAAGTGTTGTGGTTACAGAAATACAGGTGTTGTAAAAGTTGTGCCCGTCAAAATCTAAAGCTTTAGTTTCGTAAACTTTAGCTATTTGTTTTATACTTCCAATAGATTGGAAAATGGCATTAATGGCGTCTTGTAAATTTTTATACCTATCGCCTTTATTACTGCCTAAAGCTATATGTGCTATTTTTTGTGTTGTCATAATTTGTAGCAAAATAAGTAAAAGAAGTTTAAAAATTTTATAAAATTGAAATCTGTTAATAACTTATTTCTAGTTTAAAAAGCCTTAAAGTATTCTAATTAATTATAACAACTTAGCTTTTAGGATACTACTATATTATTAAACTTATATTAAACATAGTTGTTATGTTATTTATATTTAATTTCTTTGTTTAAAAGGTTTAAATCAAAATGAAAAAAGTATTAAAAATAGTTGGTGTATCTCTAGTAATTATTGTCTTGCTTTTAGTGGTAAGTCCTTTTATTTTTCAAGATAAAATTAAAGGAATGGTTAAAACCTTTATAAACGAAAATGTTAATGCAAAAATAGATTTTTCAGACGTTAGTCTAAGTTTTATAAGTAGTTTTCCAAAGGCAAATCTAACTATAGATAATTTTACGGTCACTAATTTTGCGCCTTTTGAAAATCAACAAATGATAAATTCTAAATCTATAGAATTAGATTTTGCTATTACAGAATTATTTAAAAACACAAATCAAGATCCAATAAAATTCGATGCTTTTTATATTAAAGATGCTTTAATTTCTTTAAAAACAGATAGTCAAGGTATAACAAATTGGGATATAGCAAAAAAGACTAACACTGCTACAACTATATCTAGTCCAGCAGCCGCAAGCAAGCCGTTTGTATTTCAATTAGATAATTATGGTATACTTAATAGTGCTATTACCTATAATGATCAAAAAGAAAAGTTTAGTGTTTATGTTACTAATTTTAATCATGAAGGAAGCGGGACGTTTTCTGAAGCTATTTCGGAATTAGATACGCAAACCAATTTAAATATAACTCTCAAAATAGGCGAGACAGAATATCTTACCAATAATAGTATTGCCCTAGAAGCTGTTTTGGGTTTAGATTTAGAGCAAAATAAATATACGTTTAAGGATAATAAATTAGTGTTTAACCAATTGCCAATTCAATTTAATGGCTTTGTTAAGCTTATGGAAAATGGTCAAAAAATTGATTTAACATTTAAAAACACAGGTTCTACGTTTAAAGATTTCTTAGCTGTAATTCCAAAAGCCTATTCTAAAGATTTAGCAAACGTAAATACAACTGGTAATTTTAATATTAAAGGAATAGTAAAAGGAGATTTTACAGAAACTACCATTCCAGAGTTGGATATAAATATGATGTCTAACAACGCATCATTTAAATATGCAAGTTTACCCAAAGGTGTAAAAGACATTGTTATAAACACATCTATTAAAAACACAACAGGTAAACTAGACGATACGTATTTAGATGTAAAAACATTAAATTTTAAGATAGATCAAGATGTTTTTAAGTCATCGGCTAAAGTAACGCATCTTACAGGTAATACAGCTGTTAATGCTCATATAGATGGCGTTTTAAATTTAGGAAACCTATCTAAAGCCTATCCTGTAGAGCTAGAAAATGAACTAACAGGATTATTAAAAGCAAAGTTAAATACTAGTTTTAATATGCATGCCATCCAAACTAGCGCATACCAACGTTTAAAAAATAATGGTGTAGTTTCTATTGAAGGCTTTAAGTTTTCATCTAAAGATATTATTAATCCGTTACATATTTCTAAAGCAAATATTGTGTTTAGTCCAGGTATTATTAAACTGGAGCAGTTTAATGCTACAACAGGAAAAACAGACCTTAATGCTACAGGAACAATTAATAATTTATTAGGTTTTTTATTAAGCGATAAAAAATTGCAAGGTAACTTTAAGGTCAAATCGAATACATTTGCGGTAAGTGATTTTATGGTTGAAGGTGGAACAGAAGCAGAGTTAGAAACAGGTCAAGACCCAAAATCTAATAGTAAAACAACATTAGAAACGGATAAATCTTTAAAAATTCCTGCCTTTTTAGATGCTACAATTAATGCAGATGTTAAAACGGTTTATTATGATAATTTAACGCTTAAAGATGTCAAAGGTGAGTTAATTATTAAAGATGAAAAAGCGCAGCTTAATAACGTAACATCAACTATTTTTAATGGAGAATTAGCTTTTGATGGATTGGTAAATACAAAAACCGAAACGCCAACGTTTAATATGAATTTATCGGCCAAAGATTTTGATATTTCTCAGTCTTTTAAAGACTTAGATTTATTAAAGCAATTAGCGCCATTAGCAAAGTTGTTAAAAGGTAAGCTTAATAGTACTATTGCCTTAAATGGTAAATTAGGTACAGACTTTACGCCAGACTTAAATACAGTTTCTGGAAACGCTTTAGCAGAGTTGTTAACCACAGAGTTTAAGCCTAAAAACGAAAAAATTGTAAGTTTATTAGAAAACAAGTTATCGTTTTTAAATCTAAGTAAGTTAAATTTAAAAGATGTAGTTGCTAGTCTTACTTTTAATAATGGAAAAGTATCTCTTAAACCAATAAATTTGGCGTATAATGATATTAAAATTCAACTAGGTGGAAGCCATAACTTGCAAAACCAAATGGATTATCAGGCTATTTTACAAGTGCCAGCCAAGTATTTAGGAAGCGATATAAATAAGTTAATAGATAAAATTAACGATCCAGAAGTAAGTAAAATAACTATTCCTGTAACAGCAAATATTACAGGTAGCTTATTAGAACCAAGCATAAATACAGATTTAACTACTGGTGTTAAAAGTTTAACAACGCAACTCATAGAAATTCAAAAACAAAAATTAATTGGTCAAGGTAAAGATCAAATTAAAAATCTATTAGGTGGCGTTTTAGGCGAAAGTAACTCCACAAGTAATTCGTCTACCTCTGGAACATCTACAAATTCTTCGTCAAATTCAGTTAAAGATGTTTTAGGAGGACTTTTAGGAGGAAATAATAACACGCCAAAAGACACAACAAAACCTAAAAGTAATCCAGTTAAGGACGTTTTAGGAGGTTTGTTTGGTAAGAAAAAGAAAAAGGATACTGGAAATTAAGAGTTTGGCAATATTTTTTTAAAATAGTTTAAAAAATTAAATAGAATTATCTTACATTTGCAAACCAATATAACAGAGCATTATTTTGTTATACATACAATAGTTACAAACTTATAGAATTTACCATAATGTTAAGAATCGAAATCAAAGAAGGAGAAAACATCGAGAGAGCTTTAAAACGTTACAAGCGTAAGCACAGAAACGTAAAAGTAATGCAAAACTTAAGAGATAAGCAATACTTTAGAAAGCCATCTGTAGTTAACAGACGTCAGATTCAAAAAGCTTCTTATATCCAAGGATTAAGAGACGCAGAGAATATATAATTATTCTTTTGTTATAAAATATATAACCACGCTACTTTTATTAGTAGCGTGGTTTTTTTGCGTGTTTTAGTTAAGTGTTTTGTTCTAAAATAACAGTAAGATGTCTTTTTAACTTAGTGGTTCCAAAATTAATTTCTACTAACAGGATTTAGTGAAATTTAAAAAAAACATCTTTTACGCTACTGTAATCTCAACTACAAAACCTTCGTTGCTTCTAATGTTGCAAACTGTATTATCTTCAAAAATTAAATATTGACCTTTAATACCTTTTAAAATACCTTGGTAAAAAGCTGTTTTTCCAAAGTTTAAAGATTTAGGTTTTTCGGGATATTGCAGTACTGGGAATTCTATATGAGTTTCTTCATTATTATCTATAAAATATGGTAAAGCTTCTTCTGGAATGTATTGTTTTAATTTGTCGCGCCATTCTGTAAGACTTTCATCTTTAATATCGTTTTTAAGCATAGTACGCCAATTGGTCTTATCGGCAACAAAATCTTTAAGCGCAATTTCGGTAATTCCTGCTAAATATCTATTTGGTACTTCTACAACTTCAAGAGCTTCGTGTGCGCCTTGATCTATCCAACGTGTAGGAACTTGAGTTTTACGAGTTACACCAACTTTTACATTACTAGAATTTGCTAAATACACAATGTGCGGTTGTAATTGTACTTTTTTCTCGTAATCTAAATCACGATCTTCTTGACCTAAATGTGCTTTACTTAATTCTGGTTTTATAATCCAATCTGCAGCTTGTGGTACATCAAAAAAACAGCTCTTACAAAAACCTTGTCTATAGATAGGTTTGTCTAAGCTACAGTTTAAACATTGATTTTTAATAAATTTAAAACTAATAGTTTTATTAAGTAGTTGATTAACGTGAATAAAATCATTTTTAAAAACCATATAATAATTAATTGGCTCAGTAAACTCAGTTGTCATTTTTGTTAAAACTCCTTTAAATGTCATTTGTTTAAAATTTAAGATGTAGAATTAGAAACTATATAAATTATTATTCTATTTTTAAACCTTAAAGATAAAACAATAATGCCAATTCCAATAGTCAATTCCATAGCATCCTGGTTTTTAAAAAAGCGCTTTCATCAAATTGAGCTGTTTTTAAAATATCCAAACGAAGTACAACAAGAGTTGCTTTTTTCTTTATTAGAAACTGCAAAAGACACACAGATTGGCCGTGAGTTTGAGTTTTCTTCAATTAAAACTTATAGAGAATTTTCTGATAGAGTTCCAATAGCCACTTACGAAGCTTACGAACCAAAAATAGAACGTTCTCGGTTAGGTGAAAATAATATTTTTTGGCCTAAACCTATAAAATGGTTTGCCAAATCTAGCGGAACAACTAATGCTAAAAGTAAGTTTATTCCTGTAAGCCAAGATGCTCTAGAAGATTGTCATTACGCAGCAAGTAAAGATTTACTTTGCATGTATCTTAATAATAACCAAGGTTCCCAACTATTTACAGGCAAAAGTCTTCGTTTAGGTGGCTCTAAAGAATTGTATAAAGAAAACGGAACTGCTTTTGGAGATTTAAGCGCTATTTTAATAGATAATATGCCATTTTGGGCAGAATTTAGTAGTACGCCAAGCAATAAAGTGTCTTTAATGGACGATTGGGAAACCAAAATGGCAGCAGTTGTTAACGAAACCATTAACGAAAACGTAACCAGTTTAGCAGGAGTTCCATCTTGGATGTTAGTCTTACTTAATAATGTGTTAGAGAAAACCAATAAGGAAAGCATTCTAGACGTATGGCCTAATTTAGAAGTGTATTTTCATGGTGGTGTAAGTTTTAACCCATATATAGAACAGTATCGTAATATTTTACCTAATAAGGATTTTAAGTTTTACGAAATTTATAATGCTTCCGAAGGTTTCTTTGCCATTCAAGACCAAAATAACTCTGGAGATTTACTGCTAATGTTAGATTATGGTATTTTCTACGAGTTTATTCCAATGGATACTTACGGCACTTTGAATGAGAAAGTAATTCCTTTAAGCGAAGTTCAAATTAATAAGAATTACGCGGTTATTATAACAACAAATGCAGGACTTTGGCGCTATAAAATTGGAGATACAGTTCGCTTTGTTTCCATTAGTCCATATAGAATAAAGGTTTCAGGTAGAACTAAGCATCATATTAACGTTTTTGGTGAAGAGCTAATTATAGAAAATGCCGAAGATGCATTAAAATCTGTGTGTAAGAAAACGCATTCCGAAATTGTAGATTATACAGCTGCACCTATTTTTATGGAAGGTAAAGAAAAAGGAGCACACGAATGGTTAATAGAGTTTAAAACTCCTCCAAGAGATATTAATTATTTTAATGAGTTGTTTGACAATGCATTAAAAGCTTTAAACTCAGATTATGAAGCTAAGCGTTATAATAATATGACTTTAAATGCTCCAAAAATTCATATTGCTAGAAATCGTTTATTTTACGATTGGTTAAAACAAGAAGGGAAACTTGGTGGGCAACATAAAGTACCTAGATTATCTAATACAAGACATTATATAGACGCACTTTTAAGAATGAATTAATTTACTTTTTATATGATTAAACTTCTTGTTTTGTTTAGGTTATAATTTTTTTTTAGGCCTTTATATTTTTATTTAAAACTAATTTAGTATTGATTTTAGTTTTGGTGTAAATAGAAGCTTTTATTAGGCGTAACTTTTTTTTTGAGGAAATACCAGGATTATTAAATTAAAAAAGGCATTACTATTCTTAATATTAATAGATATTTCTTAAAGTAATTAATCTTAAGTTTATTTTATCCCAGATAAGTGTACAATGTGTTTTCTAGAAATTAACAGCTAATTGTTTTTATTTAATAAGATTAAATAATCCGTTCGTTTGCTTTGTAAGCGCCACGTCTATGTAAAATCCATTGCGCATTGTCTAACGGATTTACGCCTTTGTATGCTTTAATAACGCCTTCATCTTTTGGACAAGTGTTGTAACCATAAAACTGAAGTCTAAGTCGTATTTTACCACTTGTAACCGCATTTAGTTTAATGCTAAGATCTAAAGATGTAGCAACAGGTATTGTTCCTTTTAAGCTAAATACATCGCCTGTAAATTGTGGTGTCATAAAAGTAGCTCTACGTGTGCTTAATTCGGATGTTATTTTACCTAATAAAGCTTCGTTAGCTTTTATTTCGAAGCTTAATAAAGGTTCTAATAAATGTGTTCCGCCAGCTTTTAAACCTTGCATAATTCCCATTGGAGTTGCTAAATTAAAATCGCCAGGTCTTGAGTGTACATTATGATCTTCACCTTTTATTAGGGTTATTTTTACATCTGTAACTTCCCAACCTAAAATACCTTGTGCTAAAGCCTTTGGAATAGTTCGCTCAATTTCGTTTTGGTATTTAATATGAATATCGTTTTGCGAAACTATTGAATTGTAAATAACCCCAGAATTTAATGCTCCAGGTTCTATTAAAAAAGTCATAATTGCCCAACACGGCTTTGGCATCCAATATCTAATGTAACCTTCTGCTTTTTTGCTAATGGTTTCTTTGTAAACAACTTCAGGATCTGTAAAAGTAGTTGGTATAGAAAAACGTTCTTTTAAAATGTGTTCTAAGACTTCAATTTGCATTTGCCCCATTAAGAGTAGTTGCAGTTCTTTTTCGGCTTTAAACCATTTAAAGTTTAATGAGGCATCTTCTCTGTCCAATTGTTGAAGCGCTTCGGTTAAAGCATTATAATCTGCGTTATTTTCAGGGATTACTTGTACTGTAAGTACTGGAATATGTAATTGTGGTAGCTTTGGAATAGCTTCTGGATTTCCTAATATGTCTCCAGATTTTGTGCCAAGAACTCCGGTTATTATGCCAATATCTCCAGGTAATAATGTAACATTATCTATATGTTTTGTAAGATGTAATTGTTTAGTTTGATTTATTTTGGTTTCTATTTCTTGTGTATGATTATATACTGTAGATTTTGAATTTAATGCTCCAGAAAATACTTTTACATAAGCCATTGTGCCATATGTTTTATGGTGCTCTAATTTAAAAACGTAGGCAGATAGTACTTTTGATATTTTAGGTTTAGCTTTTGGGAAATAATCTAGTATGCCGTCTAGCAGTTCAGTAATACCAATGTTGTTTTTTGCAATTCCAGTATAAATTGGTGTAATTTTATTTTTAAGTGTTAGTTTTCTAATTACTTTTAAATAATCGTTGTTTGTTATGGATTCGGAATTTAAATAGCGCTCTAATAATTCTTCTTCAGAATCTAAAATATGCTCAATAGATTGTTCTTTTAAAGTTGATTTATTTGAGTTGTTAAATATAGATTCTATTGTAGCGTTAGTTAATCCATCGTTTTTAGATCCATAGATTACTACAGGTTTGGCTTTTAATTCTTGCTCTATTTGTGTTATTGTGTTTTCGGTGTCTGCACCTTGTCGGTCAATTTTGTTAATAAATATTAGTGTTGGTATTTTTAGTTCTTGTAGAGAATCCCAAATATTTAGTGTGTGCGCTTGTACGCCTTCAACTGCAGATATTACTAGTATTGCTGCGTCTACAACGCATAAAGCACGTTCTACTTCGCTAGAGAAATCTACGTGTCCTGGTGTGTCTATTAAGTTTATTTTAGTGTTTTTCCATTCAAAAGAGGTCATTGCTGCTTTTATAGAGATTCCACGTTCTTTTTCTAAATCTAAACTATCTGTATTTGCAGAGCCTTTATCTACGCTTCCAAGTGTTCTAATAGCTCCAGAATTGTATAGAAAATGTTCTGTTAGTGTTGTTTTTCCGGCATCTACGTGAGCTAAAATTCCAATATTTATGGTAGGTTTTTTCATTATTTTGTTAAAATAATTATTAATAGCAGAATAGTGAATTTATTTGCAAGGTATTTTGTGTTAATATGATTTAGATTTGAACACTACGACTTCTTACTATTTTGGTTTTAGGTGTTTTTTTAATTCTCTAAGTTTTAAATAGCCCAGATTGAATGGCCTGTTTGAAATCCTTTTTTTTGTGCTGTTTTAGCGCAAAAAAAAGATTGAGTAATGAAAGCTGGAAATAGCTCCAAAGTTATAACAAAAAAAAGGCTAACTGAAATATCAATTAGCCTTTTAGAATTTATAATAAACTTTAGTTAAGAAACGGCTTTAAGCTTCTTTAACGTTGATTTAGATAATTTGCTTTCTGCATATTCTTTGGTAACAGAAAGTTTTTTTGTGTCTCCGCCTGGAAGTTCAAACATTGCATCTGTTAAAATTTCTTCGCATAAAGAGCGTAAACCTCTTGCGCCTAATTTGTATTCTACTGCTTTGGTTACAATAAATTCTAGAGCACCATCTGTAATGTCTAATTCAATATCGTCCATTTTAAACAATTTTTTATATTGTTTTACAATAGCGTTTTTAGGATCTGTTAGAATGGCTCTTAGTGTTTTAGCATCTAGAGGATTCATGTATGTTAAAACTGGTAAGCGACCAATAATTTCTGGTATTAAGCCAAAATCTTTTAAATCTTTTGGTGTAATATATTGTAATAGGTTTTCGTGATCTACGTGATCGTCGCTCATAGAAGCACTGTAACCTACAGCTTTCATGTTTAAGCGTTTTGAGATTACACGTTCTATACCATCGAATGCGCCACCTGCTATAAATAAAATATTTTCGGTATTGACCTCAATAAACTTTTGATCTGGATGCTTTCTTCCGCCTTTTGGTGGCACATTTACAACGGTTCCTTCTAATAGTTTTAGAAGTCCTTGTTGTACGCCTTCACCAGAAACGTCTCTTGTTATAGATGGATTATCGCTTTTACGAGCAATTTTATCAATTTCGTCTATAAAAACAATTCCTTTTTCGGCTTTTGCTAAATCGTAATCTGCTGCTTGTAATAAACGTGTTAGTAGACTTTCTACGTCTTCTCCAACGTATCCTGCTTCTGTTAAAACTGTAGCATCTACTATTGCTAAAGGAACGTTTAACATTTTAGCAATGGTTTTTGCTATTAATGTTTTTCCTGTTCCTGTTTGACCAACCATAACAATATTAGATTTTTGAATCTCTATATCATCATCGCTTGCAGGTTGTAATAAACGTTTGTAGTGATTGTAAACGGCTACAGACATTACACGTTTGGTGTGTTCTTGTCCAATAATATAATCGTCTAAAAAGGCTTTAATTTTTTTAGGCTTTTTAAGCATTAATTCTGCAGATAATTCTGAGGTATCTGCTTCGTTAGATTCTTCTACTACAATACCATGTGCTTGTTGTATACAACGGTCGCAAATGTGTGCGTCTAATCCTGCTATTAATAGGCTTGTTTCTGGTTTTTTACGACCGCAAAATGAGCATTCTAATTCTTCTTCTTTCGACATCTAATTTCCAATTCCAAGTATTAAATACTTGAGTTTATGTGTTATTTACGAGCTAAAATCTCGTCAATCATTCCGTATTCTTTAGCTTTATCTGCTTTCATCCAGTAATCTCTATCCGAATCTGTGTAAACTTTGTCGTATGATTGTCCTGAGTGCTTACTAATAATATTATAAAGTTCTTCTTTCAAGATTAAAATCTCACGAGCTGTAATTTCTATATCACTTGCTTGTCCAGATGCGCCACCTAAAGGTTGGTGAATCATAACACGAGAATGTGTTAATCCGCTACGTTTTCCTTCTGCTCCGGCACATAATAAGACAGCTCCCATAGAAGCAGCCATTCCTGTACAGATTGTTGCTACGTCTGGTTTAATAAATTGCATTGTATCGTAAATACCTAATCCTGCATAAACGCTTCCACCTGGAGAGTTAATGTAAATTTGGATATCTTTATTAGCATCTGTGCTTTCTAAAAACAATAGTTGTGCTTGTATAATATTTGCAACTTGGTCGTTAATACCAGTTCCAAGGAATATAATACGATCCATCATTAAACGAGAAAATACATCGAAAATAGCGACGTTTAATTGACGTTCTTCAATAATATTTGGGGTAAGATTTGTTGGGTACATGCTACTAATAATTTTATTGTAGTACATACTGTTTATACCTTGATCTTTAGTTGCAAATTTTTCAAATTCTTTTCCGATATCCATAAGTGTAGTAAAATATTATAAGGTTTGAAGTCGAAATATTTTCGACATAAAAATAAAAGTAAGCTTAGTTTTTGTGTTAACCAATAATTTAAGTTGATTTTAACGCAAAAATTAAGCGTTGAATGGTTATATTCAACGCTTAAAGATAATGATTATTCTTAAAACCTTTGAATTGATTAATAGGTTTTAAGAATATTTTTTAAATTTATTTTTGAGCTCCGTAAACTTCTGTAACAAAAGCTTCGTAAGATAATTCTTTAGTTTTAACGTTTGCTTTCTCTTTGTAAAGTGCTAATAGTTTTTGGCTAACGACTTGCTCAGAGATTTTACGTACTTCGTCTTGATTAGATAATACACGTGCTGCAATGTCTTCTAATTCTTTTTCTGCAGGATTAGTTTGACCAAATTGCGCCATTTGCACTTTAATCATGTTTTTTGCATTCTCTTTTACGTCTTCAAAATCAACTTTTAAATCGTTGTCTTGCATTAATTTACCTTCAATTAATTGGTAACGTAAGCTTTTTTCAGATTTTGCAAATTCTGCTTTAGCTTCGTCTAAAGTTAATTTGTTTTCTCCGGCTGTTTGCATCCATTTAGTTAAAAACTCTGTTGGTAAGTCGAATTTAGTATTGTCTACTAAGTATTCTGTTACGTCGTTTAAGAATTTTTGATCAGATTGTTGTGCAAATTGCTTTTCAGCATCTTCTTTGATTTTGTTTTTTACTTCCGAGACAGATTTTACTGCATCTTTACCAAATAACTTATCGAATAATTCTTGATCTAATTCTGCAAGTGCACGAGAGTTTACTTCGTTTATTTCAATTACAACATCAATATCTAATCCGTTAGCTTTTTCTTGTTCTATTTTTAGAGCATTAACTAGATTAGCATCATCTTTAAATAAGCCTTTGGTTTTTAAATTAATTTGATCACCAATTTTAGCTCCAACAAATTTCTTTTCGTTAGTTTTTCCTTTAATTAAGTCTAAAGTAAAGTTAAATTTGTTTTCAACACCTTCAGCTTCGTTTGTAAATGTTCCTGTAATTTCGCTATCTTTTACAATGGCATCTTGAGGAGATAATTTACCGTATTGCTTTTGGATGTTTACAATCTGGTCGTCTAACATTTTATCGTCGGCAACAATATTGTATTGTGTTATCGCTTTTTTGCTTTTTAAATCTACATCAAATTTAGGAGATAATCCTAATTCGAATTCAAAAGAGTAATCTTCTGTGTTATCCCAATCTATATTGTCTTGCATTCTTGGTAAAGGATTACCTAAAATATCAAGTTTAGATTCTGTTAAGTATTTGTTTAATTCTGCTTGTAAAATTTTGTTTACTTCTTCGGCTAAAATAGCTTTACCGTATTGCTTTTTAACCATTCCCATAGGTACTTGGCCTTTTCTAAATCCTGGGATATTAGCTGTTTTACGGTAGTCTGTTAAAAGCTTTTCAACTTTTGCGCTATAGTCTTCTTTAGCGATATCTATTTTTAGTACTGCATTTAATGCATCAATGTCTTGTCTTGTAATATTCATTGTAAATGATATAAAAATTGGAGTGCAAAAATACAGTTTTTTTAAACTCCAACAAAGTTTTTAATTGGTTGAATTTCAGCTTACTTCTTAGGTTCTTTTAAAAACGATTGTAAAAGAGATTGTAGTATAGATAGTAAAACACTAAACAAAATTGCAGTCCAAATACTACTTACACTAAATCCAGCTATTAAAGTATCTGCTAAAAGTAAGATTATGGCGTTTATAACTAAGAGGAATAATCCTAAGGTTAAAATTGTAATTGGTAAGGTTAATAAGACTAAAAGTGGTTTTATTAAAAGGTTTAAAACCGATAATACTACAGCTACAATTATTGCTGTTACGTAGTTATCTACAGTTACGCCATCTAAAATATTTGCAAGAAAAAATACAGCAACTGCGTTTAAAAGTAATCTAATTATTAGGTTCATTATTTTTTATTTTTTAGTTAAAAGAAATTTAATATTTATTACTGAATAAAGTTCATAACAAATTCATAAAACTGCTTTGGATTTTCGGCATGTAACCAATGTCCTGCATTATTTACGGTTTTAATTGTAGCTTTTGGAAAGTGTGATTTTATGAGTTTTTCGTCGGTTATTGCTATGTATTCACTTTTGTCTCCTCTAAGAAATAAGGTGTCTTTAGAGAATTTTGAATGCATAGGTAAAGCTTCACCAACTTCTGAAACGTTTTCTTTTAAAACTTCTAAATTTATACGCAATCCTAATTGCCCTTTTTCTACCCAATATAAATTTTTAAGTAAAAACATACGTGTTCCAGGTTCGTTAATGTATTCTGTTAACGCTTTATCTGCTGCGCCACGCGTTTTTAATACACTAAAATCTAAACTGCTTAAGCCATCTAAAATAGCATTGTGATGAATTGGATAAAAACGAGGCGATATATCTGCTATTATTAATTTAGAGACCAATTCTGGATATAACGTAGAAAATAGCATTGCTGTTTTTCCGCCCATAGAATGTCCTAATAAAACAACATCTTCTAAATTGTGTTCCGTACAGTAGTTTTTTAAATCTTCGGCTAAAATCTCGTAATTAAAATTATCGTTATGTGGACTTCTGCCGTGATTACGTTGGTCTATTAAATGAACTTGAAAACCTTGTTCTGCAAATGCTTTTCCTAAGGTTTTCCAATTATCGCCCATTCCTAAAAATCCGTGAAGAATTAAAAATGGTTTTCCAGATCCTATTATATTAGAGTGTAATTGCATTTTTTTTAGTTAATAAGTTGAATGTTAAAAAAGTTTTGACATTTTAAACGTAAACTTGTTTGTACGGTTTTTAGTTCTAAGAAAAATTTATACTTTACTTAAAATAAATTCTGTCTTTATGACTCTATAAATGGCTTAGATTTATATGGGTTTTAAAATAATAACTTAATTCTTGCTAACTAATAAAGTTAGTGTTTAAAAATTAACACCAAAAATTTATGCAAGTTTATTCTTGTACATATTAATAACATTCTCAATTCCTAAATATAAACTTTCTACAATTAAAGCGTGACCAATAGAAACTTCTAATAATCCTGGTATGTTTTCTTTAAAGAATTTAATATTATCTAAACTTAAATCGTGTCCAGCATTTACGCCTAAGCCTAGTTGGTTAGCCAATTCTGCACATTCGGTATAAGGTTTTATAGCGCTAGAGTTTCCTAGGCCATATTGGTGTGCAAAAGCTTCTGTGTATAATTCTATCCTATCTGCACCAGTATGTTTTGCTCCTTCAATTTGCTTTAAATCTGGATCAACAAAAATAGATGTTCTAATATTATTGCGTTTAAATTCCGCAATAACTTCAGCTAAAAAATCTTTGTGTTTAATAGTATCCCAACCTGCATTACTGGTAATTGCATCTACGCTATCTGGAACTAGAGTAACTTGTGTTGGTTGAATTTCTAAAACCATTTTTACAAATTTATCTATAGGATTTCCTTCAATATTATATTCTGTATGTACAATTGGTTTTAAATTGTAAGCATCTTTATAGGTAATATGTCTTTCGTCTGGTCTTGGGTGAATTGTTACACCTTCGGCACCAAAACGCTGTACATCTTTACCAAACTGCACCACATTTGGTGTGTCTCCACCACGAGAATTTCTTAAAGTTGCTATTTTATTTATGTTTACGCTTAACTTTGTCATAGTTTTTGTGTTAATTATTACAAAAATACAAAGTAGTAGAAGTTTATTGACTTAAAAATTGATTAATTTGCACTACTATTAAATATATATTATGCTCTTATCTAATTATATTATTAATGATGTTAAGCCATTATTGGTTACCGAAAAGATAAGCGATTTACAGTTTTTGTTTAATCAGCTTACCTATTCGCATATTCCTGTTAAAAATGAAGATGGCATTTATTTAGGTTGTGTATCTGAAAACGATGCCTATTGTTTTGAAAGCAATAAGTCTTTAAGTGATTGTGCTTATGCTACCGAAGGTTTTTTTGTACGAAACACAGCAACTTGGTTAAATGTGTTAGAAGATTTTGCGTCTAATAACACTAATATTATGCCGGTTTTAGATGCCGAAAATAACTATTTAGGCTATTACGAACTAAACGATATTATTAAGTTTTTTAACCAAACACCATTTTTTTCGGAATCTGGAGGGATTTTAGTTGTAGAAAAAGGAGTGTTGGATTATTCTTTTAGCGAAGTTGCTCAAATTGTAGAATCTAATAACGGAAAATTATTAGGTGCTTTTATGTCTAAAATAGAAAACGATTTGGTGCAAATTACTGTTAAAATAGGTAATGCTAGTTTAAACGATATTATACAAAGCTTTAGACGTTATAATTATAATATTTTGTCAGAAACTGAAGACGATTTGTTTTTAGAAAATTTAAAAGACCGATCAGATTACTTAACTAAATACTTAAATATGTAATTATGAAAATTGCCATCTACAGCCAATTTTATAAAAACAAGTCCTTAGATTCATTTTTGAAGCTCTTAGAAGTTTTAAATAAAAAGTCTTTTCAAGTTTTTGTTGAAGCTGATTTTTTTGCTGAAATAAATAAAAATTCATTTTTAGAATTAGACACGTTTACCGTTTTAGATAATTCTTACGATTTATTAATAAGTGTTGGTGGCGATGGAACAATTCTTAGAGCTGTTACCTATTTAAAAGATTTAGATATTCCTTTAATTGGAGTAAATACTGGAAGATTAGGATTCTTGGCAACAATTCAAGTTAACGAAATTCAAGACGCTATAGATGCTATATTAAATAACGATTATAATATTTCAGAACGTAGTTTATTGGAAATTCATACAAATCCAAGTACAGAAAGCATCGGCGAATTAAACTTTGCTTTAAACGAAATTGCGGTAAGTAGAAAAGATACCACATCTATGATTACCGTAGAAACCAGCTTAAATGGCGAGTATTTAACATCTTATTGGAGCGATGGTTTAATTGTGTCTACACCAACTGGATCTACCGGATATTCTTTAAGTTGTGGCGGACCTGTAATTACACCAAACACATCAAGTTTAATTCTAACACCAATTGCTCCGCATAATTTAAGTGCCAGACCTTTAGTTATTCAAGATGATACAGAGATAACACTTAAAGTTAGTGGTAGAGAAAAACAATATTTAGTATCCTTAGATTCTAGAATTGCAACTTTAGGAGAACATACTATAATTACAATTAGAAAAGCACCTTTTAAAATAAAAATGATTGAGTTAAATCACGAAAGTTTTCTAAAAACTTTAAGAAAAAAGCTACTTTGGGGCGAAGACAAACGTAATTAAACAATATTTCAGCTTGAAATCAGTTTTAATAACAACTATTTCAATCCTAGTTGCAATAGGCTAATCTTACTTTATTATATTTGCAAACTTTCAGTCTTTATGAAACAATTTATTGTAATCCTATTATTACTAATCACTTGCCAGATAAGTCATGCTCAAATAAATGAGTTTGGTCTTTATTTAGGTGGTAGTAATTTTGTGGGCGATGTTGGTTCAACAAAGTATATAGCACCAAAAGAATTAGCTATTGGTGCCGTTTATAAATGGAATAGAAGTCCAAGACATTCATTTAGATTTTCGGCAATATTTACAGATTTAGTTGGAGTAGATAATGATTCAGACGATCCAAGTAGGGTTCAAAGAGATTATAAGTTTTCTACTAGTATTTTAGAGTTATCTGCAGGAATAGAATTTACTTTTATCGATTTCGATTTACATAGACCAGGACCAAAAGCTACACCTTATTTGTTTACAGGTGTTTCTGTAGCATTCCATGATAATAATTATTTTAATAGTTTAGGAAACTTAACTACAGAAAACACATCTAGTCAAGCTTGGGGTATTCCAATAGGTGTAGGATATAAAACAACATTAACGGATCACTTTTTATTATCTGCAGAAATTGGAGTAAGAGCCACTTTTTCGGATGAGTTGGATGGAAGTGTTCCAGATACTCCAGAATTAAAAGAGGCTTTTAGTTTTGGAAATATAAATAATAACGATTTCTATATGTTTACAGGTTTTACATTAACCTATACATTTGGTCGAAACCCTTGTTTTTGTAATTTCTAATGGATTTAATACAACAAGTAAATAAAGAACGTTTGCCAAAACACCTAGCCATTATTATGGACGGAAATGGTCGTTGGGCAAAACAAAAAGGATTTTTAAGAGCTATTGGTCACGAAAACGGTACAAAATCTGTTAGAGTAACAGTAGAAACTTGTGCAAAAATAGGTATAGAGAATTTAACACTTTATGCATTTTCTACAGAAAATTGGAAGCGTCCAAAATTAGAAGTAGACACATTAATGCGTCTTTTAGTATCCTCACTAAAAAAAGAGATTGCAACTTTACAAGACAATAATATTAGACTTAATGCCATTGGAAACCTGCATGCTTTACCAAAAAAAGTTTTTGCAGAACTTAACGATGTTATTGAAAACACTAAAGCAAATACCAGAATGACTTTAACTTTAGCTTTAAGTTACGGTTCTAGAGATGAGTTGGTAAATGCTATTAAAGAGATTAGTGCTAAAGTTAAAAATAATATAATTTCTTTAGAAAATGTAGATGAATCGGTTGTAAATGCGCATCTTTACACGCAAAATTTACCTGATGTAGATCTACTAATCCGAACAAGTGGCGAACAACGTATTAGTAATTTTTTATTATGGCAAATTGCTTACGCAGAGCTATGCTTTGTAGACGTGCTCTGGCCAGATTTTAACCAAAATCATTTAGCCAAAGCATTAATAGAATATCAAAAAAGAGAAAGAAGATTTGGAAAAACCAGCGAACAACTTATTTAAACATAATACTTTGAACAATATATTTAAATTAACTTTAGTTTTAGTACTATTATTATGTGTAAACATAATTAGTGCACAAGAGCTAAGCTACGAAAACGGAGCTAAATACACATTAGGAGACATTTCTGTAAAAGGAAATACAACCTTTAGCGAGCAAACTATAATTACATATTCTGGCCTAAGAAAAGGATCTGAAGTCCAAATACCTGGAGAAGATATTAGTAATGCTATTAAGAAATTATGGAATTCTGATTTGTTTAGTGATATAGAAGTTTACCTTCTAAAAACCGAAGACAATCTTGCCTTTTTAGAAATTAGATTGTCTGATTTACCGGAGTTAAACGAAGTTATAATTAACGGAATTAGAAAGGGTAAAAAAGAATCTTTAATTAAAGAAAATAACTTAACAAAAGGTGTTAAAGTTACAGAAAACTTAATTACAACGACAAGGAATTATCTTGAAAATAAATATAGAAAGCAAGGCTTTTTAAGTGCTAAAGTAAAAGTTGTTACAAATCCAATACCAAACGATTCTATTAACTTTAAGCAAAGAACAAATCTTTTTGTAGGAATAGAAAAGGGTTCTAAAGTTAAAATATCTAAAATTAATTTTAATGGCAATTCTGTTTTAAGTGATAAAAAGCTTAGAAAGGCAATGTCAAACACAAAGCAAGTTAATCCAATTAGGATCTTTAAACGTTCAAAATATATAGAAGCAGATTATAAAACAGATTTAATATCTATTGTAGATAAATATAAAGAAAGTGGTTACAGAGATGCGCGTATTATTTCTGACACTTTAATAGCACAAGAAAACAATAGAATAGCTCTAGGTATTAAGGTAGAAGAAGGCGAAAAGTATTATTATGGAGATATTTCTTTTATTGGGAATACAGTCTATTCAGATAATGTTTTGCGTAGAACTTTAGGAGTAGAAAAAGGAGATGTCTACAATGGTATAGAATTACAAAAAAGAATTGCAGATAACACAAGACCAGATGCAAACGATATTACTAACATGTATCAAAACAATGGATATTTGTTTTCTACAATTAATCCAGTAGAAGTAAATGCAAATGGGAATGTTATAGATATTGAAATTAGAATTTCTGAAGGAAAACCAGTTTATTTTAATAAAGTAAGTGTGGTTGGAAACGATAGAACTAACGATCACGTTATTTATAGAGAAGTAAGAACACGTCCAGGAGAACTATACAGTAAAGCTAAAGTGGTTAGAACTGTAAGAGAATTAAGTCAGCTTGGCTTTTTTGATGCAGAACAATTAACTCCAAACTTTAAGAACCCAAACCCAGAAGACGGAACAATAGATATGGAATACTCTTTAGTAGAGTCTGGATCTAGTCAAATAGAGCTTCAAGGTGGTTATGGAGGTGGAGGTTTTATTGGTACCTTAGGATTATCTTTTAGTAATTTCTCATTAAAAGATATTTTTAAGAAAGACGCATATAAACCATTGCCAATGGGAGATGGACAAAAGCTATCTTTGCGTTTACAAGCAAGTCGTTTTTTTAGAACATATAGTTTTTCTTTTACTGAACCATGGTTAGGAGGAAAGAAACCGGTGCAGTTCTCTACATCTATTTCACAAACTCAACAATTTTTATTTAATCCAGCAGATGGTTCTGCAGACAAGGATAAGCGTTTTAATATAACAGGTTTAACTGTAGGTTTAGCAAAAAGATTATCTATTCCAGATGATTATTTCACATTGTCTCAAGCCTTAAGTTTTCAGCATTACAATTTAAAAAATTACAATACAGGTCTATTTACATTTGGAGATGGATATTCTAACAACCTTGCATATACTATAGGTTTAAGTAGAAATAATACTTTTAACGATCCTGTTTTTCCAACTGGTGGATCTAGTTTTTCGGCAACAGCAAAATTATCGTTGCCATATTCTTTGTTTAATGGTGTAGATTATGGTGCTTTAAAAGATGAAAGAGAAGCAAGTACAGATATTATCTCAGATTCAAACAACTCAGTTGAAGACAGAACAAATGCGTCTACAAGAATTGGAGAAATAGATCAAGAACGTTTTAAAATGTTAGAATTTTATAAGGTTAAATTTAAAGTAGATTGGTATTCTAAATTAGTTGGTAAGTTTATTTTAAAGCCAACTGTAGAATTAGGTTTTTTAGGAGCATATAATCAAGATAGAGGTATTATTCCTTTTGAGCGTTTCTTTGTTGGTGGAGATGGTTTAGGTGCTTTTAGTTTAGATGGTCGTGAGGCTATTGCTTTAAGAGGTTATCCAAATCAATCTATTCAACCCATAGACGATTTTGGTAATGTATCTCAAGATGGAGGAACAATATATAATAAGTTTTCTATAGAGTTACGTTATCCAATAACTCTAAAACAATCTGCTAAAATATACGCATTAGGATTTTTAGAAGCAGGTGCATCTTATAACGAATTTAAAAGTTATGATCCTTTTAAATTAAATCGTTCTGCAGGTTTTGGAGTTCGTATATTTATGCCAGCATTTGGATTGTTAGGGATAGATTTTGGACATGGATTTGATCCAGTGCCAGGACAAACTGTTAAAAATGGTTGGGAAACACACTTTATAATTGGACAACAATTTTAAATAGAAATTTCTTTAAAAGAAGATTAAAATATGTTTTGGCACGATATTTTCTAATACTAATATGGTAATTAGATCAACTGCTTTATAATTTTTAAATTTAAAATTCGTTATTTTGACAACAAGAACACAAACAAGGTACATTAATAATTAGTTTTTGTTTAAAATTAAAACAAGATATAGATGAAATTAAAAGTTCTTATTTTATTAGTTATTACAATTGTAACAGCACAATTTTCTTTGGCGCAGCGTGGTGGAGCTAAAATTGCCTATATAGACACAGATTATATTTTAAGCAACGTTAACGAATACCAAACAGCGCAAGAGCAATTAGCAGCTAAGGTGCAAAAATGGAAAGCAGAAGTTGAGCAAAAACTAAACGTTATTAAGCAACAAAGAGAAGCTTTAAATAACGAAAAAGCACTGTTAACTAAGGAGTTGTTTGAAGAACGTCTAGAAGATCTGTCTTTTGAAGAAAAAGAAATTATAGAATATCAACAAAAACGCTTTGGACCACAAGGCGATTTAATGCTGCAGCGTAAGCAATTAATGCAGCCATTACAAGATCAAATTTTTCAGGCAGTACAAGATTTAGCTACAAAACGTAAATACGATTTTGTTTTCGATAAATCTGCAGATGTAGTTATGTTATATTCAGCAGAAAAATACGATATTAGCGACCAAGTTCTAAGAGTCCTTAATAGAGCATCTAAACGTAAACAAGCAACAACTAAGGCTGAGAAAAGAGAAGCTGAAAAAGACGATGTTATTGAAGAAGAGCTATCGGAAAGCCAATTAGAAAGACAACGTATATTAGAATCGCGTAAAGCTAAAAGAGACTCAACTGTAGCAGCTAGAAAAGAGCAATTACGCATTGAAAGAGAAGCTAAAATTAAGGCTAAAGAAGATAAAAGAGAAGCAGATAGAAAAGCGCTTCAAGAAAGAAGAAACGAGAATAAAAAAGACACTAGTAAAGAAGTAATAGATAAAACTAATACTTCACCAGGTTTACCAAAACCAAAAACAAAAGCAGAACTATTAGAAGAAAAAAGAAAAGCAAGACTAGAAGATCGTGCAAAGAGAGCTAAAGCGTTAGAAGATAAACGTAAAGCAGATGCCGAAGCAAGAAGAATAGAAAAAGAAAAACGAGATACTAATAAAGCAGACACGAACAATTAATACAAACACTAAATTTATAACACGCAAATACTTTTAAAAATGAAACAATTTAAAACCCTTTTAATCGCCGCAGCATTATTTATTTCTGCAACAACATTATTAACAGCACAATCTAAAGTAGCACATATTAACACAACAGAGTTAGTAACTGCAATGCCTCAAATGAAAGCTGCACAAGCCGAAATTGAAAAATTAGGTAAAACCTACGAAGCAGATATACAATCTATGGTTAAAGAATATCAAGCTAAAATGAAACAATACGAAGCTGAAGCTGGAACAAAAACTGAAGAAGAAAACACAAAACGTGTTGCCGAAGTTCAAACAATGGAGCGTAATATTCAACAATTTCAAGGTCAAGCACAACAAGAGCTTAAAAAGAAAGAAGTAGATTTATTAAAGCCTATTACAGAAAAAGCTAAAGCTGCAATTTTAAAAGTTGCAAAATCTCAAGGGTTTGATTATGTTTTAGATGCTGCTCAAGGTGGAGGAGTTATTATGGCTAATGGGAAAGATTTATTAGCAGATGTAAAAAAAGAATTAGGATTTTAATCTAAATTCCTTTCATAATAATAAAAAGCTGACTATTTTTAGTCAGCTTTTTTAGTTTTATAATATGAGTAAAAATCCCATAGGTTTATTTGATTCTGGTGTTGGTGGAACGTCCATATTTAAGGATTTGCATAAGTTATTACCACACGAGTCTACTATATATTTAGCAGATTCTGCTAATGCGCCTTATGGCCCAAAGGGTAAAAATTGGATAATTGAGCGATCTATAGTAAATACAGAGTTATTACTATCTAAAGGTTGTAAAACTATTGTGATAGCTTGTAATACAGCAACTACAAATGCCATTAAAGTATTAAGAAATAATTATAATGTGCCTTTTATTGGAATAGAACCGGCAATAAAACCAGCTAGTTTAAAATCTAAAACTAGAGCCGTTGGAATATTAGCAACACGTGGTACTTTTAGTAGTGAATTGTTTAGAAAATCTACCAAGTTATATTGTTCTGATGTTTTTATGGTTGAACAAATAGGCGAAGGTATTGTAGATTTAATTGAAGTTGGTAAATTAAACTCTCCAGAAATGACACTTTTATTAAAAAGCTATTTGGAACCAATGCTAAAAGCCAATATAGATTACTTAGTTCTTGGTTGTACACATTATCCTTATCTAATACCACAATTAAAAAAACTACTTCCTAAAAGCGTTAAAATAATAGATTCTGGCAAAGCAGTTGCAAACCAAACCGAAGCTGTTTTAAGAGCTATTCATCTTTTAAATGAAACTATAAAAGAACCAAAACTTCAATTTTATACAAACGGAGAAACATCCGTATTAGAAACTTTAGTGCCTAAAAAAGCTAAAATTAATTTCCTTGAGTTTTAATTTAAAAGCTTTATAGATTTTTAAGTTATGAAATTATTATTTATTTATAACGCTAACACTGGATTCTTAAATTCTGCATTGGATTCTGCACACAAGTTTATTAGTCCTAAAACGTATAATTGTAATTTATGTAGTCTAACACATGGTAATTTTAAGGAAAATAAGTTATGGAAATCCTTTAGAGAAAGTGTTAATATAGACTTAGAGTTTTACCATAAAAACGAATTTGAACAGAGTTATAACTACAAAACCAATTATCCAATTGTTTTAAAACTAGAAGGAAATCAGCTATTTACAGTTTTATCTTCAAATGATTTAAATCAAATCACATCAACTAAAAGTTTAATTTTAAAACTAGAAACGCTTATAAAGCCTTAATTTTAGAAAAAACATCCCAAACCACCACACCACAACTAACAGATATGTTTAAGGAATGTTTTGTGCCAAATTGTGGAATTTCAATAACAGCATCGCTATTAGAAACTATAGATTGTTGTACACCTTTTACTTCATTTCCAAAAACTAAAGCGTAAGTTGTATTTGTTTCAACTTTAAAATTATTTAGCATTGTTGCGTTTTCGGCTTGTTCAATACTGCAAATTTTTATGTGGTCTAATTTTAAATTTTCAATAAGTTGGTTTGTATCTTCAACGTGTTCCCATGCCACTGTATCCGTACTTCCTAAGGCTGTTTTGTTAATGTCTTTGTGTGGTGGCGTTGCCGTAATACCACACAAGTATATTTTTTCAATTAAAAAAGCATCACTAGTTCTAAACACAGAACCAATATTGTTTAAGCTTCTAATATTGTCTAAAATAATTATAATTGGTGTTTTTTTAACCGATTTAAAATCGTCTATACTTAGTCGGTCTAATTCGTTATTTTTTAACTTTCTCATAAGTAGCTATTAATTAGAAGTTAATGCGTTGTAATTGTGAATAAATCCAAATAACTTCAAGGTAAATCGTTGTAAATAACCTTAAATATTAATTACATTGCGCCTAAATTCTATTGCAAAAATAACATTAAATACATTAATCCATTGGCTAAAAAAGTAAAAAAAGAAACGCCTTTAATGAAGCAGTATAACGCTATAAAAGTGAAATACCCAGACGCTTTATTGCTGTTTCGTGTAGGAGATTTTTATGAAACCTTTGGTCCAGATGCTGTAAAAACAGCCGGAATTTTAGGGATTATTTTAACTAAGCGTGGTGCTGGTAGCGAAAGCGAGATTGAATTAGCAGGTTTTCCGCATCATTCTCTAAATACTTATTTGCCAAAATTAGTAAAAGCCGGAGAACGTGTTGCTATTTGCGACCAATTAGAAGATCCAAAGCAAACTAAAAATATTGTAAAACGTGGTGTTACAGAATTAGTAACTCCAGGAGTTGCTTTAAATGATGAGGTTTTAACATCTAAAAGTAATAACTTTTTGTGTTCTATATATTTTGGCAAGCTTACTATTGGAATTTCTTTTTTAGATATTTCTACTGGAGAATTTTTAACATCTCAAGGAGATAAAGAATATATAGATAAATTATTACAGAATTTTAGTCCAAGCGAAATCGTTGTGGCTAAGCAAAAACGTCAAGAATTTAACGATGCTTTTGGCAAAGATTTTCACACGTTTAACCTAGAGGATTGGGTTTTTAAAACCGATTATTGTAACGAAATCTTATTAAAACATTTTAATACCACATCGCTTAAAGGTTTTGGTATTCAGGATTTATATGAAGGAATTATTGCTTCAGGTGCTATTTTACATTATTTAGCAGAAACACAACACCATAAGTTAGAACATATTTCGTCCATAGGAAGAATTGCCGAAGACGATTATGTATGGATGGACAGATTTACCATTCGTAATTTAGAATTATATCATTCTACCAATAACAACGCTGTAACGCTTTTAAATGTTATAGATAAGACCATTTCACCTATGGGTGGACGTTTGTTAAAACGTTGGTTAGCATTACCATTAAAAGATGTTTCTAAAATTAAGCAAAGACACCATGTAGTGTCTTATTTAAAGGAAGATACAGAAACACTTCAGGCTATTCAAAATCAGATCAAACAAATAGGAGATTTAGAGCGTTTAATTTCAAAAATTGCCACTCAAAAAGTTTGTCCTCGCGAAGTTATTCAGCTTAAAAACTCCTTAGAAGCTATAGTTCCTATTAAAGTGTTATCAAGTAATACAGATAACGAATCGTTAAAAATTATTGGTGAAAACTTGCAGGCTTGCGATTTACTTAGAGATAAAATTAAGCAAACCATTAGCGAAAATGCTCCAGTAAATATTTTAAAAGGTAGTACAATTGCCGAAGGTTTTTCGGCAGAATTAGACGAATTAAGAGCATTATCATCCGAAGGAAAAGGTTATTTGGATAAAATGTTAGCTCGAGAAAGCGAACGTACCGGAATTACATCACTTAAAATAGCCTCTAACAACGTTTTTGGGTATTATATCGAAGTTAGAAATACACACAAAGATAAAGTACCACCAGAATGGACACGTAAGCAAACTTTAGTAAATGCAGAACGTTACATTACTGAAGAGCTTAAAGAATATGAAAGGAAAATTTTAGGTGCCGAAGAACGTATTTCCGTAATAGAGCAAAAGTTATTTTTAGATTTAGTCCTTTGGATGAATCAATACATTAAATCGGTACAACAAAACGCTTATTTAGTAGCTAAAATAGATACACTTTGCGGATTTGCACAATTAGCAACAGATAATAATTATGTGCTGCCAGTAGTAGACGATTCTTTCGATTTAGAGATTACAGAAGGTCGTCATCCAGTAATAGAAAAGCAACTACCAATAGATCAACCCTATATAGCCAATAGTGTAAGTTTAGACACCGAAAAACAGCAGTTTATTATGATTACTGGGCCTAATATGTCCGGTAAGTCAGCCATTTTAAGGCAAACAGCTTTAATTGTGTTACTAGCACAAATAGGAAGTTTTGTTCCTGCCGAAGCCGCAAAAATTGGTGTTGTAGATAAAATATTTACAAGAGTAGGCGCAAGCGATAATATTTCTATGGGCGAATCTACTTTTATGGTAGAAATGAATGAAACAGCTTCTATATTAAATAACATTAGTAAACGTAGCTTAGTTCTTTTAGATGAAATTGGACGCGGAACAAGTACATACGACGGTATTTCTATAGCTTGGGCAATAAGCGAATACTTACACGAACATCCAGGAAGACCAAAAACTCTTTTTGCAACACATTACCACGAACTAAATGAAATGACCGAAACATTTAAGCGAATTAAAAACTTTAATGTTTCGGTAAAAGAGTTAAAAGACAACGTTTTATTTTTACGAAAACTTGTTGAAGGTGGAAGTGAACACAGTTTTGGAATTCACGTAGCTAAAATGGCAGGAATGCCACAAATAGTTTTGCAACGTGCTAACAAAATTTTAAAAAAATTAGAAAAATCCCATTCAAGCGAAGAATTAACAGATAAAGTCAAACAATTACAAGATGATGATATGCAGTTAAGCTTTTTTAATTTGGATGATCCTTTATTAGAGCGAGTTAAAGAAGAAATTACAAATATAGATATCGATACATTGACACCTGTAGAAGCTTTAATGAAACTAAACGAAATAAAACGAATGTTAGTAAAAATTAAAAAAGTGTAATTTTTTTTAAAAAACTTTTAAAAAAGGCTTTGTAGAACTATAATTTATTCTATATTTGCACTCGCAATAGCAATATTGCATGTTCATTTAAAGACTGCGAAAGTAGCTCAGGGGTAGAGCATCACCTTGCCAAGGTGAGGGTCGCGGGTTCAAATCCCGTCTTTCGCTCTGAGACTTTTACTCAAAATATACCAAGCTGAAGTGGTGGAATTGGTAGACACGTTGGACTTAAAATCCAATGTCCATTAGGACGTACGGGTTCAAGTCCCGTCTTCAGTACAAATGAAAAGCCGAAACGAATGTTTCGGCTTTTTTGTTTCCTGGAACGAATAAATTTAGAACAAGCGAAAACATAACGATCCTTTTTCAAGAACTTAGTAGTATTCTAATAACTCTTTTAAATTTCCTTCGCTTAGTTGAGTATCTCAGCATGAAATCAGTTTTTACGGAAATATATTGTAATTAATTGCCAGAACTAATCTCTAATTATTAACAGTAATAACTATTTATTAGCATTTAATTAACTAAGTCATTGCGTTAAATCAACTTATAAAGTTAAAATAATCATAATACATCATTTTGTGGGATTTTTTTAACAAAAAGTTAAACAAAAATTACAATAAATATTATTTTTTTGTAGTCTAAACAAATATATATCTATGAAAAATTTATTGAACAACTACAAACTACTATCCCTAC
>CALJFB010000004.1 GCA_938073895.1 uncultured Flavobacteriaceae bacterium
TATAAATGGAAATAATAAAGCCTTAGTTATTATTGATGGAATAATAGTTACGCTAGACTATTTAAACAAATTAAATCCAAACCTTATCGCTTCAATAGAAATTATAAAATCTTCTGAAGCTAAAGCGTTATATGGAGATAAAGCTGCATATGGTGTAATTGTAGTCACAACATTTATGGCATCTAACCAAGATTTCACGCAAGTTAAAATCCGTAAAAACTTACAAGAAACCGTGTTTTTCTTTCCTAAGTTAACAACTAACAAAGCTGGCGAAATTAGTTTCAACTTTACAACGCCAGAAGCGTTAACCAAATGGAATTTAAATGTATTAGCACATAACAAAAAAGGCGAATTCGACCAAAGAACTTTAACTACAATCACACAAAAAGAGTTAATGGTATTACCAAATGCACCACGTTTTTTACGTGAAGGCGATGTTATTACCATAAGCAGTAAAATTGCGAATTTAACAAGCAAAATATTAAACGGTCAAGTAGTACTTCAATTGTTTAATGCTTTAACCAACAAACCAATAGATGCGGAATTAAGCAATGCCAACAACATAAAACCATTTGAAGTTGCGGCTAACGGAAACACAAATGTCTCTTGGGAAATTGTAATTCCAAAAACTGTACAAGCAATTCAGTATAAAATAATAGCTAAAACAAATCAATTTAGCGATGGCGAACAAAATGTATTACCCGTTTTAAGTAATAGAATGTTGGTTACAGAAAGTTTACCAATACACATAAAAACAGGCGAAACAAAAACATTTACCCTAGATAAACTTAAAACCAACACAAGCAAAACGTTACAACATCATAAATTAAGTTTTGAGATTACCAGCAATCCTGCGTGGTATGCAGTACAAGCCTTACCGTATTTAATGGAATATCCGTACCAATGTAACGAGCAAACATTTAGTCGTTATTACGCTAATGCGTTGGCAAGTCATATTGCGAATTCTAATCCAAAAATTGAAGCGGTCTTTAATCAATGGAAAAACAGTGACGCTTTAGTGTCTAATCTTGAAAAAAACGCCGAATTAAAATCTATTTTAATAGAAGAAACACCTTGGTTACGTGATGCGCAAAGCGAAACAGAACAGAAAAAACGTATGGCGCTTTTATTCGATTTAAATAAAATGAAGCAAGAGTTAGAAGCTTCAATTAACAAATTACAGACCAATCAAATGGATTCTGGTGCTTGGTCTTGGTTTGGAAATTATAGAGCAAACAGATACATTACACAACATATTATTACAGGTTTTGGTCATTTAAACAAACTTGGTGTTGATAGTGAAAACAATACTAATTTGTCTGTTCGAGAACAATCTAGAACAACTAAAACAGAAATTATTAAAAAAGCTATACCGTATTTAGATGCACAATTTGTAAAAGAATACGAAGATTTAAAACGAAGAAATCCAAAAATAGATTTATCCAAAGATCATTTAAGTATGACGCAATTGCATTATTTATATATGCGAAGCTTTTTTCCTGAGATAAAATCGTCTAAAAAAGTCGAAGATATTAAGGCTTATTATTTAGGTCAGATAAAAAAATACTGGCTTAAAAGACCATTGTATGCTAAAGGATTAATGGCTTTAATTAGTTTTAGAAATGAAGACAAAAAGACCTCAGCTAAAATATTAAAATCGTTAAAAGAAAATAGTATTACAAATGAAGAACTTGGAATGTATTGGAAAGAAAACACCAATTCATATTACTGGTATCAAGCACCAATAGAAACACAAGCCTTATTAATTGAAGCGTTTTCGGAACTAGAAAACAACACGACTACAATTAATAACCTAAAAATCTGGTTACTTAAAAATAAGCAAACCAACCAATGGCGCACCACAAAAGCAACTACAGATGCTATTTATGCTGTTTTATTACAAGGTAGCGATTGGCTTAGCGTAAACGAAAGTGTAAACGTTTTAGTAGGAAAACAAGCTATTCCAGAATCTAAATTGCAAAACACCAAAACCGAAGCAGCAACTGGTTATTATAAAGTGGCTTGGAATGGTTCTGAAATTACACCAAAATTAGCCGAAGTGACTTTAACTAAAAAAGAAAAAGGTATTGCTTTTGGTAGTTTATACTGGCAATATTTTGAAGATTTAGATGCTATTACATCTGCAAAAACACCTTTGCAATTAACCAAAAAACTATTTAAAAAAGAAAACACTAAAACTGGCGAAGTGATTACCGAAATAACTAAAGACAGCAATTTAAAAGTAGGCGATTTAATTAGAGTCCGCATAGAATTACGAAGCGACAGAACAATGGAATTTGTACATTTAAAAGACATGCGTGCTGCAGGATTAGAACCTGTAAATGTAATCTCTAAATACAAATATCAAGATGGATTAGGCTATTACGAAACCACAAAAGATGCCAGCACTAATTTCTTTTTTGATGTATTACCAAAAGGTATTTACATATTTGAATATGATTTAAGAGTTAATAATGCAGGACAAATGAGTAATGGTATTTCTACCATTCAAAGTATGTACGCGCCAGAGTTTAGTAGCCATTCTAAAGGTAATAGAATTACAATAAGTAATAAGTAAAACTAAAAACCTCCAAATTACAGTTATAATTTGGAGGCCTTTTTATTCAAAAGCTAGCTTACTTTATGCAAAAGTATTATTCATACCATTACAATTTACAATAAGCACAAGAGTTTCCTATGTAGTGTCTTATGCAATTTCTCTTTGGTATAGAAGACTTTTGTTTTTTGTTTTTACTTACTATAAAGATTATTTACACCATTTTAATTTCAGCTATTGCTTCAATAAAAACCTCTCGAATTCACGTTAAATTTAATATGATAAGAAACAAATATATTCTATTCCATAAGGTTTTATTTATGTAAACTATTAAACTAAAAAAGCCTCAAATTCATTCCTGAATTCGAGGCTTTTTATAAACTTCTAAACAAATAAACGGTTAAACTAATAACCTATTATATTTATTTCTTTTTGTTCTTCATTTTATCAAACTCACTTGTAGTTTCAACTTTAGGCCAAGTGTTATTTGTGGTGTCTACATCTGCAGTTTCTAAATCTGGATCGACTTGAATACTAACAATTTTCTTTTCTGAAGCTATTGCTTTTTTAGCTTCCTTATCGTTAAGTCTCCAAATTTGTGCAGGATAAATTTCTGTATTAGCACTTCCATCTTCATAAGTATATCTTACAATAATTGGCATTACTAATCCACCTGGTTTATTAAATGTAATGTTATAAAAATATTTAGGATTTTTTAAAGCTTTACGTTGTTCTGGCGTAAAGTTATCCATTACATATTCTTTTAAAGATTTAGAAGCTTCTAAAGGTGTTTTATTTGCTTCTTTATCATTAGCTCCATCTTTAACTAAAGTAATTAATTTTGGAAGATCTTTAACGTCCATATTATTACGCTTAGCAATTCCGTCTAACATAGCTTGTGGCGTTTCACCAACTTTGTAAGAAACAACTTCTTTAATTCCAATATCTGTGTAATCTGTTGTATAAAACCAACCTCTCCAATACCAATCTAAATCGAATGCAGATGCATCTTCCATAGTTCTAAAGAAATCTTCTGGTGTAGGATGCTTAAACATCCAACGTTGTGCATATTCTCTAAAAGAATAATCAAAAAGGTCGCGTCCCATTACTGTTTCTCTTAAAATATTTAAAGCAGTTGCTGGTTTACCGTAAGCGTTATTTCCAAATTGATAAGTGTTTAAACCTTTGGTCATAATTGGCGCTATATAATCTTGATCTCCGCCCATATATCTTACAATTTTAGCTGCAGGACCACGACGAGATGGATATGTTTTATCTTTATTAGATAATGCTTTTGGATACCACTCACCAAAATCTTGTTCTGCTACATATTGTACAAACGTATTTAAACCTTCGTCCATCCAAGTCCATTGACGTTCATCGCTATTTACAATCATTGGGAAAAAGTTATGTCCAACTTCGTGAATAATTACAGAAATCATTCCGTATTTAACACGATCGCTATATGTTCCATCTTTTTCTGGACGACCATAATTCCAGCAAATCATTGGATATTCCATTCCTTGCTGTCTTGCGTGAACTGATATTGCTTTGTGGTAAGGATAATCAAAAGTCATACGAGAATAAGACTTTAAAGTACTTGCTACTGCTTTTGTAGACCAAGCTTCCCATAATGGATTTCCTTCTTTAGGATATAAAGAAACAGCCATAATATCTTTTCCACCAACTTTTACAGCCATCATATCGTAAATAAATTTACGAGAAGATGCAAAACCAAAGTCACGTACATTCTTAGCAGATAACTTCCATGTTTTAGTTTTAGTTGCCTTTGTTTTTTCAGCTAATTCAGCTTCTTTTTGAGAAACAATTACTACAGGTTCATCAAAAGATTTTTTTGCCTTTTCGTAACGATTCATCATATCTTTTGTAAAAACGTCTTTTCTGTTAGTTAAAACTCCTGTTCCATCTAAAATATGATCTACAGGTGTTGTAATATTTACGTCAAAATCTCCAAATGGTAATGCAAACTCATCTCTTCCCCAGAACTGAGAATTTTGCCAACCTTCAACATCGCTGTAAACAGCCATTCTTGGGTAAAATTGAGCTATTACATATAATTTATTGTCTTCTTCTGGAAAGTTTTCGTAACCAGAACGTCCACCATATTTAATGTAGTCATTAATTTTGTAGTTCCATTTAATAGAAAAAGAAAATTTATCTCCAGAAGCCATAGGCTTAGGTAACTCAATTCGCATCATTGTGCGATTAATCATATGTGGTAATGGGTTACCTTTTGTGTCTTTAACAAACTCTATATTAAATCCACCCTCAAAACCTTCTGATAAATGGTTTTTAACAAATGAAGATGCTTGATCCATTTCTCTAAATCCTCCACCATCTATTAAAGGTGATTTTGAATCTTTAGCGCGTTGGTTTTGATCTAATTGTACCCATAAGTATTTTAATACGTCTGGAGAATTATTTGTGTAAGTAATAGTTTCTTCTCCAAAAAGCTTTGCATTAACATCGTCTAAAACAATGTCCATTTTATAGTCTGCTTGCTGTTGGTAATATGCGTGTCCTGGAGCTCCAGAGGCAGCTCTGTAAACATTTGGTGAAGAAAATTCTTCATACAACTGCTTAAACTTATTGTTGTTGGTGTGACCTTGTGGTTTTTCAGTCTCTTTTTCTGTCTCTTGTGCAAAGGCACTAAAAGTGACGAAAAATGCTGAAAGTAGTAAATACTTAAGTGTTTTCATTATAGGTTTATTTTGGTATATCTAGGTAAAATTAATTCTTTTTAAGAAATAATTAAGGTTTTACTTAAAGTTTAACATTCCTTTATCGTTTTCTGGAATTAATACAAAAGTCTTATTCTTATTGTTAATATTAAGTCTTACAACATTTTTTTGTTCGGAAAAACTATCAAAAAGTGTGGTGTTTTTTATTTTAAATGAATTGATTTCTACCACATTTTCAATTTCGAAATAACAATACACAATATCATTATCGTATTCTTTACCTATAAATTTTAATACTTTTTCTGAATTATTGATCGTAATATTAATTCGCGATTTTAAGTATTTTTCTATGTAAGCATCTATAACTGTTTCGTCTTGATTATTGTCTAGCTCAATAGTATCGCTATAGCGCTGTTTTAGTAAACGCTGAAAATCGTCTATAAAAATTCTAGTAATTACCTGAACAGATTTTTGCTCTTTTATGTATTCTATTTCTGTAATACTTACATAATATTTATGCCAAGCTGTAAAGGATAAAAGTAATGTTGTTAGCAGTATTAAACTTATTTTATAAATTTTCATATTGATTTTTTAGTTGAAATTTCAAAAAGCATTCCAAAAATAGTAATTACTAAGGTTTAATGCGTTCTAAATATATTTTATATTGATTTGTTAAAAATTGAAGCGTTAAAAAATCGCCTCTAGAACAGTTTTCTTTAAAAAATTCATGCTCGGAACAAAATAGATAAAACTCGTCTTGCTTGTCTTTAGGTAATGGATATTGTTCAAAAAAAGTGTTACCAAATTTCAGTTTTACTTTTATTAATAGATTTTTTCGATCTTCTACATCTATTCTTTTTTTAAGTAGTTTAGTTCTACCTGTAATAGCATTTATTACCGGATCTAATGGCATTGAGCCAGCCAGCAACCCCAAAAGCATTATGGGTTTAAAATCGCCAGCTGTATGCAATCTACGTTCGCTTTGGGTTAATAATCTTCCTGTATATCCTGGAATTCCAACATCTGCAAACGTAATATGTTTTTTGTTTCCCATATTTTTAATATCGGATAATATATTTCCAGTTAAGACTTTCCCTATAACAACTTCGCCTAATTGGTTAACAAATGGTAACATTTCAATATTAATATGTTTATTTTTAACGTCTTTAGAACTTATAACAATTACTTTTTTCTGATAAAGTATAGATGATAACAAGATTGTGTCGTTACGTTTTGCTAAAATTTTAAAATCTCCAGAAGTGTTTGTTATTCCATAAGCTTTTGTAGTCTTATTTATAACATGAATTTGATCTAAATCGTTATTACCTTTTACCTTTCCTGTAAACTCAATAACTTGAGAATTTGCAAAACTTACCGTTAATAGCGTAACTAATAAAATTTTTAACATAAGTATCTAATAATTTTATAAGGTAATAATGGCCTATATCTATCTTAAAACCTTAATTTAATACTAAAAAGCGATAACTATTATTTTTTAATACGTTCTAAATATATTTTGTATTGATTTGTTAGAAATTGAAGTGTTTTTAAATCGCTTCCAGAACAATTTTCTTTAAAAAACTTATGCTCCAAACAAAATAGGTAAAACTCTGCTTGCTTCTCTTTTACTAACGGATATTGCTCAAAAAATGTATTCCCAAATTTTAGTTTAACTTTGGTTAAAATATTTTGACGCAATTCTATATCTACTCTATTTTTAAGCATTTTTGTACGTCCGGTTATGGCATTTATTAATGGATTTAATTGAAGTCCAACGCCTCCACCACCAATTCCGCCACCAAGAGTAGGTTTTAAACCTGAAGCTTCTTTTAGTCTACGTTGGCTTTGTGTTAGTGGTGTGCCAGTAAAACCAGGAATTCCAACATCGGCAAACGTAATTTGTTTTTTATTTCCCATATTTTTAATATCGGATAATATATTTCCAGTTAAAATTCGCCCTAAAACAACTTCATCTAATTCGTTAATATAAGGTAACATTTTAATACTTAAATGTTTGTTCTTTACATCTGTAACATTAACAATAATTTCTTTATTTTGGTATAATATTGATGAAAAAACTAAGGTATCTGTAGCCTTAGCAAGAATCTTAAAATCTCCTGAAACATTGGTTATTCCGTAAGCTTTTGTGGTTTTATTAATAACATGGACTTGATCCAAATCATCGTCGCCTTGAATGTTACCTGTAAACTCTATAGTTTGAGCTTTTACAGTTGAAGCAACTATTAATAAGATAAAAAACGTTCTAAACATTAAACTTAGTTTTGAGCTAAAAAAGCTTTACTTTTTAAGTGTAATAACTCTAAAAGCTGCATTTCTTTTGCTGGAAGCAGTAACTGGTAATCAAAATCATTATTCTCTACATAAGCTATAAAAGCCTGAACCTTATCTTGTGGGATTTTAAAGTTTTCTGTATAAAAACTGTTAGTGTACTTAACTTCAAAAGGAATAATTACCTCAGTTATAGTTACTATATCTTTTTTCTTTTTGGTAAATAGTTTAGATACTAATTTAAACAATTCTCTTCCATCAATCATATTATAATATTCGCCTTTGTTGGTTGCAATATTTTGCACGCTACTAAATTGATCGTCTGGCATTTCTAAGTTTTTATAATCGTCTAAGTTAAAAGACATAGTTACTGGTTTAATAAGTTGTACATCTTCAATATCTTTACTTATAAAACCTGTTAATCCGTAACGTAAAACAACAACCTCATCTAAATTGTTAAGGACTTCAATTAAATAAATAATAATGTTCCTTTCCTTAATATCTTCATTAGAAATCTGAACCGAAAAATTCTGATATAAAAGCGCAGATATATCTAGTCTATCATTCTCTGCTACTTCAATTTCAAACTCACCTTTCGCATCTGTAATTACACCTATTTTAGTTGTGGCATTATAAATAGTAATACCTTCAACTTCTGGAATATTAACACTAACTTTTCCTTTTATCAAAACGCGTTCGCTATTTTGAGCCACAAGACTTGTTGTCAAGCTTAAAAAAAGAATAATTAATAGAATACTTTTAATTTTCATAACAGTATAGTTAGGCTAAAATATAAGTAAATATAAAATGAAACCCACATAAAAAACATTTAGCGCTAATAATATTTTGTTAAATGTGAAGAATTTAGTTATTTTACAAAAACTGAAATAGTATGAAAAGGTTAATAATAGCAAGCACTTCTACCTTATATAATGGTAATTATTTAGAATATATTTTACCAGAATTGAAAGTGTTTTTTAAAGATATTAAAACACTTCTTTTTGTACCTTTTGCTAGACCAGGAGGAATTTCTCACGAGGAATATACCAGTAAAGCACAAGAAATATTTAAAACAATTAATATTAGGGTTGAAGGTTTACACGCTAAAACAAATAAAGCAGATGCTATTCTTAACGCTGAAGCTATATTTACGGGTGGAGGAAACACTTTTGTGCTATTAAATAGTCTTTACAAACACAACTGTATAGCTGCTTTACAAAAAGTTATAAATAGCGGAACACCATATTTAGGAACAAGTGCAGGAAGTAATATTTGTGGGCAAAATGTAAAAACTACTAACGATATGCCTATTATATATCCACCAAGTTTTGATGCTTTGCAATTAATTAACTTTAATATAAATCCGCATTACCTAGATCCCATAACAGATAGTAAACATATGGGGGAAACACGAGAGACACGTATTAAAGAATTCCATACTCAAAACACCATACCTGTAGTAGGTTTACGAGAAGGAAGTTGGTTACACGTTGTAGGTAATAGTATTACATTAAAAGGAAGTTTATCTGCTAGAATCTTTGAAAAAGATAAATTACCTTACGAAATTGAGACAAATTCTAAAATTGAATTTTAAAAAAATAAAGTAATACAATAATTTAAACACTCACATTCTTGTTTAGCAAATAGCTTTAAAAAAATTAAGTTAAGCGCAGTAAAAAAGCGTTTGGAGTTCTAGTAGATTTTAAGATGTAACTAAGCCTAATTTATCTAAGCTTAACATAAACGTCTTACTACATTTGATTTAACTTTATTATACAAAAAAAGCTTTATCGTTAAGATAAAGCTTTTAGAGCGAGAGACCAGGTTCGAACTGGCGACATTCAGCTTGGAAGGCTGACGCTCTACCAACTGAGCTACTCTCGCATTTCCGAGTGCAAATATATAAACTATTTTAACATCTGCAACTATTTTTATAAAGTTTTTAAAAAATGAAAGCCTAAAATTTTAAAACCTTCATTATAATAAAATTTATGCGATGCTGTGTTACCTGTATATGTGTTAAGCTCCATAGTCTCTACATCTTTTGTTTTCAAATAGTTATTTAACCAAGTAAACAACTTTTTACCTATACCATTACCTCTTAAATCTTCGTTAATTATAAAATGATCTATTTCTACACTTTTTCCAGAATAATGTCTAGTCATATACCACAAGCCACAAACACCTACTAAATTGGTGTTGTTATAAATACCTACACATTCGTAATTTTGAGTAAACATTTCCTTAAAACGTTTTCTTAAAACAGATTTAGAAATTTTCTCATGATCCAACGTAAACACCATATCTACAATTAAATCTATATGTTCAATTGTTAAAAATTTAAAATCAAAATTCATAAATCTACTTTTTGGACAAAAATAAGTATGTTTTATATTATTAAGTTGTTATAGAAATCCTAAAAATTAAACTATTAAATAGTTTTAAATCTAAAAACAGATAAAAACTATGGATATTTTGTAGTTTTATACTTTATTTGAATAATCATGAGAGGAAAAAATTTTAAATATCGTTTATTAATTGGTGTGGTTATAGCCGCTTTTTTTTACTTTAAAAAATGTAGTCAACAAGAAGTAAACCCTTACACTGGAAGACAACAAACAATTTCTATGTCAACAGACCAAGAAATCCAAATGGGTTTACAAAGTAAAGATCAAATAACACAACAACATGGCGGTTTGTATCCAAACGAAAACTTTCAGGCACTAGTAGATCAAGTTGGTAATAAATTAGTAAAAAATAGTATTGCTAAACAAACACCTTATAACTATAGGTTTCATTTGTTAGCTGATGCTAATACTATTAATGCTTTTGCTTTACCTGGTGGACAAATATTTATTACATATGCCCTATTTTCTCAATTAAAAAATCAAGACCAATTAGCTGGCGTTTTAGGTCATGAAATTGGACATGTATTAGGAAAACATAGTGCAGAACGTATTGCAGAAAGCGATTACTGGCAAGGACTTACAACAGCAGGTTCTGTTGGAGCTGATATGGGTAATACAATTAACCAAATGGGTCAAAAAACCTTGTTAACCAATGGTAGAGCTGATGAATTAGAAAGTGATGATTTAGGCGTTTTATTTATGATAAAAGCAGGCTATAACCCAGAAGAAATGATTGGAGTTATGGAGATACTGAAAGCTGCTGCAGGACCAAATCGAAAACCAGAATTTCAAAGTACGCATCCAGATCCAGATAATAGAATTGAGCAAATTAGAGCTTCGATTAAAAAATATCGTAAATCAGCAGAAATTCAATTACCGGAAAAAAGTTTTTTAGACTAAAAGTAAATCATATCAAAACAGTCTAAATACTTAAAGACTTTTCTTTTTTAATATATTTGCAACTCAACTATTACCTATGAATAAAAAAGTAATTTTAATGATTTTGGATGGTTGGGGTAAATCTCCAAATCCAAAAGTATCTGCAATAGATAATGCAGACACACCATTCATAGACAGCTTATATACAAAATACCCAAGTGCACAACTTAGAACAGATGGACATCATGTAGGTTTACCAGAAGGACAAATGGGAAATAGTGAGGTTGGACACATGAATTTAGGTGCTGGTCGAATTGTATATCAAGATTTAGTTAAAATTAATTTAGCGGTAAAAAACAATACACTTAAAGAAGAACCGGCATTAAAAAATGCTTTCGAATATGCTAAAATAAACAATAAAAATGTTCATTTTTTAGGCTTAGTAAGTAATGGCGGTGTGCATTCGCATATAAATCATTTAAAAGGCTTAATTACTGCTGCAAATAATTGTGGCGTAAAAAATAGTTTTATCCACGCTTTTACAGATGGTAGAGATGTAGACCCTAAATCTGGTAAAGATTTTATTAAAGATATAGAAGATTATATTTCAGATACAAACACAAAAATAGCGTCTATTACAGGAAGATATTACGCAATGGATAGAGATAACCGTTGGGAACGTGTAAAATTAGCTTACAATGCTTTAGTTAATGCTATTGGTACTAAAAGCCAAAACTTAACAGAAAGCATTCAGCAAAACTACAATAACAATATTACAGACGAGTTTATAAAACCTATAATTCATACCAATGCATCTGGCGAAGCTTTAACCCAAATTAAAGAAGATGATGTCGTTGTATTTTTTAACTTTAGAACAGATCGAGGTCGCGAATTAACTAATGCGTTATCTCAAAACGATTTTCATGAACAAAATATGCATAAGTTAAATCTGCATTTTGTAACCATGACTAATTATGACGACTCTTTCAATAAAATTAATGTTGTTTTTAACAAGGATAATTTAAAAGATACTCTAGGAGAAGTTTTATCTAAAGCAGGAAAAACTCAAATTAGAATTGCCGAAACTGAAAAATACCCACACGTTACTTTCTTCTTTTCTGGTGGACAAGAAGAAACTTTTAATGGTGAATCACGAATACTAAGAAACTCACCTAAAGTAGCAACTTACGATTTAAAACCAGAAATGAGTGCTTTTAAATTAACTCAAGGCTTAGTTCCAGAACTTGAAAAAGGAGATGTAGACTTTGTATGCTTAAACTTTGCGAATGGCGATATGGTTGGTCATACAGGAAGCATGCCTGCTGCTATAAAAGCTTGCGAAGCTGTAGATATTTGCGCTAAAAAAGTAATTGAAACTGGCTTAGAAAACGGTTATACTACACTTTTAATTGCAGATCACGGTAATTGCGAAACTATGATTAATCCAGACGGTTCACCAAACACAGCACATACCACAAACCCAGTTCCGTTTATTTTAATAGATAACGAATTAAAAAACATAAAAGATGGTGTTTTAGGCGATATTGCTCCTACTATCTTAAAATTAATTGGTGTGGATCAACCTACAGCAATGACACAAAAACCATTAGTATAAACGTCTATTAGACAAAGTATGCAGAAAAGTAAATGCAGATTTATTTATAGACAATAAAAATTTAGGTGGTGTATTAGATTGGGGAGAAATCTACCAGAAACTAAACAATAAAGAAACACCAAAACAAAAAAGAAAAAGGATTTTTTAGATTTTAAACACATGATAATAGCTAAAACAGCAGAAGAAATAGAATTAATGCGCGAAAGTGCTTTAGTCGTATCAAGAACTTTAGGAGAAGTTGCCAAACATGTAAAACCTGGTGTTACTACTTTAGAATTAGATAAAATTGCCGAAGATTATATTAGATCTCAAGATGCAATTCCTGGTTTTTTAGGACTATACGATTTTCCAAATACACTTTGTATGAGTCCAAATTCGCAAGTGGTTCACGGAATTCCAAACAACACACCTTTAGTAGAAGGCGATATTATTTCTATAGATTGTGGCGCTATAAAAAATGGCTTTTATGGAGATCATGCCTATACTTTTGAAGTAGGAGAAATAGATCCTGAAACCAAAAAATTATTAGAGGTTACCAAACAATCTTTATACAAAGGTATTAAAGAACTTAAAGTAGGAAATCGTGTTGGAGATGTAGGCTATGCTATTCAAAAATATTGCGAAGATCACGGCTATGGTGTCGTTAGAGAATTAGTAGGTCACGGACTTGGTCGCGTTATGCACGAAGATCCTGAAATGCCTAATTATGGAAAACGCGGTAGAGGTAAAAAATTTATAGAAGGTATGGTTGTAGCTATAGAACCTATGGTTAATTTAGGAACTAAAAACATAAAACAGCATAACGATGGTTGGACTATTACCACAAGAGATAACAAACCAAGTGCACATTTTGAACATGATGTTGCAATTGTAAATGGAAAACCAGAACTACTTTCTACATTTAAATATGTGTATGAAGCTCTAGGAATTACAAGTACTGAAGAAGACGAGTTTAGACAAGTTAAAAATTAGTTTTTACAAATAGAATCTTAAATAATATTTTTAATTAGTAAAAATCCGTAAAATTCGTGTTTAGATTTATACTTAATACTATACCAAGACCAATTCTAATTAGGTTAAGCTATATTGCTAGACCTACTTTGGCCTTTTTTTTAAAAGGAAATACATTTACAGATCCTATAGATAATAAAAGTTTTAGACGTTTTTTACCTTATGGTTATGGTCAACAACGCAATAATGTATTGTCGCCTTCTACACTTTCTTTAGAACGTCATAGGTTATTATGGTTATATTTACAAAACGAAACAGATTTTTTTAAAACAACATCTATTTCAAAATTAAAAATACTTCATTTTGCTCCAGAGCAAGCATTTTACAAACGTTTTAAAAACTTAAAACATTTAGATTATACTACAACAGATTTAGAAAGTCCGCTAGCAGATGTAAAGGCAGATATATGTAATCTTCCATTTAGTGCTAATACTTATGATATTATTCTATGTAATCATGTTTTAGAGCATATTCCAAACCACACTAAAGCTATGCAAGAATTGTATCGCGTATTAAAACCTGGAGGAATGGCTATACTTCAAATTCCACAAGATTTAAACAGAGAATTTACATTTGAAGATGATTCTATTACAGACAAAGAAGAACGTGCTAAGATATTTGGACAATACGATCACGTAAGAATTTATGGACGTGACTATTTTAATAAGCTTAGAAGTATTGGATTTATAGTAAATGAAGTAGATTATACGGCAAACTTAACAAAAAAAGAAATTATTAAATACTGTTTAGCAAATGGCGAAATTATTCCTGTATGTTATAAACCAGATGCTTTAAACTAAAAAATAATACAATTCCAAAAACACTACAACCTATTATATGGGTTCTAATAATTAATTTACTGGAAAATTATTTAAATTTAGAGATTCTATTTTCTTATTGGTGTTTTCAAAAATAAAGTACACTTTTAGTTCTGGATGATTTTCTAAAAATAATTTCACAGCATCTATTCCCATAGCCTGGAAAGCTGTAGCATAAGCGTCGGCTAACATGCAATTAGGCGCTATAACAGAAACACTTAAAACACTTGTTTTAGTTGGATAACCTGTTTTAGTATTTATAATATGTGCGTATCTATTTCCGTTAGCGTCTATTTTAAATTTTCTGTAGGTTCCGGATGTAGCCATAGATTCGTTTTTCAAGGATAAAACTTTATCAAAATTAGTTTCGCCATTAAAATTAGGTTCTTGTATCCCAACTTTCCATAACTTATCTTTATTAATATTTCTTCCAGAAACTCTAATTTCCCCACCAATTTCTACTAAGTAATTAGTAACACTTTTTGATTCTAAAAATCTTGAAATAACATCTACAGCATAACCTTTAGCAACCGCATTAAAATCTATATAAGTTTGATCTTTTTTTAAAAGTATTCCATCTAATAAACTAATCTTAGAAAAATCTACAAAACGCATTAAACTATCAATTTTTAAGCTATCTAAGGCGTCTTCGTTTTTTTTAGCACCAAAGTTCCAATAATTTACAAGCGCACCAATAGCAGGATTAAAAGTAGCGTTAGTTTGCCTATATATCTTTTTAGATGAATTGAACACTTCTTCAAAATGAGAATCTACAGTTACCAATTCATTTCTATTAATTTTTGAAATAATAGAATTATTCTGATAGTTAGACATTGACTTGTTTATAATAAAAAATAAACTGTCTACGCTTTTAGAAAAGTCTTGATTTGAAGATGTATAATATTGAATATTATAGCTCGTTCCAAAAATAGGCCCTGAAATCTTTTTTTGAGTGCGTTTAGAGCTGCTACAAGAAAAAAGAACTAATACTACTGTAAACGTTATAAAAAATGTCTTCATATTAATTTAATTGCTGTTCTAAATACTGAATGCCATTGTATTCCATTAGGTATTCTTCGTTTAAATAAATAGGTAGTTCTTCACTTTCGGGATTGGACAAACCAACACCTGCATATAGCACTTTTGCATCTTTTTCAAAAGCATGCTTTTTAAATGTTTCCATCCAAACCATATCGTAATTGTTAGGATTTTCTGGAAGTAAAACGGCTTTTACAATAACAAAATAATACTGACTATTTTTATCTATACATACAAATTGAGGATGACGCTTTAATGTGCTATTTATTGCAACAAACTCAAAACCTCTTTTTTCCAAATCTTTACCTACATGATTCATTGCTAAATTATGTAGTTCCTGTGGTGATAATGCTTTTTTCATTAGTGCAAAAATACAAAATCTCTATTTGAAGCACACAAATTTAACACTAGAAAATCTATAATTAGAGACCATAAACTAACGTCTTTAATTAAAATAATAGAAAACGCTGCTACTATTGTTAGACAGTGCTAACTTTATATAAAAATAATTATACAAAGATAAAGCTCCAGAATTTGTTTAAAATAAATTCAAATAATAGTAAGAATTTTCTAATACGTATAAACGAAAAAACCCAACACTTTCGTGTTGGGTTTTAAACTATTATTTAGTTAAAATTAGTTTACAACTAACTTTCTAAACATTGTATTATTTCCACTCTCAATTTTAACAACATAAATTCCTGTTGCAAGAGCAGATACATTTAAGTTTTGGTTAAATGATGAGCTTTGAGATGTAAACGTTTTATTTAAAACTGTTCTACCGTGAATATCATATAAATTAATAGCAACATCATTAGTTGTATTAAACTTTATAGTTACTTGGTTGTTACTTGGATTAGGATACATTGCAAACGCATCGAATTTAAAATCTGATGTACTTAAAAATGCTAAATTACCAAAGTAATAAGTTCCTTCTATTCCGTTAATAAAGTCTCCTGTAACTTTCCAGTCAGATCCGAAAGCAGTTATAGTAGATGCAACATCTGTTACAGAAGTTCCATTGTCTTTACCTATTCTTAAGTTAGATCTGTTATCACCAGTAATTGCTTCCCAACCTGCTAATTCTGCTTCAGTAAAGTAGAAAGATAAGGTTGAAGTACCAGCACTGTTATCTGTAGTTGGTGTAATTGTAAAAGTCTTATTAGAAACTAAAGCAGGAGAAATACTACCTTGAAAAGGCTCTCCAGAAGTTCCAGATCTTGAAACATTAAGAGTAGTACAACCGTAGTTAGAAGTATCTGTTACGTTTACATCTGCAATAAAATCGTTTGTAGATGCTGTATCAAATGTATAAGCTACACCAGATCCATTTAAATTAACTTGAGCTTGAGTAGCTGTATTAACAGCTGTCTGTACGCCTTGACTAATAGAGCTTGATACTGAAACATCGTCTATACTTAACCAATCTTGATCTGAACAGTTCCAATGTCTAAATGCTACATAAATAATATCTCCTGCGTGAGCAGATAAATCTAAAGTTCTTGCATAAGACGATCCAGCATCGGCAGCGTCATTATATATTTCATTAAAAGTAGTTGTAGCGTTAACTAAAGTTGCAATATTATTACTAGTAGACACATAAACTGAATATTCTTCTAAATCCCAAGCAGCAGCAGCAGCTTGAACTTTCCAATCTAAATTAATAGTACCAGAAACTCCTGTTAAATCAATTGCAGGAGATACAGCCCAATTATCTGGAGTTAAAGCAGTGCCAATCCAAGATCTAGAAATTAAAGATGAAGAAGGAGTAACAGCGCCAATTGAGAATTGGTCACCGAAAGAATTACCATCACCATCAGAATCTGTGAAAGTCCAATCAGAAGCATCCATATCTTCAAAATCATCAAAGTAGTTTTGTACAACTAAAGTTCCTGTACTTGCAGCATCGTCATCTGAGATTGTTACAGTTAAAGAATCATTTCCTACTGTAGCGTCTCCACCATTGGCATTAACTGTAAAGCCAATTGTAAAAGTTTCGTCTCCTTCAACATAACTATCGTTAAAAATTCTTAATGTTATTGTTTGAGCTGTAGTATCACCTGAAGCAAATGTTACGCTTGATGTATTTAACTCAAAATCTGAACCACTATTAGCTGTTACACTTGTTGCTGTAAAGTTAACAGTAGTAGAAGCAGAAGCTCCAGCACCTATAACAATATCTACATCTACATCTGTGAAAGAGCAATCTGTCCCTTCAGCTTGAGTTAAAGTGGCCGTAGAGAAACTAATTGCAGGACCAGCACTACCAGTAGTTGAATTTGGTAAATCTGAAATACCATCTGCATTTGCAATTACTGTTGCAATTCTTAGTACTTGATCATTAGTAAAAATATTCATACATGAATCATCTGTGTAATCCATATAGTTTTCAACCATATCTCTATCAGCATCAGTATTACAAGAATCTGTAGTAGTATTACAACCAAAATTAGATGCCCCAGCATTTGGAGTATCAGCACAGAAATCATCTCCAGAACAATCTGTATCACCCCAAATATGGCGTAAACCTATCCAGTGTCCAATTTCGTGAGTTAAAGTTCTCCCCATGTTGTATGGCGCAGCACTTCCAGGCATAGCAACAGAACCAACTGTACCAGTACCAATAACAACACCATCGTTAAGTTCTGTACCTCCATTAACATTTAATCCAGGTAAAGTAGAATTAGATGGAAATTGAGCGTATCCTAAAATACCACCAGTTATTTGAGCAACCCAAACATTAACGTATTGTGATCTATCCCAAACAGTTTCTGGCTTAATCTGTCCACTACCTGCAGCACCATCAAATGCACCTGTAGGGAAAGGACCAGCACCAAAAGTAGTAACTCTATTAACTCCTGGTTCTGCCATAGGCGCACCATTAGGATCTACTTGAGCTGGGATAAATACCACTTCGGCATCAGCATCACGACCATCCCAAAAACCACCATCGGCTCCAGCTTGGTTACTAAAATCTAAATTTAATTGATCAATTTGTGCTTGAACTAATGCACCCGATATATTAGATGGCGCAGTACCATCTGTAATTACATGAAAAACTATTGGCATATTCACAACAATTTGTTGGAAGTTACCTGAAGCTTTTTGTTGCGCAATCTGTGCTTTTTTAGCAGCAACTAATGGTGCTAACCAAGCTTCAAATTCTGCATCAGATTGTAAATTAGGATTATTTGATAAACGTTTTGCATGCATTTCGTCTGTAGCACATCTTACAAATCCTGTTTGATCTAAAGAAGCTTGACTAGTAGCATTTAATTCTAAAGACGTAGCATTAGTCTTTTGCATTAAATTACTTTGAGCAGAAACCAAACCGGAAACAGCTAAGGCACAAAACATAAAAAACTTTAAAGTATTTTTTTTCATGATGATATATTTAATTAATAGGGACTAAATATAAAATAAATATATGAGAAGTAAACAATTTAACAGATTAAAATCATTTATTATAACAAAAAATCAATAATAATATAATTGACACAAAGTTAATCTTACTTAACAAAAAAGAGCTTAATACCATAAGTATTAAGCTCTTTTTTTATTTTAGATACTAATTTCTATCCTCCGAAATCATCAAATCTAATATTCTCATCATCAAGACCAAAGTCTTCTCCCATTTTTTGAACCGCTTGATTCATTAATGGAGGACCACAGAAATATAATTCTATATCTTCAGGTGATTCGTGCTTAGATAAATATTGATCAATAACTACTTGATGAATAAATCCAGTAAAACCATCACCGTTTGGATCTTCGACACTTTCTTTTAACTGCCAGTTATCTGCCTCGGTTGGATCAGATAGAGCAATAAAGAACTTAAAGTTCGGGAAATCTTTTTCTAAATCTCTAAAGTAGTGTATGTAGAATAATTCTGCTTTAGAACGACCACCATACCAATATGTTACTTTACGTCCAGTTTTTAATGTTCTAAACAATTCGTATAAGTGAGAACGCATTGGTGCCATACCAGCTCCACCACCAACATAAAGCATTTCTGCTTCAGATTCGTTAATAAAGAATTCTCCGTAAGGTCCAGAAATTACACATTTGTCGCCTTCTTTTAAGTTGAATATATAAGAAGAAGCTACACCAGGATTTACATCCATCCATCCGCCTTTAGCACGATCAAATGGTGGTGTTGCTACACGTACGTTTAACATAATTTTTCTACCTTCGGCAGGAAAAGAAGCCATAGAGTACGCACGTTCTACTAACTCGGTATTTTTCATTACTAATGGTCTCAAATTAAATTTGTCCCAATCAGCTTCGAATTTATTAGGTTCACCTGGATGATCCTGCGGATGTGCTGTTACATCCATATCTTTATAGTTTACTGTACATTCAGGTATTTCAATTTGAATATATCCACCTGCTTTGTAACCCATATCTTCAGGGATTTCAACTACAAATTCTTTAATAAATGTAGCAACGTTATAGTTAGATACTACAACTGCTTCCCATTTTTTAATTCCAAAAATCTCTTCTGGAATTGTAACTTCCATATCTTGTTTAACTTTAACTTGACAAGATAATCTTGCACCATGAGCTAATTCTTTTCTAGAAAAATGAGGTGTTTCTGTTGGAAGTGCTTCTCCTCCACCAGATGTTACATGACATTCACATTGAATACAAGTTCCTCCACCACCACAAGCAGATGGTAAGAATATTTTTTGTGCTCCTAAAGTAGATAATAATGTACTTCCAGATGCTACTTCTATTTCACGTTCACCATTAATTAAGATCTTTACTGGACCTGATGGTGATAACTTTTGTTTTACAAATAATAACAAGCCTATAAGTATTAACGCAATAATTAAAAACGCTATTACTGTTGCTGCTACTGTTCCTCCAATTCCTGCTGCTAAAACGATCATCTATTCTTCAATTTTAGTGTTAGTTACTAATTCTTGGTTAACTTTAGAAGTTTCAACTTGAACCGTTTTTTCTTCTTTAGTTTCTTCATCTCCTCCGGTTAACATACCACCAAAGCTCATAAATCCAATTGCCATTAATCCTGTAATAATAAATGTAATTCCTAAACCTCTTAATGCTGCCGGTACATTTGAATAACGAATTTTTTCACGAATGGCTGCAATTGCTAGAATAGCTAAAAACCATCCAATACCAGAACCTAAACCATAAACTGTTGCTTGTCCTAATGTTGGGATTTCTCGAGATTGCATAAATAATGAGCCTCCTAAAATAGCACAATTTACTGCAATAAGTGGTAAGAAAATACCTAATGAGTTATATAACGATGGTGAAAATTTCTCTACTACTATTTCTACTAATTGTACCATAGTTGCAATAGTAGCAATAAACATAATAAAAGATAAGAAACTTAAGTCATAAGACGCAAAGTCTTCACCTAACCAAGATAAAGCACCTTCTTGTAAAATATACTGGTCTAATAACCAGTTTAAAGGTACTGTTATTGCTAGTACAAAAATAACAGCTGCACCAAGTCCAACTGCTGTGGATACTTTTTTAGATACTGCAAGATAAGAACACATTCCTAAGAAGGTTGCAAATACCATGTTATCTATAAAGATCGATTTAAAAAATAATTCTAATAATTCCATTTTTTATAAGTATTAAGTTTTGAGTAATAGGTTTATAGTTTGCATTTACTGTTTACTATAAACTTTTTTAATCTCAACTATTTTTAGTCTTCAATTAATGCACTATTTCTACTACGCTGAACCCAGATAATTAAACCAACAACAATTAAGGCCATTGGAGACAATAACATAAATCCGTTATTTTCGTATCCTAATGCATAAAGTCCAGTTTTCTCAATTGGATCTCCTAAAACTTTGAATCCTAATAATGTACCAGATCCTAATAATTCTCTAAAGAAACCTACAATAATTAAAATTACACCGTAACCTGCAGCATTACCAATACCATCTAAGAATGATCTCCAAGGTTTATTTGCTAGTGCAAACGCCTCGAAACGTCCCATAATAATACAGTTGGTAATAATAAGTCCAACAAATACAGAAAGTGTTTTACTTAACTCGTAAGCAAATGCCTTTAGGACTAAGTCTACAATAATTACTAAAGCAGCTACGACTACTAATTGAACAATAATTCTAATTTTAGAAGGAATAATGTTACGCATTAAAGAAATAACAACGTTACCAATTCCAAGTACGAATAATACTGAAACTGCCATTACAATAGAAGCTTTAAGCTCTGCTGTAATTGCTAATGCAGAACAGATACCTAATACTTGAATTGTAATTGGATTGTTATCCGTTAATGGATCTGTTAATAGACTTGCGTCTTTTTTTGATAATAGTCCCATAATTATTTTAAAGTTTTAAAGTATGACTGATACAGTTTTAAATCTGCTTTAATCATAGCTGTTACACCATCTCCAGTAATAGTAGCACCTGCAATTGCATCTACTTCATTATCTGTTTTTATTTCATTTTTAGGATCGTTATTACCTTTTGCAACTGTAATTCCTTTGAAATTTCCATTTGCATCTAATAAACTTTCACCAATAAAATCATCCATAAAGAAACGTTGCTTAATGTTTGCTCCTAATCCAGGTGTTTCTCCTTTATGGTCAAAATAAGCACCTTGCACAATCATATCTTTATCTACAGCAACATAACCCCAAATAGCATCCCAAAGTCCTTTTCCTCTTATTGGGGCTACATATAAGGCTTTACCTTCTTTACTTTTACCAATAAATAAAGGTAAACGTCTTGTTTTACCATTTTTTGCATTTGCCTGTTCTTTCTTAACATCAATTAGATAGGCTTTGTCATCTTCGATTACTTTAGATCCTTCAATAACAATTTGCTTAGTAACTAAGTCTTTAAACATAGCTTCTGCTTTATCTGTAGAGACAAAGTTTGCGCTAGATTCGTCATTCTCGTTTACACCTAAAGCGTAAAGAATGTTTTGTTGCTTTTCAATTTTTTCGTTAACAGTAATTAATGGTTTTGTTAACGAAAACATACCTGCTAGTACAGCACCTACAACTACTACCATAACGACAGCAAAGATTAATGTGTACGAATTTTTATCTGTTCTATTTTCCATAATTAAGCTATTTTAACTTTTGAACGTTTTAAACGCTTTTTCACGTTTCCTTGAACCACATAATGGTCAATAGTTGGAGCAAAAACATTCATTAATAAAATTGCTAAGAAAACACCTTCTGGATATGCTGGGTTAAATACACGAATCATGATTGAAATAAATCCAATTAAGAAACCATAAATCCACTTTCCTTTATTAGTTTGAGAAGCTGTTACAGGATCTGTTGCCATGTAAACGGCTCCAAAAGCAATACCACCAATCATTAAATGCTCGTACCAAGGTGTATTCATTAATCCAAAGAATTTACTTGATTCTGTAATAATATCTGCTACTACTATTTGATTAAAGATTAATCCCATTACTGCTGCTCCTACAAATGTAGATAAGATAATTCTCCAACTTCCAATTTTAGATAAAATTAGAATAGCGGCACCAATTAAGATTAAGAATGTAGATGTTTCTCCAACAGAACCTGGAATAAATCCAAAGAACTTATCGAATGCACTATAGGCTACTTCTGCATTTTGTGCGTAAGCTCCTAAAATAGTTTCACCAGAAATAGCGTCTGCTGTTCCTGTTCTTGCTACAGCTTCGTGTATCCAAACTTTATCTCCAGACATCCAAGTTGGATATGCAAAGAATAAGAAAGCACGTATAGTTAATGCTGGATTAAGGATATTCATTCCTGTTCCTCCAAAAACTTCTTTTCCAATTACTACACCAAAAACAACAGCTACAGACAACATCCATAATGGAATATCTACAGGCACTATTAATGGTACTAACATACCAGTTACTAAGTAACCTTCTTCTACTTCGTGTCCTTTTATAATTGCGAAAATAAATTCAACAATAAGACCAACTCCATAAGAAACAATTACTAATGGTAAAACTGTCCAAGCACCTACTGTAAAATTAGCAAACGTAAAAAAGTTAGCTAAAGCATCTGCTCTTAATGATGGATCTATTGCTGCATAATGCTGATAACCTGCATTAAATATACCGAATATTAAACATGGCACTAAAGCCATAATTACCATATTCATGGTACGCTTTAAATCGTCTGCTGCCTTTATATGAGTTCCATTGTGTGTGATCTCATTTGGCAAGTATAAAAAGGTATGGATTGCATTAAATGCAGGTGCCATTTTTGTTCCTTTATACTTTTCTTTTAAATTATGTAAATTACTTTTCAACCCCATAACTATCCTATTTCTTTATACATTAAGTCTAAACCTTCACGAATAATTTGTTGATGTGGTTGTTTAGACACACAAACAAATTCTGTAAGGGCAAAATCTTCTGGAGCAACTTCGTACATACCTAAAGCCTCCATTTCATCTAAATCTTGATATTTACAAGCTTTTAAAATTTGTAATGGAAAAATATCTAATGGAAAAACTTTTTCGTAGTTACCTGTAGTAACAAAAGCTCTGTGTTCTCCGTTAGTATTTGTATTTAAGTCGTACTTTTTATTTGGTGTTAACCAAGAAAAAGTTAAAGCTCTAGATGTTGATACTTTATTAAAAACCGGCTTATTCCATCCAAAAAACTCGTAATCGTCTCCTTCTGGAATTACAGAAATTATATTACTATAATAATCTAAACTTCCATCTGGTTTAATTTGTTTTCCAGATAATACATTACCAGAAATAATACGGTCATTACCATCTTGTTCTACGCCATTATCGTAAACCATTGTAGACACTTCTGCACCTATTTTAGTTTTAAAATAACGCGGCTTTTTTACTGAAGAACCTACAAAAGCAATAATACGTTCTGCATTAAACTTTCCTGTTAGTAACAACTCTCCAATTATAACTAAGTCTTGAGCACTTAAAGTCCAAACAACTTCGCCTTTATTAATTGGGTCTAATTTATTTATTTGAGTTCCTACGTTTCCAGATGGATGTGGTCCTGTTACTTTATGTAACTTAACATTATCTAAGCTTTCTAAAGGAGATTTACCTTTTTTAGCAACGCTAACGTGAACTTTTCCTGCTGTTAATTTAGACAATGCTGTAACTGCAGCTTGAATTTCAGCTTGTTTACCTTCTAGCGTATAATTTAAATCTGCTGCCAATGGCGCACTTGCATAAGCTGAGATAAAAATTGACTTTGGTTCTAACTCAGGATTTGCAATAACATCGTAAGGACGTTGTTTTACAAATGCCCAACATCCAGATTCTAATAAACGTGCTTTAATGTCTTCCGGTTTAGCCGAATCTACATTTAAAGTACCAAAATCGTGAAAATCTTGAGTTTTATCTGCTTGAACTTTTACGGCTAAAACTTTACGCTTTTCGCCACGCTCAATTTCTACCACTTCACCAGAAACTGGCGATACAAACTTAACAGCTTCGTTAGCTTTATTGTAAAACAAGGTTTCCCCAGCTTTAACCTTAGCACCAACTTTAACTGTTAATTTCGGAGTAACTAGATGAAAATCTTCAGGACGCACGGTATAGAAATTGCTTAAAACAGCACTCTCAGTAACCAACTCTGCTTGTCCCACAAGCTTTATATCTAGACCTTTTGAAATCTTAATGTCTTTTGACATATTACAATCTATTTGTTAATAGTTATACTGAATTTGATTATAAAAATCGATGCGAATTTACGAATTAATCACTAAAAAAATTAGCAATATATTGATTGAAAAAATTATTTATAACTATTCTAAATAACGAGCAACCATAAGGCATAGATTTTGCTTATCTTTACATATAAAAAGTATTAAAATGAATACAATGATAAAACACGTATTTCTAGTATTAATTATCACACAATTTTCTTTTGCTCAAGTCGTAGAAGTTAACGAACCTGACTACATTAAAACTATTACCTTTAAGGGAAATACGCCAGAAAGCCAATTACCTGTTATAAAATTAGGAGACTTTATTACAATGGAATTTGATGATTTAAATGGAGATGAAGCAGATTACTATTACAGAATTAAGCACTATAATTACGATTGGACAGAATCCGTTCTAATGAAAGTTGAATATCTTGATGGTTTCGATGATCAACGTATTAGAACTTACGACAACTCTTTTAATACCTACCAACTTTACTCGCATTACGATCTTACCATTCCAAATGAATTTACAAAAGGACTAAAAAAGTCTGGAAATTATATGGTCTTTATTTATAATGATTATGATGAAATTGTTTTTTCAAGAAAATTTATGATTCACGAAAATGGCGCTAATGTTGGCATAGATATTAAACGTTCTAGAGATGTTAATACTATAGAAACTAAACAAACAGTAGATATTATTATAGACCCAATAAACTTTAGATTAAATAATCCAAAAGAGACTATTAAAACACTAATTGTTCAAAATAATAATTTAACAACATCTATTGGCGGCATAAAACCGCAATACATTTTAGGAGACCAATTAACTTACAAATACACAAAAGAAACTGCCTTTGATGGTGGAAATGAATTCCATTTTTTCGAGAATAAAGATTTGCGTGTGGCTAATTACGGCATACAGCGCATAGAACTTAACGATTTATACGAAAATATTTTATGGACCAACTTACCACGATTTAATTTACCATACACTTACAACCCAGATATTAATGGAAATTTTCTAGTTACTGTTCTAGATAGAGAAGATCCAGACACAGAAGCAGATTATGCTTTTATCCATTTCTCTCTTAAAATGGACGAGTTAAAACCAAACGAATCAATCCACGTTTATGGAAATTTTAATAATTACCATATTACAGAAAACACAAAAATGGTTTATAATTATGAGAATAGAATTTACCAAAAACCACTTTTATTAAAACAAGGGTTTTACAATTATAAATATGTTATTGTTAATAACGATACCAAAGAAATTAACCACAATAAAATAGATGGAAATTTTTGGCAAACAGAAAACAGCTACAAAGTCTTAGTGTATTACAGAGATTTAGGAGCTAGATATGATAGATTAATTGGATTTGGAGAAAATAGCTCTACAAGAATTACAAATTAAACAGACTAAAATCATAACAAAAGAACACAAAAATTACCAATAATTAAAAAACTAACCAAAACAACCCTAATAGGAAACAAACACCAACTTAATATTAAGAATAAATGATTTACTTAAGCTAAACTATTAATGTAAAAATAATTAACTTAGCATAACAACTAGCCCAATTTAAATACTTTAAAAATGGTAGAACACATTACTTCGGGAATTAAAATTCAGGTAAAAACAAATTTTGAAGACAGTTTTTATAAAGACTACAAAATGCTTTTTGCTTTTGGCTATAAAATCACCATAAAAAATCAAAGCCAAGATCCAGTGCAACTTAATGCTAGATACTGGATTATTAAAGATGCTTTAAATAGAACAGAAACTGTTTATGGTGAAGGTGTTGTTGGTGAAAAACCATTATTATTACCAGGAGAATCTCACACATATAATTCCGGATGCTTACTAACATCTCCAATTGGGGCAATGAAAGGATTTTATCAAATGATTAACTTTACTACTAACAAAACTTTTAAAGTTGAAATTCCAAATTTTAAACTTAATGCGCCACATGCTTTAAACTAAACTTACAAATTTAAAACACCTATTATTTTGATGAATTAGCAAACCACTACAATTGCTATGGTAATTAAATTTATACGTTTTATTAATATCGAAAGACGCATTATCTACTTTAAAAACAGCCAAAACATCTACTGTACCAAAACCAGATGTTCGTTTAAAAATAAATTCATCTTTAATTTCAGTTTCAAAAAGCTCAAACCATGCACCTGAACCAATTCCGGATAACCATTGTGCTTTTTTAGATAAACCATTTACAATTTTTGGTTCTAAATTTCCTTGAAAATTACTTTTGTAGGATTTTATAGGATCAAAAAAACAACTAATAATCTCCTTACTTTTCTTATTTTTAAATATTGAAATATCTCCAGAATTACTAACTTCAAAAACCTTTGTAGCACTACTTACTGCCAATACATTTCCAATAGGACTTGGGGTAAAAAGCTTTGTTTTATTTAATTTTTTAATTAATATATTATTTTGCAGAGAAGCTAAAAGGACATCGGTTACAAATCTGGCACAATTAGTAGCGTTCTTTTTAAAAGCAGAATAAGGCACTAAATAATTGGCTTGAATATTAGCTATAAACTCCTTTGCTTTAATGTAATTAACCTCGGAACAAACTGTGGTAATTAATCGTCCTTGACCATGAGTTAGCTTAGATTTTGTGGCAAAAAAGATTAAAATTGCTTCTAAATTTACAATAGCATCATTTTTAATTTCGGCTTTAAAATTTATAGTTAATTCGTTATCTGTAATTGCAGACCTAACTCGTCCATAAGGTTCTGGCGTAATATAGCGACCAAAATCAAAATACTCTATTAATCCTGTTTCCTTCTCGATTAATATAAATGCAGCATGACCTGCTTTAAGGTAATCTTTTTTTCCTACACCTAAATAGTGAATATGTTTTATATACCATTCGTTAGAAACTCTAACTATGGTGTCTGGAAATGCAAATGGTATTATAAATGCGGTATTATTAACCATTTACAACAGCACTTAATTGCATTTTTTTTGTTACCACTTTTTTAGTCTTAAAATCTTCAAATCGCATACTTAATGTATTGCCATTTTTTTCAATTTGAGTAATACTTGTCGTTTTTACAGATGTTCTATCCATAACAACACCATAATCCAAATTATCTTTTCCTGCTGTTTTATGAAACTCCAAAAAAGCAGATGCATTAAGATTATTATTACCTATAAAATTAGTAAACCAATTTTGTCTTTCTATTTTCTGACTTGGATTATATAAAGTTGCCGATGACCAAACACATGTAGATAAATCTAGGTCTTTAATATGAGACGTTTGGCCATCCCAAACTACTTCAATAAATTTTAATGATAAATTCCAATCTACAAATACAATTGTAAATGGTTCAATATTAGAAAAATTATAGTCTTTTAAATCCTCTAAAGTTTTCATTTTAAGAAAATCGCTAACCACAACACCTCTACTCTGCCTGTAAGGCAAAACACGTTTATGTTTAACAAAACCACCATTAAGCAAACAAACTACACGGTTTTTAGAACTCGCACCAATCCAGCTTCCGCCAGACAATTTATCTTTTGGCATTAAAACCTTAGTTAAATTATCTTGATAAATTTCGGGATGTAAAGCAATTCTATTTGGTGCTTCATCTCTATTAGATGTTAACACGAAATCTGAATTACCTTTATAAAATACGCTAACTGTACACATTGATAAGAGCTTGATTTAGATTTTAGCAACTTACAAAAATATTATAAAATTAAGAAATGAATAGCTATCCGATTCAGAATAAGAAATCGCAAAAAAATTGGTAACTTTGCACCATCAATTTAAATCTTAAAAATACAACATATTATGGGAAAAGGATTTTTTAATGTACCAGTTGCAGTAAACGAACCAGTTAAAAGTTATGCTCCAGGAACACCTGAGCGCGAAGCTGTTTTAGCACAGTACGATACTTACTACAATGGCAATACAGAAGTTGCTATGTATATTAACGGTAAAGATGTAAAAACGGGTAATACTCGCACAATGTCTCCACCTCACGATCACAAACATGTTGTTGGAACATATCATTTAGCAGAAAAATCTAATGTAGTTAACGCTATTGACACTGCTTTAGAAGCTCGTAAAGCTTGGAGCCAAATGCCTTGGGAACATCGCGCTGGAATTTTCTTAAAAGCTGCTGAATTAATTGCTGGACCATACCGCGCAAAAATTAATGCATCTACAATGATTGCTCAATCTAAAACAGTACACCAAGCTGAGATTGACGCATCTTGTGAATTAATTGACTTTTTACGTTTTAACGTGCAGTTTATGACAGACATGTATCATGAACAACCAGAAAGTACAAGCGATGCTTGGAATAAATTAGAATACAGACCTTTAGAAGGTTTTGTATATGCTGTAACACCATTTAACTTTACAGCAATTGCTGCAAACTTACCTGCATGTATGGCTTTAATGGGTAACGTTGTTGTTTGGAAACCATCTGACAGTCAAATATTTTCGGCTAAAGTAATTATGGATGTTTTTGAAGAAGCTGGAGTTCCTGCAGGTGTTATTAATGTTGTTTTTGGAGATCCAAAAATGATTACTGATACTGTTTTAGCACGCAAAGAATTTGCTGGATTACACTTTACAGGTTCTACTTATGTATTTAAAGAATTATGGAAACAAATAGGTAACAGCATTCACACTTACAGTACATATCCAAAAATTGTTGGAGAAACTGGAGGAAAAGATTTTATTGTTGCCCATGAATCTGCAAATGCTAAACAAGTTGCTACAGCAATTGTTAGAGGTGCCTTTGAATTTCAAGGTCAAAAATGTAGTGCTGCTTCTAGAGCGTACATTTCTAAAAGCATTTGGAATGATGTAAAGAAATATGTTATTGAAGATGTTAAATCTATAACAATGGGATCTCCTGCAGATACTAATAACTTTATGACTGCTGTTATTCACGAAGGTTCTTTTGATAAATTAGCAAAATACATTGATGAAGCTAAAGCAGACAAAAGTGTTGAAGTAATTACTGGTGGAAACTACGACAAATCTAAAGGTTACTTTATTGAACCTACAGTTTTATTAGCAGAAAGTGCAGATTACGTAACTATGTCCGAAGAATTATTTGGACCAGTTATTACAATATTTGTTTTTGATGATGATAAATATTCTGAAACTTTAAAAATAGTAGACGCAACTAGCGATTACGCATTAACTGGAGCTATTATAGCAAAAGATAGATACGCAGTAGACGAAGCTGTTAAAGCCTTAGAAAACTGTGCAGGTAACTTCTATATTAACGATAAACCAACTGGAGCTGTTGTAGGACAACAACCATTTGGTGGAGCTAGAGGTTCTGGAACTAATGATAAAGCAGGTTCTATTTTAAACTTACAACGATGGGTTTCTCCTAGAATGATAAAAGAAACTTTTGTAACACCAACAGATTATAAATATGCCTTTTTAGGATAAACTAAAAACATACTTATTACCAATAAAACCCAAAACAAAACGTTTTGGGTTTTTTTTATTTTAAATTTATTACTTTAGGAGTAAATACTAAGTAATATGAAATACAAACTACTTTTTTTTACATTATTAGCAACAATACTTTTAAAAGCACAAAACAGCACTAATTCCATAGAACTAGAAAAACCATTTGTAGCTTTTAGTCCTTTTGGTGCTCCAGATACTTATCAAGACAAAATAAACAATGCCTTTAATTTTTTACAAGTTAAGAAACTCCTATCTAAACACTCTAAATTAAATAAAGCTAAATTATTTAACGTAAAAACCACAGAAATAAGTAAAAGAGTAAATCTTGGTCTAATCTTATCTGAATACGAGACATTAACCAAAAATTATTTTAACGATACTATTTCTAACACAGAAAGACAATCCATTGAAAACTTAAAATTAGATGCTAGTATAAAGACATCATCATCTATAGGAATACTAAGTCCACTTGCCATTAATCATAAAGGATTAAGCATTGAATTTATCTTAAAAAATGAAAACATACTAAACACAACAGAAAAGGAAATCGAATTTATAGAAATAGATTTTAATGATGGTTTAGGCTATAAAATCATTCAGAAAAACGTACCAATACATTTAAATTACACTACTAAAGGTGAGAAAAAACTGAAAACAAAAATTACACTAAATAATGGAGAAAACTATTACTCAGAATCTAAATTAAACATCCTATTATCTCCTACAGATTTAAACAGAATTTACAATTTAGCGGTAACAACGTTTCAGTCTACTAACGTAGCTAACCCAGCAGATATTACTATCTATAATGAGGAAACAACTAATAATATTGGTACTGGAGAATATGACATTTATTTAAGTGCAGATGGCGTTTTAGATAAACCTATTTTTTTAGTAGATGGCTTTGATCCTGGCGATTCTAGAAATACACAGAGCATCTATGAACTTCTAAATTTTGATGACAATGGCACCTTATCTAACTTAGGCGATTTAGTTAGAGCTGAAGGTTTTGATGTGGTTGTTTTAAATTTTCCAATTTACACAAGACAATCAGACGCAATGATTATTGATGGTGGCGTAGATTATATAGAACGAAATGCAATGCTACTTGTAGAACTAATTACTAAAATAAATAACGACAAAATTGGCACAGAACCAAATGTAGTAATTGGACCAAGTATGGGCGGACTTATTACTAGATATGGTTTAAATTTTATGGAAAATGAAGGTTTAAATCACGACACAAGATTATGGATAAGCTTTGATTCGCCTCAATTAGGTGCAAATGTACCAATAGGTTTTCAGTATTTATTTAATAGAATGGCTTATGGACTAGACTTAGGTAGTATTGCTGGAGACCAAAGCATTGTAGCTATAAGACCAATAATAGATGGAATGCTAAAATCAAGTGCAGCAAGACAAATGCTAACAGATCAATTTGAACCGCATCTTCAAAATGGTAGTATTGTAGACTTTAATCCTAGTTTAACATTGCCAATAGCACATAACTTTCACCATCTATTTTTTAACAATCTAAACAACTTAACAACTTCTGGTTATCCAGAAAATCTTAGAAAAGTATCAATGATTAATGGTAGTGGACTAAACAATCGTTATAATGATAAAAACAATAATCCTATTTATCCAAACAGAGAAATACTTAACACAACTATAGAAGATGTTGCTGTTCTTACTGATGCAACATTTAGAACTCGATTTTCTCCATATTTTAATGGTGTTGCTGAATCTGCTTATATTTTTATTGACGCACCATTTTTATGTTTTTGCGATTTAGAAGTTAGTGCTAGCACAAAAGCTTTTAACTATACAGATGGTATAGATGCAGCTTCTGGTGGATTATTTGACTTAGGCGCACTAGCTGGCAGCTTAGGAACAGATCCTACAATAAATGCTTTTTTTGATGCTTTACAAACAGACTTTTTTAACTTTATTCCTTCTGTTAGTGGTATGGCTTTTGAAGTTACAAATAATGAAATAGACTGGTACCATACACCAGATAATGTTACTTCAAAAACTATAAACGCTGTTAATAGTGTTACTCCATTTGATAACTGGTATATGCCAGATGAAAACCAACCTCATATTACTTTAACTCCAGAAAATGTAGCTTTTGCATTATCTGAAATTATACCAACTAGCTTAAATGTAAACACTAACCATTTTAATGCTATTGATTTAATTAAAAACCCAACCAGTAATCTCATTGCAATAAAATCAACAAAAACATACAATAATGTTAATCTAAAAATTATAGACCTTAGCGGAAGACTAGTTTATAACACAAAAATAAATCTTACCTCTATAACAAAAATACCTATATTACTCTCTAGAGGAAATTATATACTATCTTTAGAGAAAGAGGAACTAAGTAAACGACTTAGATTAGTTATAGAATAATTTCATAAAAAAAGCCTTGCAATAGCAAGGCTTTTTTTATGAATTATTGAAGGCTTATAATTTAGCTGTCTTCTTAATAATTTTTGGTAATTTTTTATTTAAATCTTTTAACAAACGCTCTAAAGCACTTTCGCACATTGGTAAGATCTTTTTTGTACTCATAACTGGAATACCACCAACCATTACCGATGTTTTTTTAGAATTAGCACCTTCTTTAATTACATATACTTTTTCTCCATTAGAATCGTAAAGACCCATTCTTACATTTGCTCTCATTTTAACAGTTGCAGTTCCTCCAATTCCAAATCCTTTTATTAAATCGAAAGAGATAGTAATAAACATTACACCATCTGCAGTTTCTTTAAAGATATTTGCTACAGAAACCTCATTAGTTTTTCCCATGAAACCTTCGTGTATTACTTTATAACCTTTATAAACCGCAAATCTTTTTAACTCTTCTTCTGATTTATCAAACTTTGGCACGTAAGCTTTATAAGCTTCATTACTTAAAACGTCTTCTTCATTTATTATTTTAAATGGAAACTCCTTGGAAAATTTGTTAAAGAACTCTGCATGAAACTTTTCTAAAATTGGAGTTAGATCAAAATCTGGGTTATCTCTTAACTTTAAAACAGATTCCAACATCTTTTCACTTCCAATATCTAAATCACTAAAACCAATAATTTTATCGGTATTAAAAGTAACAATAGCTACATTTTTATCTTGAGCATTAGCAAATCCAAACACTAAAATTAAACCTAGAATTAAACTTATTTTTTTCATATTCTTTATATTTTAAAATTTTTAGTAAATATAAGCTTATATTTATATATAAAGCAATAGATAATTTTAGTTTGCATAAACAGATTTTCTGCATAAAAAAAGTCTATACTTTCGTATAGACTTTTAATATTGTGGGGAGAGTAGGATTCGAACCTACGAAGACGTAGTCAGCAGATTTACAGTCTGCCCTCGTTGGCCGCTTGAGTATCTCCCCGAAGCCGGTTGCAAATATATTATATGTTATCTAAAAAACAAGAAAAACTTCTCGAAATTTCAAGAAGTTTTTCTTTAAAAATAAAACTACTAATTCTACAGGTTATAAATAGCTCTAATAGTAACAAATCTTGGCTGTATAAAATACTCTGAAGCACTTACAGAAAGGTTTGATGCACTAGATTGATTTTGAGAACTTGTATCTAATAAATTGGTTGCCTTCAATTCAAATTCCCATTTAGAATCTTCGTCTTTTCTAAAAGCTAATGAAGCATTCCAAAATTCAAAAGTATTTAATGAAGCTGATTCATTTCTAAAATCGTTAAATGTATAATCTGTTTTAAATGTAAACGTTTTAAATATTAAAGCATCTAATTCTATAGAAGGTGCATGTGTATAAAACTTAGTTCTTGATTGACCTTGATCGTTATCTTGAATTCTATAATTATAAATTAGCCCAAAATTTGGTGCTGATCTAAAATTAGAACTAAAATCAAGTTTGTAATTCTGTGTGTAATTCTCGTTAATAGAAACGTTACCATTAACTAATTGATTAAACTTTGAATAGTTAAGTGAACCTCTAAGAGATGCTTTTAACTTTCCAAAAGTTCTTTGAAAACGACCACTTGCTGTTAAGTTTTCGTCTGAAAAATTAGAATTAAATGGACTACTAACATTAACAACACTTCCTGGACTAAACTGAGATTGATTTCTAATATTATCAACACTTTTAGTATAACTTATTGTTCCAAAAACATTGGTGTAATTAAACATATTAAAACTAGAATAAAATAAGTTCAAATTATGAGATAAAGAATTTTCCAACAATGGATTTCCAGACTTTAAAGAGTTATAATTATTTAAAACTAAACCTTGCGCTAATTGAGAGACATCTGTAAACTGATTTTGCATTCGATAGTTTAATGTAATTTGCTCGCTATTTTTTAATTGCATTCTAACATTAAAATCTGGCAATAAACGTGTAAATGTTTGGCTAAAGTCTTGTCCAAATTGCTCTGTGTTTAGTGAAAAGGCATGTGCAGAAAACCCAGGTGTAAATGTAAAAATACCTGCTTTTAATCTGTAATGCAATCCTAAATAAATATCACTAAAATTGTAAGTTGTATTATTTCCTACTAACCCATTATTTATTGTTGGTGTTGGATTAATTACAGAACCATCGTCTAGGGTTTGAAAAATATTACTATCAAAATCTTGTCTGCTCAAAATAGTTCCAAAAGTTAAATTAATATCACTTTTTTTACTTAAAATATTCCAGTAATCTAGCTTAGCATCTAATTGATTAGACTTTACTCGTCTGTCTTGCCCTATATTGTAACCTGTTTGAAATTTGTCTAAACCTAAAGCATCTGCTGTAGAATCGTAATTTAATTTATCTTCTAAAAAAGAATTATAAAAAGGGTCTTCATCTGATATTAAATGTTGAGCGTTTAGTGCAAAAATGTTTTTTTCGTTTAAAGTATAATAGTAATCTAAATTTTGATTTATACTAAATGGAGTACTAGATTCTAACTCGTTTACATTTCCTATTACAGAAGACGCAACATTTTGTGTTTGAGATTCTTTAGATAGTCTTCCTAAAATCTCGTAATCTAATTGATTGTTACTATTTGGCTTGTAACTAGTGTTTAGCTTTAACATTCCTAAATCACTTTTTTGGTGTGTTAAACTTTCTGTATTCTCATTTGGAATACCTAACGTTTGATCTGTAAATACACGACTATTATTTTCTTGTAGATCTATACGACTGCTAGAAAATATACCAAATCCACCAATATCTAACTTCTTATTAGGTGATACACTAAAGTTAGCGGCTCCAAATTTAGTGTTAATATCTTTTGCCTTATTATTTTGTAGTTGTAAGAAACTTAAGCTATTGTTACCAAGGTTTAAGTTAGTACCACTACTTTGGCTAGGTGCATTAAAACCTCCAGTAAAATTAAAATAATCTCTTCTAGAAAAAGCGACTTCGCCTAAATTATTTAAATCTCCTATAACGTTAATGCTATATTTAGGGCTGTAATAAAATAATTTTGGTTGTGCTAAATACAAACCATTTGGATCTGCTATTCCAGATCCAGCAGTTATTGTTCCAAACCAAAAATTCTTTTTACCGTCTTTAAGTTTAATATTAATTGCAATATTGTCTTGGTTGTTTTTTACACCACTTAATTGACCTACTTCTGCATAGTTTTTTAAAACCTGCACTTTATCTACAGCATTTGCAGGAATATTTTTAGTGGCAAGTTTAGAATCTCCATCAAAAAAATCTTTTCCTTCAACCATTACTTTCCCCACTACTTTTCCTTCAACTTCAATCTGTCCTTCGTCATTAATCTCAACTCCTGGTAGCTTTTTAAGTACATCTTCTAGCTTACGTTCCGTACCATTTTTAAAAGAGTCTGCATTATAGATTAATGTATCTCCGCTAATTGTTACAGGCATTTCGTAAGTTAATTCTACTTGATCCAAGCTATTATCTTCCTTTAAAACAAAGGTTTTATCCATGTTTTCTGACTTAGTCTGCATTATTATATCGGCAGATTTCATTCCTATATAACTTACTTGAATATTGTAAGATGTATTTTCTTCTAAATTAAGTTTAAAGCGACCTTTATCGTTAGTAATAGCGTAAGAGTCCATCTTTTTTGTGGCTTGATTAATAGCCACAATATTTGCTAATTCTAAAGGTTCGCCAATACTATCCTTAACAGTACCTTGATATTTTATTTGAGAAAAAGATACAGTTACAACTAGTAGTAGTACCAAAGAAATTAAGTTTTTCATTATTTATTTTTAATTTTAATTAAATATTAGCGTCTTCCACTTTTGCCACCTCTGCGCCCACCATACATTTCTCGCATTTCTTCCATTTTTTTCTTTACAATATCTTGGTATTCCTTTTTAGTTACTACTTTACCTTTAGTAGGTTCTTTAATAGTTTCTTTTTGAGATGGATTTAAAGTTATAGAAGAACATAATACTGTTGTCTTACCAGAATTAACCTCTAGAATTAAACCAGGCAAACCAGAAAACTCACCAGGTCCACTACTTACAGGTACTTGCATTGTATACCAAGCAGTAACCTCTACTTCTTTAGGCATTTCAATATCCTCCATAAAACTAGATGTTTTTATTTTAGTGGAATCTTTTACAACCTTAGCTTGGTCTTTAGTTTTATCTTTTTTGGGACTTTTACGTCTCATATTTGAAAAATCAAATTCGTCTACAGGTTTCATAGCTGTTGCTTTAAAACACATGTACTTTCCAATTTGCTTTGTTTCTCCAGACATTTCCCAATCTAGTTTTTGAATAGAATCTATAACCAAAAATTGCTTTCCAAAAAAATCTTGTTCCTGTTTAATATTTCCTTCTTTAACATTTTTATATTGAGCGCCACCAGTAAAACTTTTCATCATACCGCCAAAACCTCTTCCGCCTCCAGGTGCATCTAATTGCTCTTCTTCTTTATAAGTAGATTCTGTTTTGCTAAATGTTAACACATACGTTTTCTCTAAAAAACTTTTCATGCGTTCCTGCATCATTTTTTTTCTTTCAGGAGATAGTTCTTTTCCGCCCCATTTATCTAAATCTATTGTAGTTTTAGATATGTATGTTGCTTTTCCTTGAAAATCAGATTGGGAAAACCCTGACATTGTTACTAATGTAAACAATGTGCAAATAGCTAATTTTATTGATAATATTCTCATTTTTATAATTTTTTAAGATGACAAATTTAGTCTTATTATAATGTAAGACGATATTAAGACGATATTGTTAAGGCTAAATCTGTTAAATTAGTGTTAAAAAAAATAAAATCATAAAATCTAACCTAAAGTTAAAAGCTTTAATCGCACTATATTGTGGTAAACAAGTAACGCAAGCATAGAATAATACAAAAAATAAATGCGCGTTCTTTTATTTACAAACTAACGATATAATTTTTGTAACTTGCTTTTCATGAAAAAAGTACTATTAATTATAAGTCTTCTTATATCTACACTTACCTTTTGTCAAATTAAAGTAGATTTAATAGGCATTAATCAATACAAAAGAGATTCTATAATTAGCATAGACAGCTTTACCTTTAAATACTATCTTAATGGTAATAAGTTGAAAAAAGAAAATAAATTTACAACATTTAATTACAGCAACTTAAAGCTTGGACGTGTTACAAAAGTAGAAGCCTTTAACGCTTTAAAAACATTGGTTCTTTACAGAGATACAAATACTACAGTAATTTTAGATAATAGATTTGCTGAAATTAGAATTATTGATTTTAATCAATTAAAAGATATAAAGTTAGTTTCTCATATTTCTAATGCTAACAACAATAGCTTCTGGGTTTTTAACACTATAGAAAACAGATTAGAGCTTTTTGATTATAACCTTTCTGTAACTAAAGCCAAAACAAATCCTATTACGTCAAAAATTATAGATATTACAAGCGATTATAATTATGTATGGCTATTAACAGAAACAGATGTTTTATGTTATAATTACGCAGGTAGTTTAATTTACAAGCTACAAAACAATAATTATAAAGCAATTAAAAACTTTAATGAAAATTTAATCTTACAAAAAGAAAACGTATTATATTTTTATAATAAAGAGACTGAAAAATTAAATTTAATTTCTTTATCACATCAACTTATAAATTCGTTTTTTGTATCGCAACAAAACCTTTATATTTGCGAACTAAATAAACTTTACACATACCAACTAAATTATTAAATATGCACGTTGCAATTGCTGGAAATATAGGCGCAGGAAAAACTACTTTAACAAAATTATTAGCTAAACACTTTAATTGGGAACCGCAGTTGGAAGATGTTGTAGACAATCCTTATTTAGACGATTTCTATAACCAAATGGAACGTTGGAGTTTTAATTTACAAGTCTATTTCCTAAATAGTAGATTTAGACAAGTGGCGCAAATTAGAGAAAGCGGTAAAGATATTATACAAGATAGAACCATATATGAAGATGCACATATTTTTGCACCAAATCTTCATGCCATGGGTTTAATGACTAACAGAGATTTTGAAAATTACAAATCTCTTTTTAATTTAATGGAAAGTTTTGTAGCTCCACCAGATGTATTAATATACCTAAGAAGTAGCATTCCTAATTTAGTAGCGCAAATCCATAAGCGTGGTAGAGATTATGAAAACACAATTAGTATAGATTACCTAAGTAGATTAAATGAGCGCTACGAAGCTTTTATACAAGGTTACACAAAAGGAAAACTTATTATTATTGATGTAGATCATTTAGACTTTGTTGCTAATCCTGAAGATTTAGGAGGTATTATTAATAAAATTGATGCTGAAATAAATGGATTATTTTAAAACAAGATATTATCAAAAAAAAGCCTTCTTTATATATAAAGAAGGCTTTTTTTTGAGTTGTATTATAAGTTATTAGGCAAGACATCTTTAAATCTTAGCAGATATTAAAAGCTTTTTTTTAATGATTTATTTTAAATAAGCTTTAAAAATTCTATTTAAAAATAAAAACCAAAACTTCCGGTTATACCAAAAGCTCTAGATTGTGGTACATTTAAATAATTTCCTCTAAAATTAAAGTCTATTCTAAACACTTTAAATATGTTTGCTATTCCAACGCTATATTCGTAATAAGCATCTTTGTTTGGAGAATTATATAATAATCCAGATGCATTAATTGCTCTATTTTCTTGAGAAACATCTCCCATAACACCACGAATCCCAATAACTTCTCTCCAATTTAATTCTCTTAAAAATGGAATTCTTGAAAACAAACGTCCATTAAAATTATGTTCTATATGAAGTGTTACATACTCATCTGATACAAACTCATAGAAATCTAAGTTAGAAAACGTATTATATATTGAAAAATAAGTTTGGTTTCCAGGAATAACACTTAATAAACCTAAAGGAACTTGTCCAAATGTTTTCCCAGCTTCTACTATTGTTGTTAGCCTACCAAAACCTCCAATTGCCCATGGCTGTCTATAAGAAAACTGCATTTTAGTGTAGTTAAAATCACCGTTTAATATACTCTTATCACCTCTTGTTATTTGAGCAAAAAGACTAGCAAAGTCACTGTTTTTAATAGTACGTTCCACACCATAACCTGTCATTTCTCTTTTTGGAAAATAGGATATAGAAAATGCTGTTTCAAACTGTTTAACTTCGCTTTTTTTGGTGGTTTGAGAAGCATCTGTATAATAGTCAAGACTAAATGTATTAGACGCAGATTCTAAGGTTCTATAAGTTGTACTTAAACGAGCTACTAAATTTTTAGATGGTTCTAACTCAAAAGCTAGTGAGGTTAGATTAATATTGGTTAATTTATCGTTTATTCCAGTTCCTACAACAGATGAGGACGCTAAACTACGACCTAAAACATCTGTACTTGTTGTTAAACTAGCTCCAATTTGCTCTACATCTCGTCTATTTCCTCCAGAGATTATAAATCTGCTTTTTTTATCTATTAACCATTTACCAGAAATACCATATTTAAACTTATTATCTTTAAATCCGTATGCCGTAAAACCTTCCAAACGCCAAACATCGTTCTGACCAAAATAAGTTCTTCCTCCTGCTCTAAGACGTAAACCTTCTACATCATTAAACCCAAAGGTTGAAAAAACGGGTCCATAATCTAAATTTAATTCGTCTAGTTCTATATAGCCAGAAGCTAAAATACTTCCTAAGTTATACAAGCGCTTAAACTTCTTTGTGTTTTTTAAGGAGTCTAACATAACGTACACGCCTTTTTCGTCTTTGCTTAATTGTTCTAAACGTTTTTCTTCCCAAAAAGCATCATCTTTATTATAGAGTTCCTCATCAAAACTGTATACTTTTTGGATATAAAACTCTTTATCCTTTTTAATATCGAATTTATAATTATCGTATAATGTTGTTCGCTTTCCATAAATTCCTTTGGAATCTTCTTTTTTATTAAAAGCAAAATCACTCATAAAATAATCTCGTTTCATAAGAAAAACAGAATCATTTAAAACTTCAAATTCTTGCTCTATATAAATTTCTTTAACCCAATTTATGTTGGCACTTTTAGAAGCTTGTAAATTTATTTCTTTTATTGCAAATGTGGTATCCGCAACCCAAAAATCACCTTTAAAAGTCAATTCATTTTTACGTCTTGGATAGTAAATTATGTTGTAACACCATTTATTATCTCTAAAAGAACTATCTGCCAATACATAATTGTAAGTGTTTATACCAGTTTTAGATAAAGGACTTGTAAAACTTTTATCGAAGAATTTTAAATAATTATCGTACACATCGTATTCCGAATACAAATCGTCTATAAAGTCTATTATAGTTTGGTTGTTATTAAACCCAGAGTTCTTGTTTCCTTTAAGGATTTCTAACTTTTCGTTTGTAACATTATCTCCATAAACCTCGCTAGAAGCTTCGTTTATAAATATTGGCAAGTAGGTTTTACCAGTAACTTTAGAAGTATCTATTTGATCAAAGACAAATTCCATTCCTCTAAAAAGCTTACTTTTCATGGTGGCACTATCTATGGTATTTAAATCAAATTCTACTTTTTCGTACTTGTCGTATTCGTATTGTTTATATTTATTTAATCCGTTTGTTCTTTTATTCTGCCAAATTTTACGTAAAATATCTATGGCCGGATTATTTTTTTTTGACTGCTTTCCGGTTACTAAAACAACTTCGTTTAGCGAGGCTATTTCTTCTTTTAAAATAATTTTAAGAGCGTAATTGGCACCTTTTTTAAGTGAATATTCTTTCGTTTCATATCCAACAAAAGAAATTACTAGAGTTTTCCAATCTACATCATCTTCCAGGTAAAACTTACCATTCTCGTTGGTAATTGTTCCTTTAGCTGAGTTTTTAAATACCACATTTGCAAATGGCACAGAACTATTAAACTCATCAAAGACATAACCACTAACTTTAGTTTGTGCTAGTGTAATAAATGAGATTAAACTAAATATAAAGAAGAGGTGTTTTTTCATATATGGACAAAAAAAACTTCATTAACAAACCATGTTAATGAAGTTTATATAGCAACGAAAATAATAAATTATTTCTTATACATTACTTTTTTAACAGCTTTAATTACAGAGTTAAAGTCTGGTAACCATTCTGCCAATAAAACTGGAGAATATGGTGCTGGTGTATCTGCAGTATTTATTTTAACAACCGGTGCGTCTAAATAATCGAACGCTTCAGATTGGACTATGTAAGTTAATTCTGTAGAAACATTTCCAAATGGCCAAGCTTCTTCTAACACTACTAAACGATTTGTTTTCTTAACAGATTTTAAAACAGTTTCCTTATCTAAAGGTCTTACAGTTCTTAAATCAATAATTTCACATGATATGCCTTCTTCTGCTAATAAATCTGCTGCTTTGTAAGCTTCTTTAATAATTTTACCAAAAGATACAATAGTTACATCTGTACCTTCACGTTTAATTTCTGCAACTCCTAAAGGAATTGTGTATTCACCTTCTGGTACTTCACCTTTATCACCATACATTTGCTCACTTTCCATAAAAATAACTGGATCGTCATCACGTATTGCAGATTTTAGTAATCCTTTTGCATCGTATGGATTAGATGGCACTACTACTTTTAATCCTGGCGTGTTTGCAAACCAGTTTTCGAAAGCTTGAGAATGTGTTGCTGCTAATTGTCCTGCAGAACCTGTTGGTCCTCTAAATACAATTGGACACTTAAATTGTCCACCAGACATCTGTCTAATTTTTGCGGCGTTATTTATAATTTGATCAATTCCAACTAAAGAGAAATTAAATGTCATGTATTCTACAATTGGTCTATTTCCAGTCATTGTAGAACCAATAGCAATACCTGCAAAACCAAGTTCTGCAATTGGTGTATCTATAACACGTTTAGCACCAAATTCGTCTAACATTCCTTTAGATGCTTTATAGGCACCATTATATTCAGCTACTTCTTCACCCATTAAGTAAATGCTCTCATCTCTGCGCATTTCCTCACTCATTGCTTCGCAAATAGCTTCTCTAAATTGAATAGTTTTCATGTGTCGTTTTATTTTCTAAAATTAAATCTAAAGTTCTTCACTTTAGATAAACTTATCAAAAGTTACCCAAATTGTAATGCAATATTGGACTCTATTTTGATTGAAATGCAAAAATAAGCATAAATAGAAAAAAAACATTAAAAGTTTTATTTAAAATTTATTATGCATGCATAGGATATTTTATAAAAATGTTTTAAATTCGTAATCTCGTAATTTTTATGCTTTTTATTTTGTAATAGTTTAAAAATAACGGATTTTTACGTAATCATTTTAGATAATCTATTAAAAAAAATTATATGAAAATTTTAGTGTGTATAAGTCACGTACCAGATACGACATCAAAAATAAACTTTACAGATGGCGACACAAAATTTGATACCAATGGTGTACAATTTGTAATTAACCCAAATGATGAATTTGGTTTAACTCGTGCTATGTGGTTTAAAGAAAAGCAAGGTGCAAGTGTAGATGTAGTAAATGTTGGTGGCGCAGAAACAGAATCTACCTTACGTAAAGCATTAGCAATTGGAGCAGATAATGCCATTAGAGTAAATACAGAAGCTAAAGATGGTTTTCAAGTTGCTAAAGAACTAGCTAAAGTAGTTAAAGATGGTGGTTACGATTTAGTAATTGCAGGAAGAGAATCTATAGATTATAATGGTGCAATGGTACCAGGAATGCTAGCCGAATTAACAGATGCTAATTTTGTAACCAATTGTATCTCTCTAGAAATTGATGGAACTAACGTAAAAGCCGTTAGAGAAATTGATGGTGGAAAAGAAACTGTTGCTACAAGTTTACCTTTAGTTATTGGTGGACAAAAAGGATTAGTAGAAGAAAGCGACCTGCGTATTCCAAATATGAGAGGAATTATGATGGCTCGTAAAAAGCCATTAACCGTTTTAGATCCTTCTAGCGCAACTCAAGAAACTAATAGCTTAAGCTTTGAAAAACCAGCTCCAAAAGGTGCTGTAAAATTAGTAGACGCGGATAATTTAGACGAACTAATAAATTTACTTCACAATGAAGCTAAAGTAATTTAAATTAAGGTTTAAATTACAGTAAATTTATTTTGGGATATTATTTAGTTAAATTAAAATTATTAATTTCTTGAATTAAAGTCAGGAAAAAATTAAAAAAAATTCTATGTCAGTTTTAGTATATACAGAATCAGAAAACGGAAAATTTAAAAAAACAGCTTTAGAAGTAGCTTCTTATGCAAAAGCAGTAGCTTCTAAATTAGGAACAACAGTAACAGCTGTTACTATAAACGCAGAAGACACAAGTGCATTGGCTACTTATGGTGTAGATAAAGTTTTAAACATTTTTAATACAGAATTAGACGTATTTAATGCTAAATCTTACGCATCAGCTATTGCTCAAGCGGCAAAACAAGAAGACGCTAAAGTTGTTGTAGTTAGCCAAACTGCAGACAGCAAATATCTAGCACCAATTTTAGCTATTAACCTAGAAGCTGGATATGTTTCTAACGTAGTTGAAACACCAAGTAATACAACTCCTTTTACCGTAAAGCGTACCGCATTTACAAATAAAGCATTTAACAACACATCTATTAACACAGACGTTAAAATTATTGGCTTATCTAACAATGCATATGGCTTAGTAGAAAATACAGCAAGTGCAACTAAAGAAGACTTCGCTCCTAGTTTACCAACTAATGGAGTTAAAGTAGAATCTGTAGACAAAGCAAGTAATAAAGTAAGTATTGCCGATGCAGAAGTAGTAGTTTCTGCTGGTAGAGGCTTAAAAGGACCAGAAAACTGGGGAATGATTGAAGAGTTAGCAGATGTTTTAGGTGCTGCAACAGCATGCTCTAAACCTGTATCAGACTTAGGTTGGAGACCACATGGAGAACATGTAGGGCAAACTGGAAAACCTGTAGCTTCTAACTTGTATATTGCCATTGGAATTTCTGGAGCAATACAACATTTAGCAGGAATTAGTGCTAGTAAAGTAAAAGTTGTAGTTAACACAGATCCAGAAGCACCTTTCTTTAAAGCTGCAGATTATGGTGTCGTTGGAGATGCTTTTAATGTTGTGCCACAATTAATAGAAAAGCTAAAAGCTTTCAAAGCTGCAAACGCTTAAATACAAACAATTAAGTAATATTTTAAAAGAATTGTTTAAATTAGACCCCTAAAACTGACACAATCGGTTTGGTAAAGTCCTAATTTAAGCAGTTCTTTACTTTTTTAAAATAACTATGAGCTTAGTAAGATTAAATATTAAAGGCATATCATACAGCCAAACCCAAAATGGTGCTTACGCACTTATTTTAAATGAAGTTGATGGCGAACGTAAACTACCAATAGTTATTGGCGCTTTTGAAGCACAAAGTATTGCAATTGCATTAGAAAAAGAAATAAGCCCACCAAGACCTTTAACTCACGATTTATTTAAAACCTTTGCTAAAAGGTTCGATATTGTTGTAAAGCAAGTTATTATACATAAATTAGTAGATGGTGTTTTTTATTCAAGCTTAATTTGTGAACGCGATAAAGTTGAAGAAATTATAGACGCACGAACTAGCGATGCTATAGCATTAGCATTACGTTTTAAAGCTCCAATTTTTACTTACAAAAATATTTTAGACAAAGCAGGTATTATTCTAAAAGGAGAAGACGAACTTACAAATACTAATAATGAAGGTGACTTTAAAGATGAAGACGATATTTTAGTTGATGCACTTTTGGCAGATACTGAAGAAGAAAAAGCAGAAACACAAAAAAATAGTTTGTCAGGAAAATCCCTACAAGAACTTAATGACCTTTTAGATCAAGCTGTAGCAAATGAAGACTACGAGAAAGCAGCTTATGTAAGAGACGAAATTTCAAAACGATAATTTTTATGAAATCCACATTTCTAGTATTAGCATTCTTATGCTTTGGTCTCCAATTTTCAAATAGCCAAGAGTTAGAAAAAAAATGGTTATCCACTAGTAACACTTCAGATTTAACATTTAAAGATAATACATTTAAATTTACATCTCAAACAGATAGTTTAATTGCTACTGGAGATTACATCAAGCAAAATAATCTTTTAATAACTTACTTTTCTAAAGCAAACAATTCTGTTAAACGATTTAAAATCGATGCATTAACAGACTCAACGTTAACATTAACATCTGAAGGTAAATCGTTTTCGTATATAAATACCATAAAAAAGAACACTGCTCTAACTACTCCAATTAAAGAAAATACTGCACAAATAATAGCAAGTCAAGGCTTTACACTTACAAGTATTTGGCGCGGATTACTAGGAATGGTTTCTTTAATTTTTATAGCCTTCTTATTTAGTAGCAACCGTAGAGCTATAAACTGGAAAACCGTTGGAATAGGTTTATTATTACAATTGGTAATTGCAGTTGGTGTTCTTAAAGTTAATTTTATAAAAACAATCTTTGAATTTATTGGAAAAGGTTTTATAGAGATTTTAAGTTATACTCAAGCAGGAAGCGAATTCCTATTTGGTGGCATGTTAGACGTTACGTCTTTTGGTTTTATTTTTGCTTTTCAAGTTTTACCAACAATTATATTCTTTTCTGCGCTTACATCGGTTTTATTTTATTTAGGAATTATCCAAAAAATAGTAAAACTATTAGGATTATTACTTTCTAAAGTACTTGGAATTTCAGGAGCAGAAAGTTTAAGTGTTGCAGGTAATATCTTTTTAGGACAAACAGAAGCTCCACTTTTAATTAAAGCTTATTTAGAAAAAATGAATAAGTCGGAAATTCTCTTGGTTATGATTGGAGGAATGGCAACCGTTGCAGGTGCCGTTCTGGCAGCATATATTGGCTTTTTAGGTGGAGACGATGAAGTTTTACAACTTTTTTATGCGAAGCATTTATTAGCTGCGTCTGTAATGGCAGCGCCAGGTGCTATTGTAATTTCTAAAATACTATTTCCTCAAACTGAAAGTGTAAATACAGATGTAAAAGTATCTCAAGAAAAAATTGGCTCTAACATATTAGACGCTATTGCAAATGGAACCACAGAAGGCTTACGTTTAGCTGTAAATGTTGGTGCTATGTTATTAGTTTTTGTAGCTTTTATTGCCATGATTAATGGAATGCTAGAATTAGTTGGAGATGCTACAACAATTAATACATGGATTGCTGCAAATACATCATACACCAGTTTATCTTTAGAATTTGTTTTAGGCTATATTTTTGCGCCTTTAATGTGGCTAATTGGTGTAGCTAAAGAAGATATGGCACTTATGGGGCAACTTTTAGGTATAAAATTAGCTGCCAGCGAATTTATTGGATATATACAATTAGCAGAACTTAAAAACATAGCAAACGCAACTCATTTAACCTACGAGAAATCTATTATTATGGCTACTTATATGCTTTGTGGTTTTGCAAACTTTGCTTCTATTGGAATTCAAATTGGTGGTATTGGTTCTTTAGCTCCAGGACAACGTAAAAACTTATCTAAATTTGGTATGAAAGCTTTAATTGGAGGAACAATTGCTTCTTTAATATCTGCAACAATTGCAGGAATGATTATTGGATAAAATAATAAAAATTTAGCGGTTATCGATTCACAAAAAAAACGGTTACTCATAACAAATAAATAATACAATATAAAATCGGCAAACCTACTTGTCGATTTTTTTATTATTAAAAAATTATTTGTACAACTCAGCTTTAAATTTCATCTTCTGCAGGAAATACAACACTAGAAAAAACTTAAATAAGAAACATTACCTTTTATTATTCTTCTAAAAAAAAAGCTCTATAACTAATTAAATCATAAGATCATACCTAAGTATTTAAAGTAGAATAAAATTCAGATTATTAATCTTAAATCTATTATTAAATTATTATTTTTACAAAACAATTTTAGTTTAAATATTTACTATTTTTAATAAAATTAATAATCAATTAACGTTGATCTTTAAATTTGAGAATACTTAAGATAATATGAAACAATATCACGACTTAGTAAAACACGTTTTAGAAAACGGTAACGAAAAAGGAGATAGAACTGGAACTGGAACTAAAAGTGTTTTTGGGTATCAAATGCGTTTCGATTTAAGCGAAGGTTTTCCAATGGTTACCACAAAAAAACTTCATTTAAAATCTATTATATACGAATTACTTTGGTTTTTAAAAGGCGATACTAATGTTGATTATCTAACCGAAAATGGTGTTAAAATCTGGAACGAATGGGCAGATAAAGATGGAAATCTTGGTCCTGTTTATGGTCACCAGTGGCGTAATTGGAATAGCGACGAAGTAGATCAAATTAAAGAAGTTGTAACGACTTTAAAAAATAATCCTAATAGCAGACGTATGTTAGTTTCTGCTTGGAATCCATCAGTTTTACCAGATACATCACTTTCTTTTGATGAAAACGTAGCCAACGGAAAAGCGGCATTGCCACCTTGCCACGCGTTTTTTCAGTTTTATGTAGCCGATGGAAAATTAAGTTGTCAATTATACCAACGTAGTGCAGATATTTTTCTTGGTGTGCCTTTTAACATTGGTAGTTATGCCTTATTTACAATGATGATGGCACAAGTTTGTGGTTACGAAGCTGGAGAATTTATTCACACCTTTGGAGATGCACATATTTATAACAACCACAAAGAACAATTAGAATTACAATTATCTCGTGATTGCAGACCATTACCAAAAATGACTTTAAATCCTGAAATTACAGATATTTTCGATTTTAAATTTGAAGATTTCACGCTTACAGATTATAATCCGCATCCACATATTAAAGGAAAAGTTGCAATCTAAAAGCGATTTAAACATTAAACGGAATAACATTATGTTCGGCAAGAAAAAAATAATACCAAAAATAGACCAAGAGCAATTAGAGTTAATTACTTATGCCCAAAAACGAATTTCTCAAAAAAAGCGTTTTTACGGTCACGTGGTTTTCTTTTTTATTAGCGCTTCCGTGCTCTTAATTTTTAATATTTTTTTAAAATTAGGTGCCAATTTTACTGTTTTAGAAATCCCTTGGAGTATTGTAGTTTCTATAGTTTGGTTTCTATTTGTAATATATCACGCTGTAAAAGTGTTTATTTTAAATGCATTTATGAATGCAAAATGGGAAAAAAAACAATTAGAAAAATTAGTTGATGCACAAAAAAAGCGTTTAGAAAAACTTAAAATATCGCTAGAAAAAGAAGACAAACATATTGCGCAATCAAAAGATTTTAATAAAAATAATATGCAAACAATTCCAAATTTAACTTTAATAGTGGCCACAGCAGAAGCTAACGAAATTGGTAAAAACAACGATTTAATTTGGCGTTTACGTAACGATTTAAAACGTTTTAAAGCCTTAACATCTGGACATTGCATAATTATGGGACGTAAAACTTTTGAAAGTTTTCCAAAACCACTACCAAACCGTTTACATATTGTAATTACAAGACAAGCAAATTATAATGTACCAGAAGGCGTAATAGTTGTAAATAGTCTAGAAGAAGCCTTTACTAAAATCCCAGAAACCGAAAAACAACCTTTTGTTATTGGTGGTGGCGAAATTTATAAACAAGCCATACCTTATACAGAAAGAATAGAACTAACTAAAGTACACGCTAATTTTGATGCAGATACTTTTTTTCCTGAGTTTGATTTAAATCAATGGAAAGAAGTTAATAACGAATTTCATACAAAAGACGAAAACCACGATTATGAATTTTCGTTTATTACTTATATTAGAAAATAATAACACACATTTTAATTAGAGTTATTAAACCATCATGTGCTTTTATAGTATCTAAAAACTCTTAAAATGAAAAAAATAACATACCTACTTTTAATATTAAGTCAGTGTATGTTTTCGCAATTAATACTAAAAAAAGTTGTTAATGCACAAGAATTAGTAAGTAACCTTGCTGGTAATGCAAAAAATGTACGCATTACAAACCCTAAAATTACCCAACAAAAACAAACTTTTGCAACGTTTAATACCAACTTAAAATATAATAATTTTATGGATTCTGGCATTATAATGTCTACTGGACTAGCCAAAGATGCAAAAGGACCAAACAAACAACAAAACAAAACGTCTCATATTAATTTTATAAGTGATGAAGATATAAATATAATTGCCAAACGCAAAGGTTGTTATGATACGTCTCTTTTTGAATTTGATTTAATTTCTGAAACCGACCAAATTCAGTTTAACTACGTATTTGCTTCAGAAGAATATCCAGAATACGTTAACAAAAACGTAAACGATATCTTTATATTTTTAGTTACAAATACACAAACTGGAACTTCAGAAAATATAGCCATTTTAAATGGTGATAAAAACACGCCAATAACTGTAGACCATATAAATCCTTCAAAAAATAGCAATTATTATATTCCTAATGCACAATTCAATAAAGAGTTACTTAAAAATACAGAAAACCTCCAGCAAATAGAATTAGCATACACGTTTCAGTACGATGGCTTTACAACAAAACTAACTGCTACAGCTAAAGTTAAGCCTTATGTAACCTATCATTTTAAATTAGGCATAAGCGATGTTGGCGATCATAATTTTGATTCAGCAATCTTCTTAGAAGCCAATTCTTTAAGAAGTAACGGAAAAAAACCAGAATTAAAAGAAGCACTTACAAATTTTAAAGATGAATTATCTTTGGATTTCGATATTAATTTCGAGAACAATTCAGCAAACCTAAAAGACAATAACTCGTACTTATTATTAGATAATATTATTAAAGCGCTAATCAACAACCCAACTATATTTCTCAAAATTATTGGACACACAGATAAAAACGGCACAGAAAGTAATAATCTAAAGTTATCTTTAAAAAGAGCAAAATCTGTATCAAATTATCTTACAAAACATGGAATTAACCCAAATAGAATTATAGTAGAAGGCTTAGGAGATAAACAATTAAAAAGCAATTTAAACAGTGAGAACAGACGCGTAGAAATTATATTTAAACACTAGTAATTTAATTAACTTAAAAAGAGGTTACAATAAAAAAAAAGCTAATTTCTATTCTAATACACCAAAGCTTGCTGCTCCTAATTTAAATTTAAACCTTTTAAAAGAAACAAGTTTAGCTTACATAAATCTGTAATTCTAAAACTGATTATACAATAGTCAGCTAATCTTAACAAAATTTCATAATTTCGCGTTATGGTTAAAGACATACAACTACGTATTACACTTAAAGAAGAAGAAATTAGCGATATTTTACTAAAAAAATCGGCTGCATTTCTAAAAATTCCACGCTCAGAAATTACTGGAATTAAAGTATTACGAAAATCTATAGATGCCAGAAAAGCTAAGATTATTTTAAACTATAAATTAGCTATTTACATAAAAGAAGCCTTACCAGAAAAGTCAGACTATCAGTTTGAATACAAAGATGTTTCTAAGGCTAAACCAGTTCATATTATAGGATTTGGACCAGCAGGAATGTGGGCTGCTTTACGTTGCATAGAGCTAGGCTATAAACCTATTGTACTAGAGCGCGGAAACAATGTAAAAGATAGACGTAGAGATTTAAAAGCCATAAATCAAGATCATATTGTAAACGAAGATTCTAACTACTGCTTTGGCGAAGGTGGCGCAGGAACTTACAGCGACGGAAAGTTATACACACGAAGCTTAAAACGTGGCGATGTTAGAAAAATATTTGAAAATCTAGTATTCCATGGCGCAACAGACCAAATCTTGGTAGATGCACATCCACATATTGGAACCAATAAGCTACCAAAAGTGGTTCAAAATATTAGAGAAACCATTTTAAACAATGGCGGAGAAATTCATTTTAATACCAAAGTAACCGATTTTGTAATTAAAAATAATAAAATCGAAGCATTATTACTTAAAAACGAAACCGAATTAGCAACACAACGCGTTATTTTAGCAACAGGACATTCGGCAAGAGATATTTACCAATTATTAGACGATAAAAAAATAGCATTAAAAGCAAAATCTTTTGCTATGGGCGTACGTGTAGAGCATCCGCAGCAAATTATAGACAATATTCAATACCACTGCACAGGCGAACGTAACGAGCTTTTACCAGCAGCATCTTACAGTTTGGTACAGCAAGTAAATAGTCGTGGTGTGTACTCATTTTGTATGTGTCCAGGCGGATTTATTGTTCCTGCAGCAACCGCAAATGGCGAAGTTGTGGTAAATGGTATGTCGCCTTCACGTAGAAATAACAAATTTGCAAATTCTGGAATAGTTGTAGAAATTAATGCCGATGTGGATTTAAAAAAATACGAAAAATTTGGCGCATTAAAAGGCTTAGAATTTCAAAAAGACTTCGAGAAATTTGCATACGTTTCTGGAGGAAAAACACAAACTGCGCCAGCGCAACGCTTAACAGATTTTGTAGATGGAAAACTCTCTAATACGTTAAACGAAACCTCTTATCAGCCAGGATTAAAATCGGTTCCAATGCATTCTTTAATGCCAAAACAAATTGGAAGTAGATTACGTAAAGGTTTTGCTGCTTTTGGTAGTAAAATGAAAGGTTTTCATACAGAAGAAGCCAATGTTATTGGTGTAGAATCTAGAACATCTTCTCCTGTAAATATTCCAAGAAACGAAAAATTACAGCATCCTGAAATTACCAATTTATTTCCTTGTGGCGAAGGTGGCGGTTATGCTGGTGGAATTGTTAGTGCTGCTATGGATGGCGAACGTTGTGCCGAATTTGCTTGCAATTTTTAATAGTAAAAATTAATATATCGTGTTACATCGATACTATTTTAATAACAACACTAATTTTTAGGAGCTATTTCCAGCTTTCGGTACTCAATCTTTTTCTCGTACTGAATTAACTTCAGTACGAGAAAAAGGATTTCAAACAAATACCTCTATCTGGGCTATTTTTAAGTAATAGTAAAATGTTACTTTTCAATACTATTTAAAGTATAATATATATATCAAAAAAAAATCTGCTAAATACCCGTAAGGTTTCTAAACGCTATTATTTAATAACGTTAAATTCCAAACCTTCAATCCCAAAAAAAACTTGTAGGTTAAAAAACAGGCCATTCTTGTTAATCTTCTAGATAGTAGAATAGATTTCCATAAACAAACGCTATAACATTATCGTAATGGATCCTGCAACAGAGCGCAGTAAAACAAAATCAACTTACTATAACAACACAATTAGTACATATTCGTTAAACTAGTGTCCTTTTATCACGTAAAAAATCTATTTTTTTTCATTCAACAACTCAATTCTTGAGACTTTATAGACAAGACATTATACTTTATTATAGAATATCCTTATTTTAGCCCTATAAATTAAAACACTACAAATGAAAGCATATATATTTCCAGGTCAAGGCGCACAATTTTCAGGAATGGGTTTAGACTTATACGAAAACGCTCCAAAAGCACAAGAATTATTCGAAAAAGCTAACGAAATTTTAGGTTTTAACATTACCGACATTATGTTTGAAGGTACTGCAGAGCAACTTAAAGAAACAAAAGTAACGCAACCTGCTATTTTTTTACATTCGGTAATATTAGCAAAAACATTAGGCGAAGATTTTAAACCAGAAATGGTTGCTGGACATTCTTTAGGAGAATTTTCTGCATTAGTTGCTGCTGGTGCTTTAACGTTTGAGGATGGACTTAAATTAGTTTCTCAGCGTGCTATTGCTATGCAAAAAGCTTGCGAAGCTGCACCAAGTACAATGGCTGCAGTTTTAGGATTAGACGATGACATTGTTGAAAAAATATGTGGTACTACAAATGGCGTTGTTGTTCCTGCAAATTATAACTGTCCAGGACAATTAGTAATCTCTGGAGAAATTGAGGCAATTAATAAAGCTTGCGAAGCAATGAAAGAAGAAGGCGCAAGACGTGCTTTAGTATTACCAGTTGGTGGCGCATTTCATTCTCCAATGATGGAACCTGCACGCGAAGAATTAGCTGCAGCAATAGAAAACACAACATTTAGTAAACCAAATTGCCCAATATACCAAAACGTAACTGCAACAGCTATTACAGACGAGAAAGAGATTAAAGCTAATTTAATTTCTCAATTAACAGCACCTGTTAGATGGACACAATCTGTACAACAAATGATTGCAGATGGCGCAACATTATTTACAGAAGTTGGACCAGGAAAAGTATTACAAGGTTTAGTTAAAAAAATAAATCGTTCTGCAGAAACTGCATCTGCTACTTTTACAACTCAAGCATAATATGTCTAAACGTACCATTTATATACTTTTGCTTATTATATTTAATATTGCTATAGATCAAATTAGTAAAGCTATTGCAAGAGTAAATCTAGCTCCTTACGAGGAAATAAATATTTTAGGCTCATATTTTACACTTAACAATGTTGAAAACAAAGGCGCATTTTTAGGTTTAGGCAGCGATTTTAATCCTACACTAAAACTTATTTTACTTTTAGTTTTACCTGTAGTTGTTTTAGGGTTTGTACTTAGAATGGTACTAACAGATAAAACTTTAGATAAAATTTCTATACTTGGTTTTACCGCTATTATTGGTGGAGGAATTGCTAATGTTTACGATAGAATCTTATATGGATCTGTAACAGATTTTTTACATATAGATTTAGGTGGCGTTTTTAAAACTGGAATTTTTAACGTTGCAGATATGTCTGTTATGTTTGGATTAGGTTGTTTATTATGGTCTAATTTTAAAAGTAAAGAGAAAACACAAATAGAAGCTAATTAATAATTTAGCTAAGTACTAAAATATAAAAACAAAAAAATGCGAAAGAATTAACTTTCGCATTTTTTTGTTATGCACTTAATTGGCAGTCGCTACAATCTTTGACTTCGCCATAATAAGTTTCTCTGTATTTGTGTAACGTGGCAATAGAAATACCAAGAAACTGCTTTTTTATGTACGTTACTTTTGCTTTAACACGTCCCATTTTGGGGGCAAATCTGTTTTCGTATTTTGTGTGTCTTTTTACTTTAATCAATTTCATTTTATTCAATTATCATTAGGTTACAAAGGTGTAAATAATTGAAGTTTCTACCAAAATTTAGATGTTAAAGGTTGTTAAGTCTTTTAATGATGAATTAATACGTTTCATTTTAACAAATAAAAAGATTGATATTTTTAATGGTACTTAATACATTGGCAACAATAAAACCAGCAAAAATTGTTATGTTAATTTACAGAAGCTTTTTTATGTTTGAACTAATTACTTATAAACTTTTCTGCCAATTCCAAGAAGATAGTAATGCGTCTGCTAAAGTATATTTTGTTTCCCAATCTAAAACTTGTTTTGCTTTAGTAGTATCTGCAAATGCAGTACTAATATCGCCTTGTCTTTTTGGTACTATTTTGTAGTTTAATATTTGTCCGCTAACGGTTTCGAATGTTTTAATAACTTCTAAAATAGAACTTCCGGTTCCAGTTCCTAAATTAACTGTATCGTAAAAAGTAGCTGCTTCTTTTTTTGTTAAAACTTCTAAAGATTTTACGTGTGCTAATGCTAAATCTTCCACATGAATATAATCTCTAATACATGTTCCATCTGGTGTTGGATATGTGTCTCCAAAAACTTGAAGTTGTTCTCTTATTCCTGCTGCGGTTTGCGTTATGTATGGCACTAAATTTTGAGGAACTCCAAGAGGTAATTCGCCAATTTTAGCCGATTTATGTGCGCCAATAGGATTAAAATAACGTAATGCTATGGCTTTAAATTGTTTTGATGATTTGTAGAGATCTTCTAGAATATCCTCGCCTATTTGTTTAGTGTTTCCGTAGGGTGATTTTGCTTTTAACTTTGGAGAAGATTCTGTAATTGGAAGCTGTTTTAATTCACCATAAACCGTGCAAGACGAGCTAAATATAAAGTTTTTTATATTGTATGTTTTTACATTTTGAAGTATGTTTACCAAAGAAAACAAGTTGTTTTGGTAATATTTTAATGGTTGACTAATACTTTCTCCTACGGCTTTGTAAGCTGCAAAATGTATAATTCCGTCTAAATCTTGATGGGTTTTAAAAAACTGATTTACAGCTTCTTGATTGGTTAAATCTATATTATGATATTCTGGTTTGGTATTAGTTATAGCTTCTATACCATCTAAAACAAATAATCTACTATTAGATAGGTTATCTATTATTACTACTTTATAGCCTTTGTTTTGAAGTTCTACAACTGTGTGAGATCCAATGTAGCCTAATCCGCCTGTAACTAGAATTTTCATAAAGGTGTTGCTTTGCGTTAAGGATTGAAATGGCATCCTTTTTTTTATTTTACAACTTATTAGCTTTTAGAAAGCAATAAAGTGCTAAACAATAAATATGCTAGATTAATTTCTGCATAAAAAAAAAGATATAATGTAAAGCCTGACCATTTGCTATGCTGCAAGGTTTTTTCCTTGTAAGCTTAGCAAATGGAAACGCCCAAAATTATCTGTTAATAAATTCTTTTACGGTTTCTGTAATGAATTTTATTTGATCGTCTTCTAATTCGGTGTGCATTGGTAACGAAATTACTTCTTTTATAAGTTGATTGGTTACTGGAAAATCTGCTTCGTTATAACGTGCATCTTTATAGGCTTTTTGCGAGTGTAATGGAATTGGATAATACACGCCACATGGAATATTATTGGCATTTAAATGCTGTACCAATGCATCTCTATCTACGTTTGTAACTTTTAATGTGTATTGATGAAACACATGGCAGTCGCAAGTTTCGCAAATACCTGCACAACCATTTATGGTTTTTGGTGTGGTAATTTTAGTTTCGTTTTTAAACGCATCGTTATACTTTTTGGCTGCGTTTCTACGTGCTTTATTATACGTGTCTAAAAGCGGTAATTTTGTGTTTAATACTGCTGCTTGTATAGAATCTAAGCGCGAGTTTACACCAACAACATCGTGGTGATAACGCTCGTACATGCCGTGGTTTACAATACCTCTAATGGTATGTGCTAAATTGTCGTCGTTAGTAAAAATTGCTCCGCCATCTCCATAACAACCTAAATTTTTAGAAGGAAAAAAAGATGTTGATGCTACGTGACCAATTGTTCCTGACTTAGCTTTTGTGCCGTCTTTATAGGTGTAATTTGCCCCAATACCTTGCGCATTATCTTCTATTACAAATAAATTATGCGCTTTTGCAAGCTCCATTATAGCTTCCATATTTGCACATTGTCCAAATAAATGTACCGGTACAATTGCCTTTGTTTTTGGTGTAATAGCTTTTTTAATAGCATCTATGTTAATGTTAAAATCGTCTGGATTAACATCTACCAAAACTGGCGTAAGGTTTAACAAAGCAATAACTTCTACGGTTGCTGCAAAGGTAAAATCGGCAGTAATAACTTCGTCTCCAGGTTGTAAACCTAAACCCATCATTGCTATTTGTAACGCATCTGTTCCATTAGCACAAGGAATAACGTGTTTTACACCTAAATAGTTTTCAAGATTCTTTTGAAATTCTTTAACTAATGGTCCGTTTATATAGCTTGTTGTATCTAAAACTGATTGAATTTGAGCATCAACCGTTTCTTTTATTTTATTGTATTGACCTTTAAGGTCTACCATTTGAATTTTCTTCATAATACAAATTTACAAAAATTTCGTTTAGTTAAAACAACTAAAAAAAGTTTAAAGATTGGTATTTTAGCATAAACATTTAACAATGCGTTTTATTTACACCATTTTCCTGATAAAAGTTTCTATACTTATACGCTTTTTAGGCCTTTTTAATACAAAAATTAAAAAAGGAATAATTGGAAGACAAGAAACTTTTAATAAAATAAATCAAGCAATAAATGCTGAAGATAAAACCATTTGGTTTCATTGTGCATCTTTAGGAGAATACGAACAAGGCTTACCTGTTTTTGAAGTTATTAGAGCTCAATATCCAAATTATAAAATACTATTAAGTTTTTTCTCGCCTTCTGGATACGATGTTCGTAAGAACACTAAAGTGGCAGATATTGTGGTGTATTTACCTTTAGATACTACTAAAAACGCAAAACGTTTTATTACAAAGTTAAAACCTGAATTATCTGTATTTGTTAAATATGATATTTGGCCCAATTATTTAAATGAATTACAGAAATTAAATTTAAAAGCTATTTTAATATCTGCAGCTTTTAGACCAAATCAAATCTATTTTAAATGGTATGGTAGTCTTTTTACAAAAGCATTAAAATCTTTTGATTATATATTTACCCAAAACGAATTAAGTAAAACATTATTAAATAATAGTAACTATAATAAGGTTACAGTTTCTGGAGATACGCGCTTTGATCGTGTAAGTAACCAGTTAAAAGCCAATAATACTTTAGATTTTATAACTGAATTTAAAGATAACAAAACAACTTTAGTTTTTGGAAGTTCTTGGCAAGAAGACGAAAACGTTTTTATTGATTTTATAAATAATGCCAACACTAATTTAAAATTTATAATTGCACCGCACGAAATAAAAGATGATACTATAAAAAGACTTAAAAGCTCAATAAATAAGAAAACTGTTTTATTTACTAACAAAGAATATAAAGATTTAAACACGTATAATGTCTTTATTATTGATACAATTGGCTTACTAAGTAAAATATATAGTTATGCAGATATTGCCTACGTTGGTGGCGCAATGGGAAAAACTGGATTACATAACATACTAGAACCTGCAACATTTGGAATTCCAGTGCTTTTTGGTAAAAACCATAAAAAATTTCCTGAAGCAAAAGCATTGATAGAATTTGGTGGTGGATTTGAAATTACATCAAAAGAAAATTTTAAAAAAACAGCAACAAAACTACTAGAAAATAAAGAGATATATCTAAACAGCTCTAAGCTTTCTAAATCTTTTATTTCTGAACAGAAAGGTGCTACAAAAACGATTACCGAACATTTATTCAAATAAGTATTTATTAAATTTTTAGACTGTAAATTATCTTCTTAGTGCATGTTTTAAAGAAGTCTAAATAATAAAAGCAATCTAGTTTGATGCATTAGTGTTAGACGCTATATACTATTACATCTAATAAAAAGTTAAACAAAACGAAAAAAGCTGAAGGAGATAAACACAAAAAAAACCAAACAAATGATTAATTTCTGAATCAGAAAAAAGACAATTATTACTGATGAGTATTTTTTTTTGAAAAAATTAAAAATTTTTGTAACATTTCTAAAACATCTCACGTATAATAAATGAAGACTTATTAATTTAAAGCCTAAACTTTTAAATGAGACAACTTAAAATTACCAAACAGGTAACCAATAGAGAAACTGCATCACTAGATAAATATTTACAAGAAATAGGAAAGGTAGATCTTATTACTGCAGACGAAGAGGTAGAATTAGCTCAACGTATAAAAGCAGGAGACCAAATAGCTTTAGAAAAACTAACTAAAGCAAACCTACGTTTTGTTGTATCTGTTGCAAAACAATACCAAAATCAAGGTTTAACCTTACCAGATTTAATTAACGAAGGTAATTTAGGTTTAATTAAAGCTGCTCAACGATTTGACGAAACTCGTGGTTTTAAATTTATATCTTATGCCGTATGGTGGATTAGACAATCTATTTTACAAGCTTTAGCAGAACAATCTAGAATTGTACGTTTACCCTTAAATAAAATTGGTTCTATTAATAAAATTAATAAAACATTTGCTCATTTAGAACAAGCGCACGAACGTCCGCCAAGTGCTGAAGAAATAGCAAAAGAATTAGACATGACTATTAACGATGTTAAGGAGTCAATGAAAAATTCTGGAAGACACGTAAGTATGGATGCACCTTTAGTTGAAGGTGAAGATTCAAACCTATACGATGTTTTAAATTCTGGTGAGTCTCCAAATCCAGATAGAGAATTATTACACGAATCTTTACGTACAGAAATTGAACGTGCTTTAGAGACATTAACACCACGTGAAGCAGATGTAATTCGTTTATACTTTGGCTTAGGAAATCAACATCCAATGACTTTAGAAGAAATTGGTGAAACCTTTGACTTAACACGTGAACGTGTTAGACAAATTAAAGAAAAAGCAATTAGAAGATTAAAACATACCTCTAGAAGTAAAATTTTAAAAACGTATTTAGGATAATCTTTTCTTTAAATAATTAATTTAGAAACCCTTAGTTAACGCTAAGGGTTTTTATTTTTAATATATTTGCTTAACATTAAAAACACTACAAATGGCATCTAAATTAATTGCACCTTCGGTTTTAGCAGCAGACTTTGCTAACCTACAAAGAGACATTGAAATGATAAACGCTAGTGAAGCAGATTGGTTTCATATAGATATTATGGATGGTGTTTTTGTTCCTAATATATCTTTTGGAATGCCAGTTTTAAAAGCGATTACTAAACACACTAAGAAAACAGTAGATGTACATTTAATGATTGTAAATCCGGATCAATACATCCAAACATTTGCAGATTTAGGAAGTGATATTCTTACAGTACATTACGAAGCTTGCACACATTTAAATAGAACATTACAGGCTATAAAAGCTGCTGGTATGAAAGCTGGTGTAGCATTAAATCCACATACAAACATTAACGTTTTAGAAGATACTATAAACGCTATTGATATGGTTTGCATTATGAGTGTAAATCCTGGCTTTGGAGGGCAAAGTTTTATAGAGAACACTTATAATAAAGTCAAACAACTTAAGCATTTAATTACAAAAAAAGGCGCTTCAACATTAATAGAAATTGATGGTGGTGTAACTAACAAAAACGCAAAGCAATTAGTAGATGCTGGCGCAGATGTTTTAGTTGCAGGTAGCTATGTTTTTGGTGCAGAAAACCCTACAGAAACTGTAAAAGATCTAAAAGCTTTAGCAAATAGTTAATTAATAATTAGCAAAATTAAACTTTAAAAGCTGTTTCACTTTTCTGTAAAGATCTGGGAAATGGCTTTTAAAATTTTCGGGGGTTTCTATAAAATTCTCAATTAAAACCGCTAAAAATTCAAATTGATTAGTAAATGCATAATCTCTAAAGTAAGCAGAAGCTATTAACTCTTTTCTTAGCGACTCATTTTTACTTAAAAACAATGCTAAATCATTAAAGCTTTTTTTAAAAATTTTGGCGCTGTAATCGTTCTGACTTAAACTATTAAAGTGTATAGCGTGCGTAAACTCGTGAATACCTAAATTTAAATTATCGTTATCTATTTGGTAACCAGATAAAAAATCTTCCCAAGAAAATACTATAGCTTTTAAGTTAGGGTTAAACTCTCCTTTGTGATTATTATTATTTATTGTTGAGTAGAAAGCCTTTGGGTAAATAATTATAAGATCTATTACTTTAATTAAGTAATTCTTCATACCAAACGTAAGCATAATTGCAGTTGCAGAAATTAACAACTTTACATTTTTTGTTACCTCAAAATCCTGCCTACCTATAAACTGTTTTTCTTTTAAGAAAACGGCAACTCTATGCTCAAAATTACGCTTACTTTTTGGGTTTAAATTCTTATAAAATTTAAAATGAATGGATAAGTAGTTCTTATCAGATTCTGGTAACTTCTTTTTTACGGGATAAAAATGAACGAGCATTGATTTATTAAAAAATCTATAATATAATCTTTGGGAGAGTTTATACATTAAAAACAAGAACACAAAAAAAAGAAACACATTAAAAAACGTGTAAAATGTTTTGTTTTCAATTACTAATAAAGATGTAAATAATATCATATAGAACAAAAAAATAAAAAAGCCTAAAACTATTGTTATAGGCTTTTTTTAAATAATAAAACGATTAATTAATCAAATTTTGAAGCATCCATTTTTAAAGCTAATGGATAACCTTTATTTCTACTGGTTGTAAAATCTTTTCTTGCATTTACTTGATCTCCAAGATATAAGTAAGCTGTTGCTCTATTATACTCTGGTCTTCCATCGTTTGTAAAATCATCATTAATTACTTTTGTAAAATAGTCTATACTTTTTTGATAATTTTTTGTGTTTTTTTCAAGAAAACCAAGCTTATAAAATATTGGAATATTTCCTGGAGAAATATCTAAAGCTTTTAAATATTCTATTCTAGCTGCATTATAGTTTTTAGCTGTAAAAAAGTTATTTCCTTTATCAAAATAGGCCTTTAATTGATTCTCTTTTTCTTCAAACTCTTTACTGTTTAATGTAGGTAACTCAGTATTAACGGAACCTTTAGCCTTTTCAATTTTCTGTTTTGCACCAATTAATACTTTACTTTCGGGATTATAATATAATCCTGAGTCTAAAACTCTTATGGCTTGTGGTACATCTTTCCTATACTTTAAAACACAAGACGCCTTTTGTCTCCATATATTGTCCGATTTAGGAACTACACTAAGATGCTTATTTAACACTTTAAATAAATTTAATGTATCCTTATTGTAAACGTAAAGGTTTGCTAAAATAGTTGTATTTGCTGTTATACTTGGCGTTTTGTCAAAAACCTCGCGAGCGTAATACATAGAACTATCATACTGTTTTAAATTATGAAATACCATTGCTTTTAAACCTTTAGACACATATGAGTTTGGAAAATTGTGTATTGACTTACTTAAATGATCTAATGCCAAAGGTATATCTCCATCACTAATAGCATATAATGCCTTAGTATGCTCTATAGATTCGCCTAAAATCATTGCATCTGGAAACTCAGGGAAACGTCTCAAGAAGGTATTGTAACTCATAGAAAATTTAGTCTCGAATGCATTCTTCTTAGTAGTATCTTGTATAACTAATAATTGCATCTGAGCAGATTGAAACATTTTGTAATTAATAATAAAAGTAAATACACCTAAAGCTAAAACGGCTATTGCAATTGCTTTTTTATTTACTAATTTTTCTGTCTCAGTATCATGGTTGTTACTTTTAGCGTTACCAGTAAAAGTTAGTGCTAAAACTAAAAATAATGCAAAAAAGATTTGTATTGTTGGCCTTTCATGAGGGAAATTTAAGAAAGCATCTATAGTATAAGCCATTAAGGCAGATGCAATAGTAACAATTATAAACTTATGCTCTACTAATTTGAATGCATATAATTTTTTTATTAAGATAATTAAGACAATTACATAAATTGCTAAGTAAAATAAGAAACCAAAAATTCCTTCTTCTAAAAAATGCTGAAGAAAATCATTATGAGGTTGGCCCAAATTCATATAAGCTGTATTTGGAGATGCTGCTAAAACCTCATCACATTCATCAAATTTCCAGTTACCAGAACCAAGGCCTAATATTGGATTTTCTTTAATATCCTTTAAAGCTTCTTTCCAGAATAAAAAACGCCCATTACTATCTACTAATGAGGTCGAAGGTAAATCTAAGTATAAATCTTTCTCAAACCTTAATTCAACTAAATCTTTAAAACTATTAAAACCACTATTGATTTTATTAGTTGATAATGATAAAAGAATTGCAAAAAAACCAACAATAATTAAAGAAATAGTTGTCGAAAAACTATTTTTAATATCCTTTTTATTTATAATTAAATAACTGATAACAATTAAAATAAAAGTGGCTAATATGGCTAAAATAGAAGTTCTAGCGCCTATAAATAAAACACTAGATATTGCTATAAGAACTACAAAACCAGAAACAACTTTTATAATGCGCTTTTGGGTTAAGAATAAATACAATGCAAATGGCAATTTAATTGCCAATGCAATTGCTAAAATATTCCTATTACCATAATAATGTTTTAAACCAAGTACAAGTTCTACAGACCTTGGATCGCTATAATGCGATAAAAAATAGGACACAACACTAAAGCTTTCTGCCAACAACACAATACTTATTAGCTTAGCTACTGTATTGAAATCTAACTTATTTTTTTTGTTTAAAATAAAATAAAAGTTAAGAATAGCGCCAAAAAAAGTAGCGTACCATGAAATGTATAGTAAACTCTCGTCTGTACTAATGGACTTTACCATTGATACTACAGAAATTAATAAAAAGCCTATATGAGACAGAAAAAAGAAACTTGTAAGTTTATTTTTAATATTTATTTTTAATTCGTCTCTAGTGTACAAAAGAAACCCAAAGACCACTAAGTTTACAATAGATAAATACAACCACTGCGGTGTCATTATTTCGTAGCTTCTTAATTCTGGTACAAAAACTACAGCCATATATAAGGCTAAAATAATTATACTTTTGTAGTCTAATAATTTCTTTACTTTATCCATAATATTAAAAATACATAATTATTATCGTTTTTCTTAAGCTAATTTAGATTTTACAATATTAGATATAGTTTTTCCATCTGCTTTACCTGCTAACTCTGCACTTACAACTCCCATAACTTTACCCATATCTTTCATTCCTTGAGCACCAATCTTGGAAATTATTGCTTCTACAACTTTTGCAACATCATCTTCGGACATTGCTTCTGGTAAGAACTCAGAAATAACTTTTGCTTCTGCTAGTTCTGGCTCTGCTAAATCTTCTCTTCCTTGATCTAAATAAACAGCTGCACTATCTTTTCTTTGTTTTACTTGTTTTTGTAAAATTTTTAACTCTTGGGCTTCTGTTAGCTCTTCTTTAGCCCCACTTTCTGTTTGAGCTAATAGTATTGCTGACTTTACTGCTCTTAAAGCTGTTAAAGCTACTTTATCTTTACTTTTCATAGCCGTTTTTAATGCTGCCATTATATCTTCTGATAAACTCATATTATCTTATTTGTTAGTTTGTTTGCTAATATAAAAAAATAAAACCCAAGATAAACTATGTCTATTTTGGGTTTTAGAATATTTATATAAATATATTTAATCTACGTTGTCGTGTAAAAATGAATTATTACTTCTTAATTGTATATCATCATTATCATCTGTACCAAGCATAGTTCTAGATATATTATTATCTGATGAATGTTGTCCTTCTTCAATATCTAAGCCTTGACGCTTATAAGCAGGTACTTTTTCTATCTCGTCTACTTTAGATGTGTTAAACTTATAATTAAATAATTTCATTTTCTTGCGGCGCTCTTCTGCACCACTTTTTAATAATTCTGATATTGGCGTATGAAGTGGATCGATATTTTCTTCTTCATGATCTGTTTTAATTTCTAGTATGGTAGGCTCAATAATTTTAGTTTCAAAAACAACTTCATCTTTATCAGCACTGTCAGCTTCTGCAACTTTATTTACAGCAGATTCTTCAGCTTCATAATCGTCTAAAGCATATCTAACAACTTCTGGATCTGTTGTTTCTGATATAGGGCTAATCTCTATTTCGTGTTTAACTTCTATTTGCTTTTCTTCCTCTGTTAGCTGGTGAATTATAGGCTGATTTGACTCAGACTTTATTTCGTTTTCTATTGCTTCAGAGGGTTTTTCAATATCAAATTTAACTTCTTCAAACTCGACATCTGAATTTACAGGCATATCAAAAGTTAACGTAATTTGTTGCTCATGTTCTTCAACTTGATCACTGTTAACTTTGTCTTGAGCCGATGTTATTACAAAATCGTTTAAGTCTTCAGCATTTACTGAAACCTCGTTATAAAAAACATCTATATTTTCTATTAATTCTGAAGTTGGAATTAATTCAACCTCATCTTCATTATTTATTTCAACCTTTGGTTTTAAAGCTGCTTTTGGTACAAAAGAAGTATTTACAATATCGAAATCCTCTTCTAAATCTAATGTATGTTTTATAATTGGCTCTGGCTTTTTCTCAACAAAAACTGGCTTTTTAGATACAACTGGTGCTTCTGGTTTTATTGACTCTACAATAGTTGGAGCTGTTTTTTCTTCTAAGGAATGTACAACCTTTTTGGTTTCTATATTAGTAATTTCGTTTTGTTGTTCTACATCAAATCCTGTAGCAACTATAGTTACAGAAATAGCTTCTTTTAAACTCTCGTCGTCCCCAACTCCCATAATAATGTTAGCGCTATTACCTGCTTCATCTTGAATATGGTCGTTTATTTCTCCTATTTCATCAATTGTAATTTCTGAAGAACCAGAAACGATTAGCAACAATACGTTTTTGGCTCCTGTAATTTTATTATCGTTTAACAAAGGCGAATCTAAAGCTTTTGTTATAGCTTCATGAGCTCTATTTGTTCCTTCTGCAGTAGCAGAACCCATTATTGCAGTTCCACTATTACTTAAAACTGTTTTAGCATCACGTAAATCAATATTTTGTGTATAATGGTGTGTAATAACCTCGGCAATTCCTCTAGATGCCGTAGCTAATACCTCATCTGCTTTAGAAAAACCTGCTTTAAACCCTAAGTTACCGTAAACTTCTCTTAAGTTATTATTATTAATTACAATTAAAGAATCTACCTCTTTTCGTAATTTTTCTATTCCTATTTGAGCTTGTTCGTTTCGCATTCGACCTTCAAACTTAAATGGAATAGTAACAATACCAACGGTTAAGATATCTAGATCTTTAGCCATTTTAGCAATTACTGGAGCGGCACCAGTTCCTGTTCCTCCGCCCATTCCTGCTGTTATAAATACCATTTTTGTGTTGGTATCTAACATACGTTTAATTTCTTCGTAACTTTCTACAGCAGATTCTTCTCCAACCAAGGGATTGGCTCCTGCGCCTAATCCTTCTGTTAAATGAACGCCTAACTGTATTTTATTAGGTACGCCACTATTTTGTAATGCTTGAGAATCTGTATTACAGATTACAAAATCTACACCTTTTATACCTTGTTGAAACATGTGGTTAATGGCATTGCTTCCGCCGCCACCAACACCTATAACCTTAATAACATTTGATTTGTTTTTAGGTAAATCAAATGCTATACTTTCGAATTCGCTGTTGCTGCTCATAAATTCTATTTTATTCGTTTTCTTTTGCTTTTATTCAATCTTATCAAGAAAATACTCTTATCTATTCTGCGTTATCTAAAAAATCTTTAATTCTAGATGTGAAATTTTCCATAAACGATCTACGCTCTTTTTTTGGAGCTGTTGATTTAACTTCTGGCTCAACTGTTTCACTTTCGGTATCGGCAGTTGTTAATTCTGATACTTTTGCGGTTTCTTGAGCTTCATTAATAACCTCTTCTTCTACAGTTTCTTCTCTTTTTCGCTCTTGACGCTGTAATCCATCCATAACTAAACCTACTGCTGTTGCGTATAATGGACTTGTTATTACATCATCGCTATCTCCAGCTAAATGCTCGTTTGGATATCCTATTCTGGTATCCATTCCTGTAATATATTCTACTAATTGCTTTAAATGTTTTAACTGGCTTCCGCCGCCTGTTAATACAATACCACCTATTAATATTTTCTTTTGTTCTTCGTGTCCGTAATTTGTGATTTCAATAAAAACCTGTTCAATAATTTCTTTAACTCTTGCGTGAATTATTTTAGACAAGTTTTTTAAAGTAATTTCCTTTGGTTCTCTACCTCTTAATCCTGGAATAGAAACTATTTCGTTATCCTTATTATCTCCAGGCCAAGCACTACCAAACTTAACTTTTAAGAGTTCTGCCTGTTTTTCTATTATAGAACAACCTTCTTTTATATCTTCTGTAATTACATTTCCTCCAAATGGTATTACTGCAGTATGACGAATAATACCATCTTTAAAAACGGCTAAATCTGTTGTTCCGCCGCCTATATCAATTAAGGCTACACCAGCTTCTTTTTCTTCTTGACTTAAAACTGCATTTGCAGATGCTAAAGGCTCTAAAGTAATACCTTCTAATTCAATATCTGCAGACTGTACACAACGTGCAATATTTCTAATAGAAGTTACCTGACCAACAACAACATGAAAATTAGCTTCCAAACGTCCACCATACATCCCAATAGGTTCTTTTATTTCTGCTTGACCATCTATTTTATATTCTTGAGGTAAAACATGTATAATTTCTTCTCCTGGCAGCATTACTAATTTATGCACCTGATTTATTAATCGGTCAATATCATCTTCATTTATAACCGTATCTGCATTATTACGTGTTATATAATCGCTATGTTGCAAACTTCTAATATGTTGTCCGGCAATACCAACAGTAACACCATCAATTTTTTCGGATGCTACAGCTTCGGCTTCTTGAATGGCTAATTGAATAGATTGAATTGTTTGCGTAATGTTGTTTACAACGCCACGATGTACACCTAAACTTTTAGATTTTCCAATACCTAAAATCTCAACTTTACCATATTCATTCTTACGACCAATCATAGCCACAATTTTTGTGGTTCCTATATCTAATCCTACTGCAATATTTTGTTCCATAACTTAAAATTTGGTACAAACAACTTGGTTATCAAATTGCAAATTCACTTTTTTATATTGACCTAAAACTTTATTTTTATTGGCCTTAATAAAAAATGCCTTTAGGTTGTTTATTTTTTTCTCTAATTGATTTAATGTTCCAATTTGCACAACAAATGCAGCAGATCTTAATTTTAAATCTATTGTTTTATCATCATTTTGATGAATTTCTATTACCTGTTTTTTCAGAAAATCGTCTTTATTTATGTAATCTGAAATAGTAAATACTGTTTTCAAATCTGTTCTAATCACTTTTCCTGTTACTAATGGTACACGTTCTGTATAATTATTAGACAAAGGCATAAAACCACCTTTACTATCTATATAAAATTGTGTTGCACCAATAACGCGTGCAATAGGCTGTTTTTGTTCAACTTTTGCACTTAATTGCCCAAGCGTATTAACGTAAACCTCTGCACTTGAAACCATTGGGTTATTAGTTAACGACTGCTCTAAACTATTCAAATTTAAAACATCTTTTGTAACACTTTGTGCACTGCCTTGACTTTGTATTAACAAGTTACTAACAGCTTGACTTGTTATAAACATATTTGTGTTAGACCCAACAAAAGAAACTTCTGGATTGCTAACTATTCTTTTTCCATTTTTAACTGATGAGAAAGACCAAATTGTTATTAAAAAAGTAAACAATCCTATAAATTTTATTAGAGTATAATTAATCTTCATTAAGCAAAGCTTTTTTAATTGATTGAACTTCTACTCCAATATCTCCAGCTCCTAAAGTCAAAATTATTTTTGCTTTTGATGCTTTTATTTCATTAACCAAATTTTCTTTTTTTACTAATTTCTTATTATCGTTTTTAATTTTATCAAACAACCATTCTGCTGTTACACCTTGAATTGGCAATTCTCTTGCTGGATAGATATCTAACAATAAAATCTCGTCGAAATTAGATAAACTTTCTGCAAACTCCTCAACAAAATCCTGTGTTCTAGTAAATAAGTGTGGCTGAAAAGCAACCAAAACCTCCTGATTAGGATACATTTCTCTAACTGCCTGATGTATAGCATTAATTTCTTCTGGATGATGTGCATAATCGTCTACATAAACCAAGTTAGTAGACTTAATTTGATATGAAAATCGTCTTTGCACGCCTTTAAAATCAATTAAAGCTAATTTCAATTCTTCTACATTACAACCGTATTCCAAAGCCATTGCTAAAGCCACTAAAGCATTAGATAAATTATGTCTTCCTGGAAAACTAAAACTAAATCCTTTGTGTGTTTCAGTTGGCGTTTTTACATCAAAAAAGTAACTATTGTCTTGTATTGTAATATTGTTTGCGCAATAATCCGAATTATCTTCTATACCATAAGTTAAACCTTGAATTGGTAAGCCATTTTTTACAAATAACTTTCCGTTAGGTTTTATCTTTTTAGTAAAATCTCTAAAAGATTCATGTAATGCTTCTTTAGAACCATAAATATCCAAATGATCTGCATCCATAGAAGTTATACAAGCTAAATCTGGAGATAAGGTTAGAAAAGATCTATCAAACTCGTCTGCCTCTATAACACTTACCTCGTTACCATTTAATATTAAGTTAGAATTATAATTCTCGCTAATTCCCCCTAAAAATGCTGTTAACTTTACATTACAAAAACGTAATAAATGCCCTAAAATTGTAGATGTTGTGGTTTTTCCGTGAGTTCCTGCTACTGCCAAACTATAAGTGTTTTGGGTAATAATTCCTAAGACCTCAGAACGCTTCATAATAGTATATGGACTATTCTTAAAATGCGCCATTTCTCTGCTATCTTTTGGAATTGCTGGTGTATAGACTACTAATGTTCTATCGTAGTTTAAAAAAGACATTGGCACATTAGAAACAGAATCTTCGTAATGAATTTCTATACCTAACGCTTCTAACTCTGCTGTTAACTTTGTTTTTGTCTTATCGTATCCAGCAACAACTTTTCCGTTAGCGTGAAAATAACGTGCCAAAGCACTCATACCTATTCCTCCAATTCCAAGGAAATAAATATTAGACCATCTAATTTTACTTATATGTGCTTGCACTTGACTCATTTACTTTAAAAGTTTTTCAACCTCATTAACAATATCTTTTGTTGCATTTACTAATGCTAATTCTTTTATATTTTTACTTAATAACGTTTGTTTTTCTACTGAACCAATCAACTCAGAAAATTGTATTTCAAACTGTTTATCTAATTGGCTTTGGGCAATTAAAATTGCAGCGTTTTTAGATGAAATAGCTTCGGCATTTTTGGTTTGATGATCTTCTGCCACATAAGGTGAAGGCACAAAAACCACTGGTTTACCAACAATACATAATTCCGAAACAGAACTTGCTCCTGCTCTTGAGATAATAATATCTGCAGCAGCATAAGCTAAATCCATTCTGTTTAAAAAAGTATGTACTTGCACATCATCAACCTTACTATATTTCTCGAATTTATTTTGATATAATTTTCCGCATTGCCAGATCACCTGAATATTATTAGATTTAAAATAATACAATTCTTTTTCAATTAACTCGTTTATTGCTTTAGCACCTAGACTTCCACCAAGAACTAACAACGTTTTTTTATCTTTTTTTAAGTCGAAAAACTTTTTTGCCTCATCTACTTTAGAGGTTATATCTAATAAATCTTGTCTTACTGGATTTCCCGTAAGCTTTATTTTATCTTTTGGAAAGAAGCGCTCCAATCCTGAATAAGCCACACAAATTTTGTTAGCTCGTTTTGCTAATAACTTGTTTGTTATTCCTGGATACGAATTTTGCTCCTGTATTAATGTTGGTACAGATTTTAAATTAGCCATTTGCAATAATGGGCCACTTGCAAATCCTCCAGTACCAATAGCAACATCTGGTTTAAACTTTAAAATAATTTTGTAAGCGTTATATAAACTACTTATTAATTTAAATGGAAACATTAAATTTTTAGCACTTAGACTTCTTTGCAAACCAGATATCCAAAGTCCTTTTATACTATAACCTGCTTGAGGCACTTTTTCCATTTCCATTCTATCTTTTGCTCCAACAAACAAAAATTCGGCATTTGGAAAACGGAATTTTAATTCGTTAGCAATAGCAACTGCAGGATATATGTGTCCGCCAGTTCCACCACCAGAAAGAATAATTTTATATGTTTTACTCTTGTCTATCATTTTATAATGCTTCAGATAAGATTTCTAAAGGATTTTCTTCTAAATCCGAATCTATTTCTTCGTTTTCTTTTTGTTTAATCTCTTCACGCTTGGCGCTTACACTTAATATTATACCTATTGCCAAACACGACATCCAAATACTTGTTCCACCACTACTTACTAATGGTAAGGTTTGACCGGTTACAGGAAACAACTCTACTGCTACCGCCATATTAATCATTGCTTGAAAAATTATTGGCAAACCAACACCAAGCACTAATAATTTTCCAAAAACAGAATCGCTTTTTTGCGCTACAATTACAATGCGCAATAGCAATGCCATGTAAGCAATAAACAAACCTAATCCGCCAATTAAACCAAACTCTTCTATTATAATTGCGAAGATAAAATCTGATGATGATTGTGGTAAAAAGTTCTTTTGAACACTTTTTCCAGGTCCAACACCACTAATTCCACCAGACGCTATAGCTATTTTAGCGTTTTTTATTTGATAATCTTCAGTAGCATTTTCTGTATCTGTAAAACTATCTATTCTACTAATCCAAGTATCTACACGATTTGGCATTGCATCTGGAAAAGCTTTAGCTACTAAAACAAACATTGTTAAACTAATAAAACCAGCACCAATAATAGCAACTAAATATCGTAATGGATAACCGCCTAAAAAAGTTAGCACCACAACCATAACAAATATAATTGCTGTGGTAGAAAAATTACTTGGTAATATTAGCGCAAGTACAATAAATACAGGTGCCCAAAGTGGCACTAAAGAGTCCTTAAACGTAACGACTTGATCTTTAACTTTAGATAAATATCTTGCAACATAAACCATTAAAACAACCATTGCCAAAGTAGACGTTTGAAAAGACCAACCAACAATTGGTATTTTAATCCATCTACTTGCATTTGCTCCTTCAATTGTAGTTCCTTGAAACATTGTTACCACTAATAAAACAATTACAAAAGGCATAGCCATTAAAGATAAACCTCTAAAGTAACGATACGGAATTTTATGTACAGCAAACATTATAGAAAAGCCTAAAACTAGATGCACAAAATGTTTTATTAAGAATGAAATTGTATTTCCATTTCCATACGTGTAAGCTAAATTACTTGAAGCACTATAGACAGGTAAAAATGAAAACATAGCCAATAAAGCTACAATAGCCCATATTAACCGATCTCCTTTTATATTTTTAAATAACTGCTTCATTAATTTTTTAAATATGACGCTTTTAAGACGCTATAATTATATCTTTTCTATTATAAATTTCTAACTGCATTTTTAAATTGTCTTCCTCTATCTTCATAGTTTTCAAACAAATCAAAACTTGCACAACAAGGAGACAACAATACGTTTTCTCCTGCTTCTGCAACTTTATAAGCTATTTTTACTGCTTCGCTCATAAATTCGGTTTCAACAAAAACATCAACCATACCTGCAAAGTTTTCCTTTAACTTCTCGTTGTCTTTTCCTAAACAAATAATAGCTTTTACTTTTTCATTAACAAAGGAGAATAATTCGGAATAATCGTTTCCTTTGTCTACACCACCAACAATCCAAACCGTAGGTGCATCCATACTTTCTAAGGCAAAATATGTAGCATTAACATTTGTTGCTTTAGAATCGTTTATATACTGAACCTTGTTAATTTTTAAAACATTCTCTAAACGATGCTCTACACCTTGAAAATTTTCTAAACTCTCTCTAATAGTTTGCTTTCTAATTCTAAGTAAGCTCGCTACAGTAGAAGCTGCCATTGCGTTTTTTATGTTATGATTTCCGCTAAGTGCTATATTTTTTGTTGGCATAGTAAAAGTGTTGTTATTAATTGTTACGGTTAGGTTGTTATCTTTTATATAAGCACCGTTTTCGAATGTCTTTGTTAACGAAAACGGTAATAATGTTGATTTAATTTGATGTGTTTTAATGTATTCTATTAAAATATCGTCGTCTGCATCGTAAATTAAATAGTCAGCTTCTGTATGATTTTGAACAATTCTAAACTTAGAAGCCACATAGTTTTCTAATTTATAATCGTATCTATCTAAATGATCTGGTGTTATGTTTGTTATTACAGCAATTTTTGGATTAAAGGCATAGCAATCGTCTAGCTGAAAACTACTTACCTCCAACACATAATTAGGGTAATTATAATTTAATACTTGCAGAGCAAAACTATCGCCAATATTTCCTCCTAATCCAACTTTTAACTCTTGCTTTAAAATATGATGCGTAAGCTTTGCCGTTGTTGTTTTTCCGTTACTTCCCGTAATTGCCACACAAGTTGCATCTGTAAATTCTGATGCGAATTCTATTTCCGAAATTACTTTAGCCGTTTTACGCAATTGCTTTACCAATGGTACAGAATCTGGAATTCCAGGACTTTTCATTACCACATCTGCATCATCAATTTTAGATGTAGTATGCTGTTTTTCTTCAAATTCAATGGTATTATCCTGTAGCACTTTTTTGTACTTCGAACTTATTTCGCCTTTATCAGACACAAAAACGTTGTAACCTTTAGCTTTTGCTAAAAGTGCTGTTCCAGTTCCGCTCTCGCCAGATCCTAATACAACTATTTTTGATTTATGATTCATTTTAATTCCTGTATAAACTTTACTTCTATTTTTTGTTAGTCTTAACTAAATTCTAATAATTGTTTGTATTAATTTCGTTACCTTAATTTTAATGTAACAATGGATAAAATCGCCAAGAAAATACCTACAATCCAAAAACGAGTTACAATTTTACTTTCGTGAAAACCTCCTTTTTGATAATGATGATGCAATGGCGACATTTTAAATATGCGTCGTCCTTCGCCATACTTTTTTCTTGTATATTTAAACCAACTTACTTGTAATATTACCGATAAAGATTCTGCAAAGAAAATTCCACATAACAATGGAATTAAAAGCTCTTTTCTTACTGCAATAGCTATTACAGCAATAATTCCACCAATAGTTAAACTTCCTGTATCACCCATAAATACTTGAGCTGGAAATGTGTTATACCACAGAAAACCAATTAACGCACCTGTAAAAGCAGCTATAAAAACAACTAACTCGCCTAATCTTGGAATAAACATAACGTTGAGATAATCTGAGAAAACAATATTTCCAGAGATAAAAGCAAAAACAGCTAATGCAAAGACTATAATTGCAGAACTTCCTGCAGCTAAACCATCTATTCCATCTGTTAAATTTGCACCATTAGAAACTGCTGTTATTATAAGTATTACAATTGGAATAAAAACCAACCAAGCATATTTTCCTGTTTCATCTCCAAACCAAGATGTAATATCTGCGTAATCAAATTCGTTATCTTTTACAAAAGGAATGGTTGTTTTTAAAGATTGCTCTTCTACTCTAAGTTCTAAGGGTGAATTTTGAGTGATTTTTTCGTTTAAAATCTCAGGATTAATCTTTTCTTGCTTTACTGTAACTCCAGGATGAAAATACATAATACAACCTACAAAAACACCTAACCCAACTTGACCTAAAACTTTAAACTTGCCACTTAAACCTGCTTTGTCTTTTTTAAATACTTTAATATAATCGTCTGTAAAACCTACAATTCCCATCCAAATTGTAGTAACAATTAGCATAATAACGTAGATGTTTTCTAGTTTTGCAAATAACAACACAGGAATTAAAGTAGCCAAAATTATAATAATTCCACCCATAGTTGGCGTACCAGCTTTCTCTACTTGGCCGTCTAAACCTAAATCACGAACAGATTCTCCAACTTGCATTTTTTGAAGTAGTAAAATGATTTTTTTTCCGAATATTGTAGAAAATAATAATGAAAATATAATAGCCAATGCCGCACGAAAAGTTATAAACTGAAACACACTTGCACCAGTTAATTGGTATTCTTTTTCTAAAAATTCGAATAAATAGTATAACATCTGTAATTTATTTATCTAATTGGATTAATAATTCTTTTACAATTTTTAAATCGTCGAAATCCGATTTTACACCATTTACATCTTGATAGGTTTCGTGACCTTTTCCGGCAATTAAAATAATATCTCCCGGATTTGCCATTTGACAAGCCGATTTAATGGCTTGTTTTCTATCTGAAATAGAAACTGTTTTTTTGAAATTTTGAGACGCTACACCTTTTTCAATAGCTTCTATAATAGCTTGCGGTTCTTCGGTTCTTGGATTATCGCTTGTAAAAACCACTTTAGTACTTAAAGCCGAAGCTATATGTCCCATTTTTGGCCTTTTAGTTGTATCTCTATCGCCACCACAACCAACAACTGTAATTAGTTCTTCGTTTTTAGTTCTAATAGAATTAATGGTTTCTAATACATTTTTTAACGCATCTGGCGTATGTGCATAATCTACAATTGCTGTAATTCCAGTACTTGAAACTATGTATTGAAAACGGCCACTTACAGATTCTAAAATGGAAAGCAATCTTAATATTTCTGGCTTTTCTAAGCCTAATAATTCTGCTGTAGCATAAATAGCTAAAACATTATAAGCATTAAAATTTCCTATTAATTTTGTCCAAACGTCTTGATTATTAATTTTTAATAACAATCCGCTTAGCTGGTTTTCTAATATTTTAGCTTGATAATCTGCTATGCTTTTTAGAGCGTAAGTTTGTTTTTTTGCTACGGTATTTTGTAGCATAATCATCCCATTTTTATCGTCTGCGTTAGTTAATGCAAAAGCATTTTTTGGTAACTGATCGAAGAAACGTTTTTTAACATCTCTATATTCTGCAAACGTATCGTGGTAATCTAAATGGTCGTGACTTAAATTGGTAAAAATTCCACCTTCAAAATGTAGCCCTAAAGTTCTATTTTGATCAATTCCATGAGAACTTACCTCCATAAAACAGAAGTCGCAACCAGCAGCATTCATTTCATCTAAATAATAATTTATTTTAATAGAATCTGGCGTTGTATGTGTTGCAGGAAACTCTGTAGCATCTACCATAATTTTAACTGTAGACAACAGACCAACTTTAAAACCTGCATTTTTAAATAACTGATATAATAAGGTTGCAATAGTTGTTTTTCCATTGGTACCTGTTACACCAACTAAACGCAATTTAGATGATGGATTTCCGAAATAATTTGATGCCATTATTGCTAATGCCACAGAAGAATCTTTAACCTGAATATAAAAGATATTCTCATTCTTATCTTCTGGTAAAACTTCGCAAATTATAACCTTAGCACCTAACTTTATAGCAGAATCTATATACTTATGTCCATCTACTACACTTCCATTTATGGCAATAAAAACATCATTACCTTTAACTAACTTAGAATTAAACTGAAGCGCATTAATTTCTATTGCTGGATTACCAACAACACTTTCTATGGCTACTTTATATAGTATATCTTTTAACTGTTTCACTACACGTTTAATATTATGGTTTGATTTCGTTTTATTTTTATTCCTTTTGCAATAGATTGCGATTTAACTTTTCCGGTTTGATTAAACTGTACTTTTAAACCCATATTTTCTAAAAGTGCTACCGCATCCATTATTGGCATTCCAATTACATTTGGCATTATAGTTAAATACGTACTTGATTTTTCCTTGTAAGCATTGTAAGACTTATCTATTTGAGCTAGATTAACCTCTAAAGAATTTAACTCGTTTTTAATTGGTGTGTCTGTAAATATTTTTTGAGCTACTTTTTTAAATACTGGACCAGAAACATCTGCCCCATAATATCCTACACTTTTATCTGGCTCATGAATAACTACTATACAAGAGTATTTTGGATTTTCAGCAGGGAAAAATCCAGCGAAAGATGATATATAAGCTAGCTTATCTTTATCCTTATAATCTTTTTGACAAGTTCCTGTTTTACCAGCCATAGAGAAATTCTCAGAATATAATCTATGTCCTGTTCCGTGTTTTTTCTCGACTACATTTTTAAGTAATTGCTTAACTTTAGCGGTAGTCTCTTTAGAACAGATTTGCTTATTAATAACCTCTTTTTCAAAAGGCACAACAACCTCATCAAAACGTTTAACTTCTTTTAGAAATTTAGGTTTTACCATTTCGCCATCATTAGCAATAGCATTATAGAATGTTAACGTCTGTAATGGCGTAAAAGAAACACCATAACCATAAGCCATCCATTGCAAAGCAATACCAGACCAACGATTATTCTTAATTCTTGGATCTGGAATTATTGGTAAAGGTTCTCCAACAATTGGTAAATCTAAACTGTTGTTTAAATTCATAGCATATAACCTATCTATAAATTGAGATGGTTTTTTTCTATATGCTTTATCTATAGCTGCAACAATTCCGGTATTTGATGACACTTCAAAAGCTCTAGATAATGTTATTTTACCATAACCGCCATACTTAGAATCTCTTACTTTTTTTCCGTAGAAACTTAAAACTCCTTTTTTAGTATCTACAATATCGCTAGTGTCAATTTTTTTATCTTCTAAAGCTGCAGTTAATGCCATTAATTTAAAAGTAGATCCAGGTTCGTGAGATTCTCCAACCGCATAATTTAGTCTTTCGTAATAATAACCTTTACTGTTTCTTCCTAAATTAGAAATGGCTTTTATTTCGCCGGTTTTAACCTCCATAACAACTACGCAACCGTGATCTGCTTTGTATTTTTCAAGTTGTTCTAAAAGTGCATGATGCGCAATATCTTGAATATTTACATCTATAGTTGTATAAACATCTAAACCGTCTTTTGGCTCTTTCTGATTAGAATCTGAAATTGGCTTCCATTGTCCTTTTCCAATTTTCTGTTTTAAATGCGAGCCATCTGTTCCTTTTAAGTACGTTTCGCCATAAGCACCATCTATTCCTGGTCTTGTAACATTCCCATTAGCATCTTTACGCTCGTAACCAATAGTTCTTTGGGCAATTCCTCCAAGTGGATATTCTCTTTTTGTATTTTGCTCTACTATTATTCCACCTTTATAAGCACCAAGGTTTAATAAAGGCAAATTTCTAAACCAGACATAATCTGAATAGCCAATATCTCTAGCTAATAAGAAGTAACGGTTTTTATTTTTACGTTCTTTTCTTAATTTTTTTGTATAATATGAAGATGTATTCCCGAAGTAAATAGCTAAAGAATCAGATAAATCGCCAATATGCTTTTCGAAACGCTTATTTGTTGGTGTTAATAAATCGAATCTAATATCGTATTTAGGAATTGATGTTGCTAATAAATCACCATTTGAAGAATACACATTTCCACGATTTGCGGGCACAACCATTTCTTTACTTGAAATTTTCTCGGCTAAAGCACGATATTTAGCGCCATGAACAAACTGAATTGAGACCAATTTAAACACCACAAGAACTCCGAAGAAGAACATACATCCTGCCACAAAATACAAACGGTTTAATATGTCTTTCTCTGTTACTGCCACATTAATCTTCTTGAAATGATTTTACTAATATTTTTTTTGGTGGAATTTCTGAAGGCATTATGCCTTTAATTTTCATTTTTTCTACAATTGACGATTCCATTTTCAACTGCATTAACTCGGTTCTACCATCAAACAAAGCAGAACGTAATTCTTTGACTTGGTTTGTTAAATATGCAATTTGATGCACCTTTTTATCGGCACTATGCGAACTTCCAATCATTACTAAAGCCAACAGAGAAATAAATAGAATAACACGCCAATTCTTAAACGAATCGTCGCTTATCAAAAACTTACCTCTTAGTATATTATAAAAGCCTTGCTTCATTTATAGTTTTTTAGCTACTCTAAGCTTTGCACTTCTAGCTCTATTGTTTATTTTAATTTCTTCTTTTGATGGAATTACAAGACCACCAACTTTTTTAAGTGGCACTTCAAAATTACCATACATATCACGTTCTGGTTCACCTTCAAATAAACCATTTCTAATAAAACGTTTTACCAATCTATCTTCTAGAGAATGATACGATATTAAACTTATGCGACCATTAGGTTTTAAAACCTCTGGCATTTGCATTAAAAACTCTTTTAACACTTCTATTTCTTGATTAACTTCTATCCTAATTGCTTGATAGATTTGTGCTAGAATCTTATTCTCAAATCTTGGCGATAAAAATTTAGCCAACACTTTTTTTAATTGCTCGCTTGTTACAATTGGATTGTCTTTTCTAGCTTCTACAATGGTCTTTGCCATTGCTGGAGCAGAACGTAATTCGCCATATTGCGCTATAACATCTCGCAATTGTTCTTCTTCATATTCGTTAACTACATTATATGCCGATAATTTAGACTTTTGATTCATTCGCATATCTAAATCAGCTTCAAAACGCGTAGAAAAACCTCTTTCTGCCACATCAAATTGATGTGATGACACACCAAAATCTCCTAAAACGCCATCGACTTCTTTTGCACCATAAAATCTTAAAAATCGTTTTATATATCTAAAATTCTCATGAATTAACGTAAATCTTGGATCGTCTAACTTATTAGCTAAAGCATCTGGATCTTGATCAAAAGCAAACAACTTTCCGTTTTTACCTAAACGATTCAAAATCTCTTTTGAATGTCCGCCGCCACCAAAAGTAACATCAACATAAACGCCATCTGGCTTTATATTTAAACCATCTACGGTTTCGTGTAATAAAACAGGATTATGATATTCCATTTGCATTGTCTTCATTAAAGTTACCCATTACTTCTTCTGCTAAATCTGCAAAATCAATAGCGGTTTCATTTATAGATTCTTCGTATTGGGTTTTATCCCAAATCTCGATAACACTAACAGCAGAAGACAATACGACTTCTTTTGCTATATCTGCAAAACCAATTAAATCTTTAGGAATTAACAAACGACCATTATTATCTACCTCAACCATTTTTACACCAGCCATAAAACGACGAATAAAATCGTTGTGCTTCTTCTTAAAACGATTTAGCTTGTTCATTTTTTGCATTTCCTGTTCCCATTCTTGCATTGGCCACAACTCTAAACAGGACTGAAAAACAGATCTTTTTAACACAAACCCATTTTCCATTACAGGTAACAACTGCTTTTTTAACGCCATAGGAATGGCTAATCGTCCTTTGGCGTCTGCTTTACACTCGTATGTTCCTATTAATGAGTTCACAAGAAATTTTACAATAAAATGGTTTAGTCTTCAAATATATCGAAAATAATACCACTTTTTACCACAAAAACCCACATTGTTAATAACTTAATACTTTTTGAACGCTTATTAACATTTCAAAAAAAATAGATAAATAAAATTTAAACTGTAATAAATTAGATTAGGTATTGATTTTTATCGGAATTAACTATATTTGTTTTTGGACGAAACCAGAACAGATTAATGACGGATCAATTAACCACAGAAGGTAAATACACATACTTAGAAGTAGGCGAAGGCACACCACTATTAGTGCTTCACGGCTTAATGGGCGGATTAAGTAATTTTGATGGCGTTACGTCTCACTTTAGTGCTAAAGGCTATAAAGTTATAGTTCCTATTTTACCTATCTACACAAAATCGCTTTTAAAGACCAACGTTAAGTCGTTTTCTAAATACGTTTATGAGTTTATTAAGTTTAAAAAATTAGACCAAGTTATACTTTTAGGAAACTCTTTAGGTGGACATATTGGTTTATATTTAACAAAATTACATCCAGAATGTATTAAAGCACTAGCTATTACTGGAAGTTCTGGCTTGTACGAAAACTCTATGGGAAGTAGTTACCCAAGACGTGGCGATTACGAAGTGATTAAAAAGAAAGCACAAGATGTTTTTTACGATCCCGAAGTTGCAACTAAAGAAATTATAGATGAAGTTTATGAAACCATAAACGACAGAAATAAATTAATAAAAACATTAACCATTGCTAAAAGTGCTATTAGACATAATATGGGTAAAGAACTCCCAAAAATGACTACAAACACTTGTATTATTTGGGGTAAAAATGATATTGTAACACCACCAGAAGTGGCAGAAGAATTTCACAGACTTTTACCAAATTCAGAATTATTTTGGATTGACAAATGTGGTCATGCTGCAATGATGGAACATCCAGAAAAATTTAACCAAATTTTAGATGCTTGGTTAACAAAACACAACCTTTAACCCTTTTTTATTATGCGTATTAAGTCGGCAGAATTTTTAGTAAGTAATTCTGATGTATCAAAATGCCCTAAAGATTTAATTCCTGAGTATGCTTTTATTGGTAGAAGTAATGTTGGAAAATCTTCTTTAATAAATATGCTAACTAATCAAAAAAGTTTAGCAAAAACATCTGGAAGACCAGGAAAAACTCAACTTATTAATCATTTTAAGATTAATAACGAATGGAACTTAGTGGATTTACCAGGTTATGGTTATGCAAGAGTTAGTAAATCATCTAAAAAAACGTTTCAGAAATTTATTACACAATACTTTAACCATAGAGAACAATTAGTTACCGCTTTTGTTTTGGTAGACGTTAGACATTTACCTCAGCCTATAGATTTAGAATTTATGAAATGGATGGGCGAAAATGGCATTCCTTTTTCTGTGGTTTTCACAAAAGCCGATAAATTAAAACCTAACGCCATTACTAAACACGTTGAGGATTACAAAAATGTAATGCTTAAAACTTGGGAAGAAATGCCTAACTACTTTGTAACATCGTCTTCTAAGTTTGTTGGTAAAGATGAAGTCTTAGGATATATTGGAGAACTTAACGAAAATATGGAAGCTCAAGGATTTTTGAAGAATTAGTTATTAATTTAATCTTAGTTTTTTGTTTCTTTCTAAAATTTGATATTGAAATATACTTACACAATCTTTTTTAGTGACTCTACCTTTAGCGTATTCTTTTTTAATTAGCGTAACTAATTCATCGTCGGCTGAATGATGTCTAAAAACATAATTAATATCATGTGCTGCTTTACATTTATTTTTAAACCGGGAACTTAATGGATAGTCGAATAACTAAAACTTATTCTTCCTAATTAAATAGTACTAACTCTTCACGTCTAAAGCATCGCGCAAGGCATTTCCAATTAGCATAAATGCCATTACTAAGACCATAATACATAAACCAGGCACTAAAGCCAAGTATGGTTTTCCAAGTATTATATAATTATAATGATCTTTAATCATTGCGCCCCAACTTGCCATTGGTGGCTGCGCTCCAATTCCTAAGAAGCTTAAACCACTTTCTATTAAAATAGCAGCTGCAAAATTTGCCGCACAAATAACAATTACTGGCGCCATAATATTTGGTAGAATATGTTTTGAGATAATTCTGTAATTATTAAATCCTAATGCTTTTGCTGCGGTTACATACTGTAACTCTTTAGCACTAATTATTTGTCCTCTAACTACTCTGGCAACTTCTACCCACATTGTTAAACCTACCGCAATAAAGACTTGCCAAAAACCTTTCCCTAAAGCTAAGGTTATGGCTATAACTAATAATAAGGTTGGAATGGACCAAGTAATATTTATAATCCACATTATAAACGCATCGGTTTTTCCACCATAAAAACCTGCTATACTTCCTAAGCTTATTCCTATTAATAACGATATTAAAACGGCAATAAAACCAATAGAAAACGAAATTCGAGAACCAATTAATACACGACTTAATAAATCTCGTCCGTATTTGTCTGTTCCTAAATAATAGGTTTTAGATTCTACTAAATCTTCTGGCGATTTAGAATATTTTGAAACGTCTAACTGCTTGTCTTGACCTATTAACCCATCGGAAGCATATTCTGTGTAACTAATAATGTCTCCTTCAACTTTATAGGATGAAATTGGTATGAGTAGATCTGGATTTTTGTCGCCTAAAAACCATTTGCTAAAAAAACCTTGCTTGTTTGTCTTTAATGAAGGTAAAACTATAGTCTTGACTGAAAATCCTGGCGATTTACTATGTATACTTAATTGGATTTGATTAGCGTTTTCCGAATTATCTGGTGCTAAAACATAAGCAAACAATGCAAAAAAACCAATAAGTACTACAAGCGTAAAACTGAAAACGCCCCAAAAATCTTTTTTAAATTTTTGGAGCGCAATACTTGTTAATGACGTTGATTTATGTATCAATTATTTAATATTTAACGTTGTTGTATATGGTTTTTTGCGTGTTTTAAATAAACAAATACTTGCCAAAAGCAATTGATTATACACGTTGTTACCAAATATTTTTATTCTACTTTATAAACCAACTTCATTGTAATTGAAGCTGTTTTTTCTCTTGAACTAGTGTTAAAAGTTCCTCCCCACGAATAATCTTCCTTTGAATTTTGTCCAGTAATTTGAAATACTCCCATTTTAGCAGATTCTAATTTACCCAATTTTCCACCTGAAAACTCTGAAATTTTTTCTGCTCGTATTCTGGCATCTTCTGTAGCTTTAGAAATCATTTCAATTTTGAGATCAGCCAATTTTGTATAATAATACCTAGGTGAGTCTGAATAAAACTGAACACCTTTATTCAATAATTCAGTAATTTCTCTAGATACTTTCTCAATTTTATCCACGTTTTCAGATTCAATTTGGACAGATTGGGTTAATTCATAACCTACAAACTCGTCTCCAATATAATTTCCATCTGATGAGTAAATCTGTTTGTTTTTTTGATTTGTACTGACAGCACTATAAATAAGTTGTTCAATATTAATTCCTTTTTTTTCTATATATTCGTTTATAACGGATTTATTTTCTTCTAAAGTCAAATAGGCTTGTTTTAAGTCAATATTTTCAGCTCCAAACCTACCTTCCCAAACTATTAGGTCAGAAGAAAAATCTGCTTTACCTAATCCAGTTACTTGAATTTCGCCTTCAACCTTATTTCTATCTGTATATGCTTTTCCTAGGAAAATTGAAGATGCAACTATTGCAATTCCAAAAATTATTGAATTCGTATATTGTTTCATTATTTCTCTGTCTTTTTAATATTTGGTAACGGTTGTTGTAAAATGCGTTTTAATGTATTTTTACATAGTGTTATAGCCAGCTTTATTTTTCAATTCGCTATTCCTATTAGAAAAATCATCCCAATCATATAAAGTGGTATAAGTACAACTTGTGTCCAAAGGATGATTTTATATTTTTTTTCAGTTTTGGGTCTGCCTCTTCTCTAATTACTCTTCTAAACTCGATCAGTTCTCTTGGTGTCAGCCAGAAATATGATACTTTTTCACCCTTACTTTCCATTATTCTGAGCATTTTATACCAAAGCATCAATCCTGTTATTCCTCAGATTAGAAAGTATACGAATGGAAGTATTGGAAACATTCTTTTATTTTAATTGGCTACAACGTTTAAAAAAAAACTTTAAAATAACTATTCTTAGAAAATAGGTCTCTACAGTAATTTAATAAAACCGTAAAACTAATCTTTTATAGTTTCTGTAATTTTAATAGCATAAGTGGTCTTTAAATCTTGTAACACATGAATAGCTTCTTCCACATATACATCTTGATTTAAATTCTTATGCCATCTATTACGTTTTTCTTTTAAAATAGTGTCTTGCTCAAATAACGCTTTTTCGTAAGGCAAAGAATTAAACACTAAATCTGTTTTATACTTAGATATAGAATCAAATTGTTTTGCTTCTTTTTCGTTTTGATCTAATTCTGCTTTGTACGTTTTATAGTTTAATGCATATTCTTTTTTATCCATTTTAGTTTTTGCCCATTTAGCATTAGCTTCAATTAAGCGTAATTGTTGATTTGCTTTCATACGTTCTTTACTACTTGCAATGGTTTTATCGTAATCAAAATAACGATTCCATTCTTGATACTTGGCAGGTTCAATTTTATCCCAAGCTAATGGATTTTCTTGATCTCTTTCACCTATATCAATATAACTGTAACGATCCGGCACAACAACATCGCTGGTTACACCTTTTAACTGTGTAGATCCGCCATTAATTCTGTAAAACTTTTGACGTGTTAATTTTAATGCGCCTAAATCTGTATGAGAACTACTTCTAACCATACGGTTTAAATCTAATACATTTTGAACTGTTCCTTTTCCATACGTTTGCTGACTTCCAATAATAATAGCACGTTTATAATCTTGCATTGCAGCAGCTAAAATTTCGCTAGCCGACGCAGATAATTCGTTTACCATAATTACTAATGGTCCATCCCAAACAATAGATTTATCTGTATCCTCCAAAACCTCTTGCGTTTCTCCTGCAGAACGCACTTGTACAATTGGGCCATCTTTAATAAAAAGACCTGCCATATCTACAACAGTTTTTAAAGATCCACCACCATTATCTCTAAGGTCTAACACTAAACCTTCAATACCTTCTTCTTTTAAACGCTCAATTTCTTGTCGAATATCTGATGCCGCATTTCTATTCTTATAATCTGTAAAATCAATATAAAAACGTGGTAAATTTATAATACCAAATTTTTTATTTTCCTTTTCTACAATAGAAGATTTTGCATAGGTTTCTTCCAACTCTACAACATCTCTTACAATAGTAATATCTTCTACAGAACCGTCTACTTTTCTAACGGTTAAAATAACTTTGGAATCTTTTGGGCCTTTTATTAATTTAATAGCATCGTCTATACGCATACCAACAACACTAACGGCAATTTTTTCTTTTTGTTGGCGTACTTTTAGAATAACATCTTCAACTTCTAATTCTTCGCCTCTCCAAGCTGGTCCACCAGAAACTAGAGAAATAATTTTTATATTATCGTTTTTCTTTTGAAGTCTTGCACCAATTCCTTCTAATTTACCAGACATTTGTTGGTCAAATTTCTCTTTCTCTTTTGGAGCTAAGTAAGATGTATGCGGATCAAACTCTTCTACAATAACGTTTATATATACAGAAAACCAATCTTCGCGATCCATATCTTCTAAATAGTCGTTATAGTAAGAATCTAAAGAACTTAACGTTTCCTGTCTGGCTTTAGCTTCTAGTTCTTTAGAAGACATTGTTTTAACATCTGTAGTATTTTCTACTTTAAAATCTGGTTTGTTTTCTATTTTCTTTTGCTCTACCAAATCATCATAATTAGATAAAACGGTATATTTTAGTTGTTTTCTCCAACGTTCTTTTAATGCTTTTTTATTTTTTGGGAATTCTAATTTCTCAAAATCAGCATTGTAAAATTCGTCTTTAGAAAAATCAAAAGGTTTATCTAAGATGTCCTTAAAATAACTTTTAGCTTCTTGCTGGCGAATTAACATTTTCTCGTTAACTAGATTAAAAAACGAAATATCGTAAGCCTTAAGCTGATCGTCTATTTTTGTTTCAAAAGCTTTAAATTCTTTAATATCTTGCTTAATAAAGTAGCGTTTAAATGGATCTACAGCTTGTAAATAATCCGAATAAACTTCTTTAGAAAAATCGTCGTTAATATCTTTAGGCTCAAAGTGCAATTGCTCTAAAGCCATAGTAATAATTTGGATTAATAATTTATCTTTATTGGGATCGTTGTCTACTTTAGATGTAAAGCTACAAGAGCCAAAAGCAAACAAGACTAAAAGTACTAAAACGCTATAATTCCTCTTCATAAAATTGTTTATTGGGGTAATAATTTACTAAAGTAAAGAAAAAACTATGCCAATAAAATGAATTAACTCTAATTTTTTGTTAAACTCGGCTAAATGTGATAAAACTAACTAAAATATGTATTTTTGCAACAAACAATTCAGCTTTAAATGTCTAAAAAACCTTTAATTTTAATAACAAATGATGATGGCGTTACAGCTCCAGGAATAAAAGCCTTAATAGATGTAATGCTAACTATAGGCGATGTTGTGGTAGTTGCTCCAGATAGTCCGCAAAGCGGAATGGGACATGCTATTACATTAAATTCTGTCCTACATTTAGATAATTTAACACAGAAAAAAGACAATTACAAAACCTACAGTTGCTCTGGGACACCAGCAGATTGTGTAAAAATTGCTATTAACGAAGTTTTAAACAGAAAGCCAGATCTTTGTGTTTCTGGAGTAAATCACGGTTCTAATGCATCAATAAATGTAATTTATTCTGGCACAATGAGTGCAGCTATAGAAGCTGGTATTGAAGGTATTCCTGCTATTGGATTTTCTTTATTAGATTACAATTGGAATGCCAATTTTGAACATAGCAAACCTTACATTAAACAAATTGCGCAGCAGGTTTTGAATAATAAATTACCCGAAGGCATTGTTTTAAATGTTAATATTCCTAATTCTGATAAAAAAGAAATTAAAGGAATTAAAGTTTGCCGACAAGCTAAAGCCAATTGGAAAGAAAAATTTGACAAACGTAAAACACCACAAGGTAAAGATTACTATTGGCTTACTGGGGAATTTGAAAATCTTGACAAAGGAAAAGATACCGACGAGTTTGCTTTAGAGAAACACTATATATCTGTGGTTCCTGTAAAATTTGATTTAACAGCACACCATTTCTTACAACAACTTAATACTTGGAATTTAAATGATTAAAAGAGAAGTTTTGACCGGATTATTTTTAGGATTAATTGGAAATAGTATTGGTATTACAATTATAGCATTTGTTATTTCAATACTTAAAAAAGCTAACTTTTTAGCACTAATAGAGCGATATTACATTGGAGGAAATTTTTGGATGTTAATTTGCTTAGGCGCAATGGTTAATTTGGCACTATTTTTCTGGTTCTTACAAAAAGATATGTTTTACAGAGCAAGAGGTGTTTTATTAGCCACTTTTATTGCTGCAATAACGTCTTACATAATTTATTTTATTTAAATGAAATACTACATTATAGCTGGAGAAGCATCGGGAGATTTACACGCAAGTAATCTTATGAAAGCACTTTTGGAACAAGATCCTAAGGCCGAATTTAGATTTTGGGGTGGCGACTTAATGCAAAATGTTGGCGGAACTTTAGTTAAACATTATCGGGATTTAGCTTTTATGGGGTTTTTAGAAGTTATAATGAATCTTAGAACCATAACTAAAAACTTATCGTTTTGTAAAACCGATATTGAAGCTTACAAACCAGACACAATTATCTTTATAGATTATCCTGGTTTTAATTTACGTATTGCTAAATGGGCAAAAACCAAAAATATATCTACAGATTATTACATATCGCCACAAATTTGGGCTTGGAAAGAAAATAGAATTAAGGATATAAAGCGAGATGTAGATCATATGTACGTGATTCTTCCTTTTGAAAAATCATTTTACGAAGACAAACACAATTATCCTGTAAATTTTGTTGGTCATCCATTAATTGATGCTATTTCTAACAGAAAAGAAGTTCTTGAAGCAGATTTTAGAGCAACCCATAAGTTAAGCGATAAACCTATTATTGCTTTGCTACCTGGAAGTAGAAAACAAGAAATTTCTAAAATGCTAAGCGTTATGTTAAGTATTGTGGAAGATTTTAAAGAATACCAGTTTGTAATTGCTGGTGCACCAAGTCAGGATTTTAGTTTTTACGAAGCGTTTATTAAAAAAGACAATATTACATTTATTAGTAATAAAACTTACGATTTACTAAGCATAAGCACTGCCGCATTGGTAACTTCTGGAACTGCAACATTAGAAACCGGTTTATTTAAAGTACCACAAGTAGTTTGCTATAAAGGCAGCTGGATATCTTACCAAATTGGAAAACGATTAATTAATTTAAAATATATTTCTTTAGTTAATTTAATATTAGATAAAGAAGTGGTTACAGAATTAATTCAAGATGAATTTAATACAAATCGTCTTAAAGAAGAACTAAATGCTGTTTTAACAGAGCCAAAACGTGGCACAATTTTTAAAGCCTATAAAGAGTTAGAAACTAAACTTGGCGGAAAAGGCGCAAGCCATAAAACCGCAGAGCTTATTATAAAAAATAACAATCTATAGATGAAAAAGTTTACATTACTACTTACATTACTTATTATATTATCCTCTTGTGGCTCTAGAAAAAGTAGACACGTAAACACTAGAAAATCTAATAAAACTACAAAACGTGTTTCTGCTAAAAACACAAGAAAAAGCACAACTAAATCTCCAAAAAACTCCAAAAAAAACTACAGCTCTAAAACTGTAAATAATATTATTGGTAATGCCAAAGATTATTTAGGCGTAAAGTACAAATATGGCGGAACCACAAAAAAAGGAATGGATTGTTCTGGATTAATTTATACTGCTTTTGGCAAAGAAAATGTACCAATGCCGCGAGTATCTAAAGACATGTCAAAAACAGGAACTTGGATAAACGTTAAAGCTATTAAAAAAGGTGATTTAATATTCTTTGCAACTAATAAAAAAAGTCGAAATATTAATCACGTTGGTTTAGTTACAGAAGCTAGAACTGGTTATGTGAAATTTATACATTCTAGCTCTAGTAAAGGCGTTATGGAATCTTTATTATCCGAACGTTATTGGTATTTAGCATACGTACAAGCAAGACGCGTATTGTAAAAATGACTATATTTAAGTGTGAAACTATTTAATTTTACACTTTTTAAGCTTACTATATGTATTATAATTGGGATTTTAATTGCCAATTACTTTAGCATATCGCTTTATATATCTGCAGTTGTATTTATAGTTTTATTTCTATTTGCAACTGCTTTTTTGTTTTTATACAAATCGAAATTAAAGGACCAAACTTCTCTATTTACGGCTACAATACTTCTAACTTTTATAAGTTTAGGTACACTAAGTTTTAATATTCATAACCCAAAAAATAACACTTTACATTATTCTCATACCATAACTAATGCGTTACCAAAAACCGTAGTTTATACTATTAAAAAACGTTTAAAACCTAACAAATACTATTCTAGATATTATGTGGAAATTTTAAAGGTAAATACTAAAACTACTAAAGGAACAGCACTACTTCAACTTAAAAAAAAAGATAGCACATTACAATTTAAAGTTGATGCTATTTATACAACTTCAGCCTTGTTTATTCCAATTAATGTTTCGGCAAACCCAAATCAGTTTAACTATAAAGATTATTTAGAGAAGCAAGGTGTTTATTATCAGTTTAATAGTTCTACAGAAAATTCGATTTTAATTGATTCTACAATTCAATCATTAAATGGTTACGCAGCTAAACTTAGAAATACCATTAACAAACGCCTTGAAGAACATCATTTTTCTAAAGACGAATTAGCAATTATAAACGCTTTACTTTTAGGTCAGCGACAAGACATTACAAAATCTGTTTACAACAGCTATACCAACGCAGGAGCTATACACATATTGGCCGTTTCTGGCTTACATATTGGAATTATTCTTTTAATCTTAAATCTGTTATTTAAACCTATTGAACGTCTAAAAAACGGTAAAATTATTAAGACTATTATAATTGTATTTCTACTATGGAGTTATGCGTTTATAGCTGGCGCAACTGCTTCTATTATTAGAGCTACTACAATGTTTAGTATTGTTGCTGTTGCTATAAACTTAAAACGAATTACAAATATTTACAATACATTAATAACGTCTATTTTTATTATTTTACTATTTAAACCATTGTTTTTGTTCGATATTGGTTTTCAATTAAGTTATTCTGCTGTGTTTGCTATTGTGGCGTTTCAGCCATTAATAGCTAAGCTTTGGATTTCTAAATCTAAAATCGTCAACTTTTTCTGGCAAACATTTTCAGTAACACTAGCTGCTCAATTTGGCGTTTTACCCGTTAGTTTATATTATTTTCATCAGTTTCCAAGTTTATTTTGGCTGTCTAATTTAGTTGTAATTCCTGCGTTAGGTTTTATTTTAGGATTTGGGATATTGGTTATTCTCTTAGCGTTATTAAACCGTTTACCTAACTGCTTTGCAATAGCTTTTAGCTTCATTATTAGAAAACTAACTGAGTTTTTAAACTGGGTTTCGAGTTTTGAAGAGTTCTTAATTAGAGATATTTCGTTTAACATCTTAAACTTAGTTACAAGTATTATTTTAGTAATAGCTATTTATATGATTTGGAATAGGTTTAAAGCTAAGAATTTGGTTTTTGTATTAATAGCTTTAATTGGTTTACAGAGTAGTTTAATTCATGTAAATTGGAAACACAAAAGTTCTAATTTGGTGATTTTTCATAAACCGAAGCAAACACTTATTGGCTTAAAAAACAACAATAACCTTAAATTATATACTTCTTATAATATTAAACAAAACACGATTACCACAAGTTATAAAGTGGCTAATTTTATTAAGTCTACTACAACTGATTCTATTCCGAATTTAATTCATTTTAAAAATAAATCACTTCTAATAATTGATAGTTTAAGTGTTTATAAAAACCTAAACTTTAAACCAGATTATGTTCTATTAAGAGAATCGCCTAAATTAAATCTAAACCGATTAATTGAAACATTACAACCGCAAAAAATTATTGCCGATGGTAGTAATTACAAAAGTTATATTAGTAAATGGAAAGAAACCTGTAAACACAAAAAAGGCCTTTTCCATAGTACAGAAAAAGGCGCTTTTGTATTAAAATATTAAATTTAAATAGATTACTTAGTAAACTCGTATTTAAAAGATTCGTAATACTTATTAAATGCTTCTTGAGAAGTCATTGTTTTATGCGCATTATCTTTAAACATTTTTAAGTACAACTCTAATTGTTGCGGAGCTTTATAACCAATAATTGGCGTAATAACATTTGCAGACTCGTCTAAAAATAGAATAGTTGGATAAGATCTAACACCAAAAGCGCCTGCTAATTGATGTTGCGAATTTCTACGCTTTGCTTTTGCAGGATTATAACTTGGGTTAGAATATGTTTTACCTTTAAACACAACAGCTTCTTTTCCTTCAGCATTAAACTTTACAGCATAATAATTTTTATTAACGTAATCTATAACATCTGCATTCTGAAATGTGTTTCTATCTAACATTTTACAAGGTCCACACCAAGACGTGTAAACATCCATCATAATTTTTTTTGGTGATTTTTTCTGTAATTCTACAGCTTGCTCAAGTGTAACCCAATTAATTGTTTTTTGTGCGCTTACTAAAGTTGTTACTACTAGGGCTAATACTAAACATATGTTTTTCATTGTATCTATTTTATTTATGTGTTCTTTGACAAATAGTGTTCCAAATTTACAAAAAAATAAAACGCCTCGAAAAACGAGGCGTTTAAATTTATCTTAAAATGCAACTCTGTTATTTAACACCATGCATTAGTTTTTTAAGTACTGGGTTTAATAACATTAAAACTAAACCTGCAGCTATTGGAACAATTGTAAAAATCATAAAGAAATAACTCATAGAATATTCTGCTGTAATAGAATCAATCATTCCACCCATAGAACCAGCTGCTTTATTACCCATACCAATTGCTATATACCATAATCCAAACATTAATCCAATTTTAGCTCCTGGCACTAGCTTAGAAACGTATGATAGACCTACTGGAGATAAACATAACTCTCCTAAAGTATGAAGTAAATAAGCAAGTATTAACCAAATAATACTAACTGAAGCTGTTTGTGCTCCTTGAGGAATTGAATTTGAACCAAATGCTAAAACTGCAAAACCTAAACCTAATAAAATTAAACCAAAAGCAAATTTTATTGGACCAGAAGGATTAAACTTACTTTCCCATATTTTAGAAAATAATGGTGCAAAAGCAATAATAAAAAATGAATTTAATATACCAAACCAAGACGCAGGAATTTCAGTAGATTCTTGAGAGAACTGCTCTTTAAGCATATAAATAACTAAAGCCCAAATAATAACAAAACTAATTCCTAACGAAACATTTGCTAAAGGATATTTATCGAATGTTACTTTAAATAATAAGTATAAAACGTAAGTAATAATTGCTAAAGGAATAACAGTTAATAATGTGTTTCCAACGCGAAATAGTGTTGCTGCATCGCCTTCCAACAATCTATTAGTATAATCGCTTGCAAAAATGGTCATAGATCCACCAGCTTGCTCAAAAGCAGCCCAAAAGAATACTGTAAAAAAAGCTAAAACACCAACTACAATATAACGATCGCGTTGCACGTTTGATGGCACAACTTCATCCTTATCTGCAGAAGAAACATCTCCTTGAACAGCATCTGCTAAATCTAAAGTCTTACTTGGCGACAAACCTACCTTTCCAAAAATTCCTTGAGAAAACCAAAATTGTAACATTCCAAAAAACATAAAAACTCCAGCTAATCCAAAACCAAGGTGCCATCCGTAAGTTTCACCTATATAACCACAAAGCATAATACCTAAAAAAGCACCTGCATTTACGCCCATATAAAAAATAGTAAAAGCACCATCTTTTTTCTCTTGAGCTTTTTTATAAACACCATTAATAATAGATGAAATATTCGGCTTAAATAAACCATTTCCAGCTACTAATAAACCAATACCAATATACAAACTCATTGGCGTATCTAATGCCATAGCTGCATGACCTAAAGTCATAACTAAAGCTCCTAATGCAACTGCATTACGATATCCCATAAATTTATCGGCAATTAAACCTCCTAAAATTGGACTAAAATAAACTAACATTGTATACGTACCATAAAGACCTAAAGCGTCTTCACGCGACCAACCCCAACCACCATCTAAAATAGCAGATGTTAAGAAAAGAACTAATAAAGCTCTCATTCCATAGTAAGAAAACCTTTCCCACATTTCTGTGAAAAATAAAATAAATAACCCACTTGGGTGACCCATAAGTAAACGATTATTCACATCTGATCCTTCAAATTTAAATTTTGTAATATCCATTTAGTAATTATTAATTATTGTTTGTCTGCTAATTCAAAACCTTCGGTTTCATCATTATGCATTTCTCTTTCGTTATCTTCTGCGCCATGAGTTAAACGTTTTAATGGTTTAAGTAATAAAATAACTAATAAACCAAAAATAACTGTAAATATTGTTATCCCAGAAAAGATAGCATATTCTCCAAATTCTGAAGCCGATTCTCCAATAACTCCAGCTACTTTATTTCCAAGACCTGTTGCTGCAAAATAAACTCCCATCATTAAGGATGCATATTTTACTGGTGCTAATTTTGTAATAAATGATAATGCCACAGGCGAAGAGCATAATTCTCCAACAGTGTGAAAAAGGTAAGCTAATACCAACCAATGCATAGAAGAACTTCCGTTTTCTGCATATTCTGATGCAGCAAAAATCATAAAGACAAAACCTAAGCCCATAATCATGGTTCCAACTGCCATTTTAAATAAAGAAGAACCTTCTTTTCCTTTTAACTTTCTTTTTGCCCAAAAACCAGCGATAAAAGTGGCTAATAAAATAATAAATCCAGCATTAAGACCTTGAAACCAAGTTGTTGGAATTTCAAACCCCATTAACATTCTATCTGTATTTTGTTTTGTATAAATACTCATTAATCCTCCAGCTTGCTCAAAAGCACCCCAAAAAACAATAACAATTAAGAAAGATAATAGAAGGACTAAAAAACGATCTTTAAATACTTGCGTTTCCAAATTCTTATAAATCATCATTAATATACCTGCAACAAATGCTATAAAAATATATAAAGCTGTATAACCCCAACTATCTACACCATTATAGGTAAAACCGGCATAAATACCGTAAGCTATAATTAATAAAACAACACCAAGATTAATTGGAGATTTTACTAAGTCTGCAAATAACTTACCTAAACTAGCATCGTCGTTTTTATCTTCGGTAGTTGGTTTATTTCCTACTGTTACTAAAAATTTCTGGCCATACATATATACAACCAAACCTAATAACATTGCTATTCCAGCTAAACCGAAACCATAATGCCATCCAATTTTTTCACCTACATAACCAACAATAAAAGTGGCCAATAAAGACCCTAAATTTATTCCTATATAGAAAATACTAAATCCTTTATCTCTTCTAATATCTCCTTGTTTGTAAAGTCCACCAACCATTGTAGAGATGTTAGGTTTTAGTAACCCAACTCCTAAAACAATAAGTGCTAAACCTCCATAAAATGCCCACATTTCATCGAAAGCTAAAATTCCGTGACCAGCTACTAAGGTTAAAGCGCCATATAGCACTGCCTTTTTCTGACCTAAAATTTTATCGGCAATCATTCCACCAGGAATAGACATTACATAAACCAACATTGTATACCAACCATAAAGCATAATGGATTCTGAACTTAACCATCCTAAACCTGGATTATCGGCATTTGTTTTTTCAACTAAATAAAGGGTTAATAATGCACGCATTCCGTAATAAGAAAAACGCTCCCACATTTCTGTGAAAAATAATACATAAAGACCTACTGGATGTCCAAATAACTCTTTTTGATGTGCTTGTTTAATTGCTGTTGACATTGGTTTTTTATTAATTAATAAAAGTAAATTCTATTTTAGCAAATCCATAATTAAATAGTTTTGGCTTATAAGTTCTTATTTATTTTGTCCTAAAGTACGATTAATAAAATTCGTCATTTTAGTGTATAAATGGAAACGTGTATTTCCACCATAAATACTGTGATTTCTGTCTGGATAAATCATCCAGTCAAATTGTTTATTAGCTTGGACTAAAGCTTCAACCATACGCATTGTATTTTGCACATGTACGTTATCGTCTCCAGAACCGTGAATTAATAAAAAATCGCCTTTTAATTTATCTACATGGTTTATTGGAGAATTCTCGTCGTAACCTGAAGCATTTTCCTGAGGTGTTGTCATGTAACGTTCTGTGTAGATTGAATCGTAAAATCTCCAGCTTGTAACTGGCGCTACTGCAATTGCCATAGAAAACGTTTGGTTTCCTTTAAATAGACAGTTAGAACTCATAAATCCACCATAAGACCAACCCCAAATTCCAATTTTGTCTTTATTTACGTAATCTCTTTCGCCTAATAATTTAGCGGCAGCAATTTGATCTTCAACTTCAAATTTACCCAATTCGTTTTGAGTTACTTTTTTAAAATCGGCACCTTTATAACCTGTTCCTCTTGCATCTACACAAGCTACAATGTAACCTTGTTCTGCTAACATATAATACCAATAATCGTTTGCAGAATTCCAAGTATTTGCTACAGATTGAGAACCTGGACCAGAATATTGGTACATAAATACTGGATATTGTTTATTAGCATCAAAATTAGATGGCTTAATTATCCAAATGTTTAAATCGTTTCCATTTACTGTAATTGTTGAAAACTCTTTTTTAGACATTTTATAACCAGCTACAACAGTTCTTACATTAGAATTGTCTTTTATTACTTTTAAAACTTCACCTTTTTTAGATGAATTTAAAGTATATAATGGTGGCGTACTTGCCGAAGAAAATGTATTAATAAAATAAGAAAAATCTGCACTAAAATCGGCATTATTAGTTCCTGTGCTTTCGCTTAAACGTTGCTTATTACGTCCATTTAATTTAATTGCATAAATATCTCTATTAATAGAACCATTTTCTACAGATTGATAAAAAATACGGTTAGACTTAGCGTCGTAACCATAATAAGCTGTTACTTCCCAATTTCCTTTTGTAACTTGATTGATTAATTTTCCATTTTTATTGTAATGATAAATATGATTATAACCATCTTTTTCGCTTGTCCAAATAAAGCTATCATCTTCTAAAAAAGTTAAGTTATCTGTAACATCTACATAAGCTTTATCTTTTTGGGCAACTGCCAAATTAGTTGTGTTTGCATTTGTATTAATCATCCAAAGATCTAACTCGTTTTGGTGTCTGTTAGAGAATTGTGCGCTTAAAATATCTGGATTATTTGTCCAGTTAATTCTTGGAATATAAAAATCTTTGTAAGTTTTACCAACCTTAACTTCTTTTAAGGTTTTAGTTGTTAAATCAAACGTATGTAAAGACACTAAAGAGTTTGCTTCTCCAGCTTTAGGATATTTAAAAACAGTTTGCGTTTGGTATAACTCTTTACCATAAACATCCATAGAGAATTCTGGTACGTTGGTTTCGTTAAAACGAATAAAAGCAATTTTAGTTCCATTAGCATTCCAATCAAAAGCTCTTACAAAACCAAATTCTTCTTCGTAAACCCAATCCGTTATTCCGTTAATAATTTTATTTTTTTCGCCATCTGTAGTAAACTGATATGTTGCCCCAGAATTTAAATCATTTACAAATAAGTTATTGTTGTATCCAAATGCAATTTTAGAGCCATCGGGAGAAAATGTTGGTTCTTGTATTTTGTTTTCAGACACTTTTGTTAAAGTTTTTGAAGCTATATCGTACACAAAATAAATGGCTAAAGTAGATCGTCTAAAAATAGATTCTTGCGCTGTTGCTAATAAAATTTTGCTTTCGTCTTTACTAAAACTATAATCTGTAAAATATTTTACAGCATCTAAATCTAAAGAACTTACTAGTGTTTTTGTTTTTTGTAGTGTACTATAATCATAAACATCTACAGTTGTATTGCCTGAAGCTCTATTATAGTTTAAAACAGAATATTGTTTTCCGTTAGCCATAGAATGTAAAGCATCTAAGCGTTCGGTTCTAAAAGTGCCTTTAGACCAAATATCTTCTAAAGAAATTTCTTTGGTTTGAGCTAAAATTAAAGTAGTTACTAAAAAGCAACAAATTGTAAACAGCTTATTAGGCATCATATAAATTTTATTTTTGATAATTAAGAGCTCAAGTTTACTAAAAATTACCCAAAAAACCGCAATATTTAGCACTTATTTACATTCAGTTTTATATTAAAAAAACGTTGTAATTAGGTTGATTACATAAATTTGAATTAATTTAAGAATGCTATCTTTGTAAACTTATAACTTAAGGCAAATGACAAAATTAGTTTCAGGGTTTTCGAAATTATCTAAAAACGAAAAAATAGATTGGTTAACTGCAACCTATTTAAATGGAAACACAACCGCAAAAAACACCATTAAACAGTATTGGAATAGCAATGAAAAACTACAAAGTCTTCACGACGATTTTATAGAAAACACCATTTCAAACTTCTATTTACCGCTTGGTATTGCACCAAATTTTGATATTAATGGAACCATTTACACCATTCCAATGGTTATTGAAGAAAGTTCTGTTGTTGCTGCTGCAAGTAAAGCTGCTAAATTTTGGCAAACTCGTGGAGGCTTTAAAGCCGAAGTCGTTTCTACAGAAAAAATTGGCCAAGTTCATTTTACCTATTCTGGTACATTTAAAGATTTACAGGCATTTTTTAACACTATAAAACCTCAAATATTAAAAGATTCTAAAGCCATAACCAAAAACATGGAAAAACGTGGTGGCGGAATTTTAGATATTGTTTTAGTTAATAAAACTAAAGATTTAAAAGACTATTACCAACTACATGCCACATTTGAAACGCTTGATGCAATGGGCGCAAATTTTATAAACTCGTGCCTAGAGCAATTTGCTACAACCTTAAAAAATGAAGCAACAAAACTAAAAGGCAATTTAAATGTAGTTATGAGTATTCTATCTAACTACGTTCCTAATTGCATAGTAAAAGCAAGTGTAAGTTGTAAAATTGAAGAACTAGCAGATAAAGGTATTAATGCTGAAGAGTTTGCTACTAAATTTGTACAAGCTGTAAATATTGCTAAAGTAGAACCTTACCGTGCTGTAACGCATAACAAAGGAATTATGAATGGCGTTGATGCTGTAGTTTTAGCTACTGGAAACGATTTTAGAGCTATTGAAGCTGGCGTACATGCATATGCAAGTAAAAATGGCACATATAGCAGTTTAACACATGCAAAAATTGAAAATGGTATTTTTACTTTTTGGATAGAATTACCCTTAGCACTTGGAACTGTTGGCGGTTTAACAAAACTACATCCATTAGTAAAATTAGCCTTGGAAGTTTTAGGAAATCCTAATGCAAAACAACTAATGCAAATTGTAGCAGTTGCAGGATTAGCTCAGAATTTTGGTGCTTTAAGATCTTTAACAACTACAGGAATACAAGAAGGACACATGAAAATGCACCTTATGAATATTCTAAACCAATTTGAAGCTACAAAAGAAGAGAAAACTATAATTGTAGAAAAATTTAAAACCGAAACCGTTACGCATAGTGCAGTTGTGGAAGCCATTAACGGATTAAGAAAATAGAGATTAAAATCTAAAGACTAAGATTTACAGACTAAATGAAACAAACCTTTTACAGTCACGGAAAATTATTGTTAACTGCAGAATATGTTGTTTTAGACAACGCTTTAGCATTAGCTATTCCTACAAAATTTGGTCAGTTTTTAGAGGTCGAAAAAAATAATACTAATTCTATAGTTTGGAAAAGTTACACTAACACAAACACCATTTGGTTTAAAGCTGAATTTAGTAATGAAAACAATTCAATTTCTTGTTCTATTGAAAATGAAGTTTCCAAAAACTTAATTAAAATTCTTACAGCCGCAAAAACACTTAATCCTAAGTTTTTAAAATCGGATTTTGGTTTTAATGTAACTTCAAAATTAGAATTCCCACAAAATTGGGGTTTAGGTTCTTCTTCTACATTGCTTAACAATATAGCTAATTGGGCTAAAGTTGATGCTTTTACTTTATCTAATTTAACTTTTGGTGGTTCTGGTTACGATATTGCTTGTGCTAAAAATAGTACACCTATTTTTTATAATTTAGAAAATAATATGCCAAATGTTACACCAACATTATTTAATCCTGAATTTAGAAATCAGCTTTATTTTGTGCATCTAAATCAGAAACAAAATAGTCGCGATGGCATTAAACATTACAAAGCGCAACAATTTAATTTAAAAGAAACTATTACAAAAATTACTACAATAACAGAGCAACTTAGCAGTACAACTAATTTTAATACGTTCTGTAATTTAATAGATCAACACGAAACTATTATTTCAAAAATAACGAAACAAGAAACCGTAAAAGACAGCTTATTTCAAGATTTTAATGGCAGTATAAAAAGCCTTGGCGCTTGGGGCGGCGATTTTGTTTTGGTGGCTTCTAAAGAAAATCCTATTTCGTATTTTAAAACTAAAGGTTTTGAAACAATTTTAAGTTGGGACCAAATGGTTTTGGAAAATATTTAGATAGGTTAACTCTTGCACAAACAGTAAATTGTAAAGTGTTTTTTTAGCTAAATTTATTTAAATTTCTCAAATCGAGCTAAAAATTAAACGTCTTAGATTCTAAAAAAAAATCAGAATAATTAGACTTTATTAATAACAACTAAAAAAAGTAAAAGACAAACTAATCCTTAGAATACCAACCAGAGTATTTTAAGTAATTATCTGCAATTCTATTAATTTCGCCATTAATTAATTCTTCGGAAATATCTTTAACTTTTACAGCAGGAACTCCAGCATAAATACTTCCAGATTCTACTCGTGTATTTTGTATAACCACTGCGCCAGCTGCAATAATACTATTGCTTTCTACTACGCAATTATCCATTACAATACTTCCCATTCCAATTAACACGTTATCGTGAATTGTACATCCGTGAACAATGGCATTGTGTCCAACTGAAACGTTATTTCCTATTGTAGTTGCATATTTTTGAAACGTACAATGTACAATGGCGCCATCTTGAATATTTACTTTATGTCCTATAACAATAGAATTTACATCGCCACGCAATACTGCGTTAAACCAGATGCTACATTGTTTTCCTATAGTTACATTTCCTAAAATGGTTGCATTTTCTGAGATGTAACAATCGGCTTCAATTTTTGGTGTATGTCCGTTTACTTTTTTTATTAATGGCATAGTTTTAATCTTTTGTTTTTGATTTCCTTGAAACGGAACTCTTAATTATTGTATTCTTTTTAGATCTTGCTCTAAATTTGAAATTAGAGTTCTTTACTTTTTATTTCTATTTAGCAAGATACCTGCATACGCATGTAATTGCTATTTAAAATACGCTAATAAGTCTGCTTTTCTAGAAGCAGAAACACTAAGTTCTTTTCCGTTAGACAAAACTACACTTCCGCCTTTTCCCTTTACGTATTTAGTAATCTCGTTAACGTTTACTAAATAGCTTTTATGAATTCTTGCAAAACCAGAATTTGTTAAAGCAATATCAAAATATTTTAAGGTTTTACTTACCAATTTCTTTTTATTGGTGTTTAGATATATTTCGGTATAATTATCGTCTGCCTTACAAAACATAATATCTTTGGTTTCTATAACTTCGAATCCATCTTGTAAAGGAATAGTTATTTTGCCTTGTACTGTATTAATTTTTGGCACTAATATTTGTTCTTGTAAAGCGTTTTCTTTTGTTTTTATAGCGCTAACATAATCTACTGCTTTTATAAGCTCTTCTATTTCTATAGGTTTCATTAAATAATAAGATGCATGCGCGTTTAAGGCATCTATAGCATAATTATTATATGCGGTTACAAAAATGGTCTCAAAGGTCTTATTTTCAACTTTATCTAATAAATCAAACGCATTTCCGTATGGCATTTCTACATCTAAAAATACAACATCTAATTGATTGGATTGAATAAGCTCTAAACCTTGCTGGATATTTTCTGCTTGGCCGATTAGATTAATATTTGGACAATATTTTGCTAAATAATTACTTAAAATATCACGACTTATTTTCTCGTCTTCTACTAAAATGGCGTTTAATTTCATAAGTATAATTTTAAATATTACTTTTTTATAATAACGCTTACTTGCGTTCCGGTTTCTGTTGGATTATCTATAACATTAACAGCTATTTTATCTTTATACATCTTATTTAAAATCTCTACACGTTTGGCTATATTTCCTAAACCTTTACTATTGTGTTTTTTCTGGTTATTGGTTTTTAACACTTTAGATTGCGCTCTACCTATACCATTATCTGTAATAGTTATTTTAATTAAATTAACACTTTCCAAATGTATATTAATATCCAAAACACCTTTAGTTTCTCTATAACGTAAGCCATGCCAAACCGCATTTTCTATATAAGGTTGCAATAACATTGGTGGAATTTTATATTCTGATATACTTACGGCTTCATCTATAATAATATTATAATCAAACTTATCTTGAAACCTAAAATGTTCTAATTTTGTGTAGCGTTTTATTAAATCTATTTCGTTTTCTAATGGTATAAAATCTTCTTCGCTATTTTCTAAAACAGATCGCATTAATTTAGAAAAATCTGATAAATACTTATTTGCAGTTCTTTCATCGTTTACTGCTATAAAACTGTTTACAGAATTTAATGCATTGAAAATAAAATGAGGATTCATTTGACTTCTTAAAGATTTTAAAGCTAATAAATTATGTGCTAAACGCTGTTGTTTTATATACTTAAACATTAAATACGCTACTAATAACAACAGAAACAAACCACCAATTAATGAATAAATTATTAATTGTTGCCTTTTTGTTTTTTCAGAATTTAATTCGATTTGACTTAACGCTAATTGTCTATCTGTTTCCAAAGATGTAATTCTACTTTGCTTATCTGCTAAACGCTTAGAAAATCGGGCAGCTTGAGATAACTCTTGCTCTTTTTTAACATATAGCGCCTCTACTAAACCTGTATATTTTTTATACGTTTCTAATGCTTTATTGTACTTTTTTGATGCGCTATAAACTTCACTTAACTTTTTAGTTGCGTCTTTTTTTACAATTAAATCTTCTTTATCTGATGCTATTTTTATGCTTGTTTCTAAATACGAAACTGCTTGGTTATATTGCTTTTTAAGATAAAAGGCATTCCCAATTTTATAGTTTTGCTTTTGTGTTGTTAATGCACTAGAATTTGCAAAAGACAATACATTTAATTCTGTTTCTATATTTGCTACTATAGATGTTCGGACTTTAATCTCGTCGTCGTAATTATTAACTTCATTTTTTAAATCAGCAACTTTTACTTTTTCTTCAATCAAACGCTTTTTACTTTCTTTTCCTGCAAGGGTTAATGCTTTATTATAATATTTTTCGGCTTCTAAATAGACTTGCATTTTTTTATAAACTTCTGCAATTTTAGAGTTTAAATCGATTTGTTTTACTTTAATTTTAAAATTATAGGCTTTAGCTAAAGCGTTTTTATACAAGTTTAGAGCTTCTTTTATTTTACCCGATTTAAAGTATACATCTGCTAAGCCTTCGTTTTTAAAAATAATATTCCAATTAGATAAGTCTTTAGAATCTATTTTATTATAAATCTCTAGACTTTTAACCAAATTATTATTCAAAAAATAAGCTTCTGCTAATTTTAGTTGTACTGAGTTTAAATCTTTATTGTTTAAACTAATTCTGTAATTTGTTATAGCCAAATCGTATTGCTTCCAATAGATATATGTGTCTCCCAAAATCTCGAAAGCTTGTGCATTATCTTTTACAGCTGTACTCTTTTTAATACTTTCTGAAATAAACTGAATACTTTTTTCTGCAGAAATGGTTTGATAGTATTTGGCTGAGTCCATTAGTTTAGCAAATGGTTTTGCTTGACTCTTTTCTGTTTGAATTGTCTGCAATTCTACAGACTCTACTGTAATAAATAAATCGTCTTTAGTTTCAACTTTATAATTAATGGTATTAAATTCTTTGTGAGAAATAGTTATTAAATCTCCTAACTTTACTTTTATAGAGAAGTGACCAAAACTATTTGTTGTAGTATAAAATCCGCCATTTACATTTATTTTAGCATTAGTTATAGCATCATCTTTATAGGCTTTTTTTATGTTTCCTTTTAAAGTGAAGTAACTAAATTTACTTTCGGAAAACGTATGATGTTGTGATATTCCAGGAGTTAATCCTAGAACAAATAGACAACAAATAAGATAAAATAATTTCATTTATAAATTTTATAATATAAACATACAGACTTTAACCCATTAAATAAAATCTGTATAACTAGAAAAGTGTAATTTTAATCTCTAAAAAGTTATGGTTACTCAACCAAAATGCAACTTCACGCAGTTTAATAAATAACTTACTCATTTAGGGTTGAAAACAAAAAAGCTTCACCGTAGTGAAGCTTTTAAAATTATAATTAAAAGTATCTTTAGTTAATTGCAGGACAATTACATCTGTATTTTGCTCTTCTACAATTAAAGTTGTAACCTAGTGTAAATTGGTGAAATCCACCTTTATTAAAAACAACATCGTTCATTTGATAACTGTAAGTATATGCAAATACAAATTCTTTATAATCTGCACCTAAAATAGGCGTAATGTATTGTAGTTTTTGTGATTCTACACTTGTACTTCCTGGACCAATATATTCTGCACCATCTAAACTTCTTCTGTAAGATAATCCACCCCAAAGTCTACCAAACTCCATTGTTTTGTATGCTTTAAGGTTTAAATCGAAAGTTGTTTCTTTGGTTGCATCTCTATGAAAAACCATAAAAGATGGCTCTATTAATAAATCTCTTCCTGAAGAAAATGTATTACTCATAGAAAAAATATAGGTTCTTAAATTATCGTAACTTAAACCTTGCTCATTAAAGTTAATACCATCATTCTTTAATAAATTCTTTACTGTTGCGTGAGCAGAAAAATTGTATAAACTATAAGAGAAACCTAAATCTACATTAAAGTTTGTAGCAGATTGCTCTACTCCAGCAATAATAGGATCGTATCCATCTTGTAAAAATTTAGTTTCGTCAAGTTTGTATTGTATTGCACCAACACTTAAACCAAAAGATAATTGATTTAAATCTACTTCGCTTCTAGAAAACATTAAATGATGGGCATATGTTAAATAGGCACCAGTTTGAGAATGAAATCCATTTTTATCAGAATAAGCAATTGCTCCAATACCAGATTGTGTTTCGCCAATTCGTCCATTAGCACTAACACTTAATAAAGCTGGTGCATCTTCGTCTCCAAACCATTGCTGTCTACCTGTTAATCTAATTTTAGAGCAATTTGCAGCTCCTGCCATAGAAGGATGAATTAAATACAAGTTATCTGTTAAATAATCCGAGTATATTGGCATTCCTTCTTGAGAAATAGATGCGTTAGAAAAAAACAATGTAGCAAACGCTAAAAATAATACTTTGGTAAATTTCATAGTTTCAGATTTAGATAAAACAGATTTGAGTTTGTTTTACTTAATAAACTTTTAATTTATTATAAAAATATAATAGTAGCCAAATATATAAATTTAGTTTTATTAAATAAATGGTTTCCTTAGAAGATTTTAGTTAAAAATAGGTATTATATGTTAAATTAGAAGAATTTTAGAGCTAACTTTTATTATTTTTGCTCAAAAAGAAAAATGTCTGCATTTACAATTAGTATAATTCCAACTTCAAACGATAGTATTTTAAAGTTTGAAACCAATAAATTTATTACAAAGCATCAAAGTTTTGAGTATAACAATATAGACGAAGCTAAAGAATCTCCATTAGCACAACAGTTATTTTATTTACCTTTTGTTAAAAAAGTATATATTTCAAGTAATTTTGTTGCCATAGAAAGATATAATATTATAGGTTGGAATCAAGTTCAAGATGAAGTAGCAGAACAAATAGCAACTTACCTTAACGAAGGAAAACCTGCTGTAACTGTAGAAGCACAAGCAAAAAAGGTAGCAGTTACTGTTTATGCAGAAAGTACTCCTAACCCATCTGTATTAAAATTTGTTGCAAATAAAAAATTAGTAACATCTACTTTTGAATTTACATCTATTGATACTGCAAAATCGTCTGAATTAGCAACCCAGCTATTTAACTTTCCTTTTGTAAAATCTATTTTTATTGATGAAAACTTTATCTCAATTACAAAATTTGATGTTGCAGAATGGGAAGATATTACATTCGAACTAAGAGAATTTATTAGATCTTATATTGAAACTGGAAAAGAAATTGTTAATCCTGAAGCTAAAATTGCTAAAGAGAAAACAGCTGAAGTCCTTGACACAAAATATGAATCTTATGATGACACATCAAAAGAAATTATAAACATACTTGAAGAATACGTAAAACCAGCAGTTGCAAGCGATGGAGGAAATATCCAGTTTGAATCTTACGATCCTGAAACTAAAATAGTAAAAGTTATTTTACAAGGTGCCTGTAGCGGTTGTCCATCTTCTACTTACACTCTTAAAAGTGGTATAGAAAATATGCTTAAAGAAATGATGAAAGGACGTATTAATAGTGTCGAAGCTATTAATGGTTAATATTTGGGTAACTCTATAATTTAACCATAAATAAAACCTAAAAGAATAACTATTTAAGCTATTTCAAAATACAGAAAATCAGTTAGAAAACTAATTATAAAATGCAATAAAAAACTAATACAAGCATTAAATCTGTTTACTTATATTAAAAAACGCCTAAATCAAATAAATGATTTAGGCGTTTTATTTTTGTTAATTTTAATATTAATTATCGTTTTAAAGTAAAATGGGCTTTAAATTGCTTCTTAACATTAGAACCAGAGTTTGGCTCTCTGTATTCTACAGTAAACCAATAATCGCTTGTTGGCATTGGTTTTCCGTTATATGTTCCGTCCCATCCTAAACCTGTTGGACTTATTTGTTTAAGGAGTTTCCCTAATCTATCAAAAATATAAATCGTTGCGTCTGGTTGGTTTGCAATACCATAAATATTCCACGTGTCGTTATAACCATCGCCATTTGGTGTAAAATATTGTGGGTAATCCATTAAATTAATTTGTACGCTAGCTTGACCACATCCATTTTTATCTCTTACAGTTATAATATGATCGCCTGCGCCAACATCTGTAAAGGTATACATGTTTGTATTTGGTGTGTTGCTTACAAAATCGCCTCCATCTAAACTAAACTCATAAATTGATACATCAAAAGTAGATATAGATGTGTTTGTTGTGGTTACTTCTATAGTGTGTAAATCTCCAAATGCGGCTGTGGTTACGTTTGCTACTATTACTGGTGGCTGACTTACTTCTACTAAAGTCATTGCGTTTGGATCTGTTATTAAATTAGAGCATCCTGTTGCCGGATTTGTATATGTAGCTACAACGGCATAGTTTCCGCTTTGTATTGGATCTATACTTGGGCCTGTTTGGCCTGCTATTGCTACGCCTTCTAAATACCATTGGAAATTATAATCTGAAGCGCTTAATCCTGTTGTTATTGTTGGTGTTGAAATAACTTCGGTTCCATTTACATTGCCGCAAATCATATACGTGTCATCTAAATTAAATGATGGCATTGGATTAACTTGTAATGTTAATGGTGTTGTTGCATAACAGAATGAATCGTTATCTATTACTCCATCATTATCCACATCTACAAAGTCTGCTATTGTATCACCATCTAAATCTACGCCTTCTATGGTATTTGGATTAGCATCTGTATCTATAGCATCTGAAATACCATCGCCATTTACATCTATTAAATCTATAACGCCATTCATATTGGTATCGTAAGTATCTATAGTGCCATCCATATTAAAATCTATACCTATTGCTGGATCTATACTTGTAATATCTATACTTATTGGTTCTACAGTATCGTTATCTACACGAACATAAACCACTTGTGGATTTACCGTGTTTGTAAATGGACTTGTTAAGGCTGTTGCTGCTATACCTGCATCTGCATCGGCTTGTGTTAAATAATAACTTACAATGTAATTAGTTGGATTTTGTGCCCCTAAAACTGTGGCATCTTGAGTGGTTAAATCAAAAGTCATACTATCGTTTGTAGTATCGTTATCAAATTCCATATTATCATCACAAACTTCAAAAGCATTGGTGTAAGCGTTAGCTACTGCAGCTTCGTTTACTTCAATATCAAAACTTAACGTATTTATACAACCTGTGGTAGTATTGGTTACACTTACAAATAGTGTTTGTGGGTTGGATAAGGTGTTTGGATAATTACTTGGTGTTCCTATTACTGGCGTTCCTGCATTTGCAGCTGCTTGTGTTTCGTGATAGGTTACCGCATAATTTGTTCCGTTCTGAGCGGCTAATAGTATTGGTGTATTTACTGTTAAATCAAAATTATAAACATTATCCGTCATTAATTCACAGGCGTATAAGTTTAAATCGGCTGCTGGAATTAATGGTAATGGATTTACAATAATATCAAAACTAACTATAGTAAAACAACCTGTGCCGCCTAATCCTAATTCGTCGGTTCCATTGGTTACACGTACATAAATTGTTTGTGGTGAAATTCCTGTTGTTGTATCCGATGGATTTACGTTACTATGCATTGTTGCATCTGCTATTGGCGTTGTTGCTGTTAATGCATCTGCTAATTCTGTGTAATAACTAACGTGTCTTGGATCTGCTGGAGTTCCTTCGCCATTTAATATAAATGTTTCGTTAACTGTTAAATCGAAAATCTCGATACCATCTGGAGAGTTATTGTCATCACATAATTCAATATCGTTTGGATTTTGACTTGGTGATGGATTTGGTGTTACTCTAATGGTTAATGTGGTTATACTAAAACATCCTGTATTGGCATCGACCACTCTAACCCAAATCGTTTGTGCTCCTGGTGTGGTATTTGCAAACATTGTTGCGTCTGGGATATCTTGTGTTCCGGATACTGCATTGGCTTGTGTAATATGATACGTTACAACCCAACTTGCATTACCCATTATAATAGCTGCATCTTTAACCGTTAAATCTATTGATGGGTTTATACCATCGTTAGATTCGTAGTAATCTGCATCTAAATCGTCGCAAACTTCTAATGCGGTTGGTGTAATTAATACTGGTGGAAATTCTACACGAATATCAAAACTTCGTATGGTTTCACAGCCATTTGCACTGTCTAATTTTACCCAAATAGTTTGTGGATTACTTATGTTTGTATAATTCCCGGTATTTACAATAGCATTAATTCCTGCTTCTGCATTGGCTTGATTTAAATAATAACTTATTGGAAAATCTGCTGGTAATTGTGTGCCTAAAACCACAGGTGTTACTGAGGTCTCAAAATCGAAGGTATTAAATCCATCATTATCATCGTCGCAAACCACATACACATTATCGCCTGCACTAGCATCTAATGGATCAATATCGATTGGAATTACGGGCGAGTCTAATACTTGTAATTCTAAATTTACAATGGTATAACAACCTGTAACTGTGTTTTCTGCTCTTACCCATAAAATCTGATTGTATGATACAATATTTGTATATGGGCTTAGTAATGCCATACTTGAATCTATAGCGTTTTGCTCTGTTTCGTGGTAACTTAAAATGGTGTTAGGTTCGCCATCTAAAATGGTTACTGTTTGGCTATCTAAGTCAAAATCATCGAAAACACCATCATTATCAACATCACAAGCTATTAATGGCGCTGGATTTGCTATTGGACTTGGCAATGGGTTTACTCTAATGTCTAAAGTAATTGTGCTTACACATGTGGTTGCATCGTTTTCTGCTCTTACATAAATAGTTTGAGGGTTTACAACATTAGAATAGTTACTAGATAATGGAAAAACATTAGCATCGGCATCAGCTTGACTAAAGAAATATGTTAGGCTTATTCCCGTTTGTCCGTTTAATATTTGTGCGTTTGCTAAGGTTAAATCAAAGACTTCAATTTCATCGCCTGGATTAGTATAATCACATAATTGTAAGGCATCTGGCTGAACTAATACAGGTCTTGGGTTTACTATAATATTCATAGCAACTACAGTGTAACAACCATCTAATGTTGCTGTTACTGTTGGATTATCTTCTACGCGTACCCAAACAATATGATTGTTTGCTACAGTATTTGTATAAGCTGTTGCTGGCATTATTGGACTTGTTGCCGAATTTGCATTGGCTTGGGTTTCATAATATGTAATGCTATAGTTGGATGCAATTAATCCTTGTAATATTTCTGTTTCGTTTACCGTTAAATCAATAATAGTGAAACCATCGGCGGTTGCATCATCACATATTTCTAAATCTGTTGGTGTATCTAATATTTGTGGTGATGGATAAACTATTAGTTG
>CALJFB010000005.1 GCA_938073895.1 uncultured Flavobacteriaceae bacterium
TATGCTAATAGCCATACAACGCATCATTATGCAAGTATTGCTTATTTATTACAGCAAGTTAATCCTAATAATGACTTTTTAGATGCAACCTTTGGTATTAATACAAATGCTTTACATACTCTAAAATGATTAATAATGAAAGATGCTACTTGAAATAAAAAAAGCTCAATTTAACTTTAGTTAAATTGAGCTTTTAAGTTATTATAAATTTATAAAATCTTAGTGCTGATGTCCATTTGCTCCGTGAACATGACCGTGTTCTAATTCTTCTTTTGTAGCGTCTCTCATTTCAAGAATCTTACCTGTAAAGTGTAAGTCCTGATCAGCTAATAAGTGGTTTACGTCTACAGTTATAGTTTCTTCGTTAATAGATATTACTTTTCCAGGAATTACATTCCCGTTTTGATCTTGTAGTGGTAAAATATTTGCAACAGCAACTTCTGGAATTAATTTTCCTTCTTGCATAAACATATCCTGTGCTAATTCTATAATAGCTTCAGGTTTATGAGTTCCATATGCGTTTTCAGATTTTATTCCAAAAGAAAATGTATCTCCTTCTTTTAACTCTGCTACATTAACTTCGAATTCTGGAATCATTTGTCCTAATCCAGATAAAAATGCTAATGGCTCTTTTCCTTCAGTAGATTCTATTAATTGTCCTTCTGCAGTGTCTCTATATAAGTTATACTCTATAGCAATTGCTTTACTTTTTACTTCGCTCATTTAATTAAATTTTTGTGCAAAAGTAAGGTTTAATAGCAGTTTAATCAAATAAACTAGACATTATTGTTTTTAGACCTTTAAAGATGAAATAGATAGCTAAACCACAAATTATAATACCTATAATAAATAGTGGTATAAAGAATGGTTTATCTTTATTAATTAATACTAAATGTAATAATATAGGACCACTAATTAGAAGTGCCAAAGCAATTCCCATTTGTTGTAAACCTTTTACTAATAGCTCTTTATTTGTTCTTTTAGTTTCCATTGTAGTTTTCTATTGCGTTACGAACATTCTTGAATTTTAGTAATAGTGTTTTAGCTTCTGAATCTGAGATATTTAATTCGTTAACAATCATTTGTGTTCCGCGTTTAATTAATTTAGAGTTAGATAATTGCATATCTACCATTTTATTTCCTTTTACTTTTCCTAATTGAATCATTGTAGAAGTACTAATCATGTTTAGTACTAATTTTTGAGCAGTTCCAGCTTTCATTCTTGAACTTCCTGTTAAAAATTCAGATTCTACTGTTACTTCTATTGGAAATTGTGCTGTTTTTGCTAGCGGACTTGATTCATTACAGGTTATACAACCTGTAATAATATTATTTTGATTACATTTTTCTAATGCTGATATTACATAAGGTGTTGTTCCTGATGCTGCAATTCCAATTACTACATCTTTTTTAGATACATTATGGTTTTGTAAATCTATCCAACCTTGTGTTTTAGAGTCTTCTGCATTTTCTACTGCTTGTCTTATGGCTTTTTCTCCACCTGCAATTATTCCAAAGACTAAATCTGATGAGACTCCAAAAGTTGGAGGACATTCTGATGCATCTAAAACACCAAGTCTTCCGCTTGTTCCTGCACCCATATAGAATAATTTCCCGCCATTTTTTAGTCTGTTAACTATTTGCTTGGTTAATTTTTCTATTTGTGGTATTGCCTTTTTTACGGCTTGTGGCACTAAATGATCTTCGTTATTTATATTAACTAAAAGCTCGTTTAACGTCATTTTTTCTAAATGATTGTATTTTGAGTCTTGTTCTGTTGTTTTTATAAAATCCATATATCAAAAATACGGATTTGTTTGCGTTAGTGGTAGTAGCGGCATCCTTTTTTGTGATAATAATGCTGTATTTTTTATAAATTGACTTTACATTGAATTAAACATATACCAAACTAAATTTGTACTGCTTTGCAAAAAAGATATAGCGGATGACACGACCCGATAGGGAAACGCCATTATATTAATATTTTAACAGAATAATAAACGCTTTATTTTTTATTAGACTATTACTCTACTGTGTAGTTTGTTGTGTAAGCTTGTGATAATCTAAAATAGCCTAAAGGAAAATTGGCTGTATTTGTAATGTTTATACAATTTCCTCTTACGGTTGCTGGTTGGGTTTGAAATGGTCCACCATTGTCTGAATTTGATTGTTGTAAAAGCAAGTTCATGTATTCATAAAATTGTTCTGATACGCCAAAGTGATTGATAGTTAGCTCATCTTCTGGTTTTAAATCTTCTTCTGTAAAGAACGCAAAAATTTGATTTCCGTTTGTAAATGCATCATCGTAAACTTCTAACATTGGTATTGCTGCGATATCTGTGTCAAATTGGTAGAAATAATAATTTTCTTGGTCTGCTGGATCTGTATAATAGGCTTTAATTTCTATTTCTTCTCCAGAAAATCCACCTTCGTTATCTTGCTCTATAAAATCTATTGGACTTACAGATTTAAGCGTTTCTATAGCTGTATAAGTTTCGTTATTGTACGTAATATTTAACGTATAGGTTTCGTCTAATACTGGAGTAAATGTGGTTGTTTTATATATGCCAGAATTATCTGTATCTATAAAATTAAAGCTATTATTATTACTATCTGTTATTGTAACTACAGCATTTAGTGCTAATGGAATTGATGTTCCAAAATAGGGCGCTGTTTTTGTTAAAATAATTTTTTGCTCGTTGCCTGGTGTACCATCATACCAATTAATAGATGCTTCTATTACTAGGCGTTCTTGTCCTGTTGGGACATCTATATCTACAACTTTTTCGCAATTTGTAAATAAAAAAAGTAGTAGAAATGTATATATAAATGATTTCATTTTATTAAAATTTAAAATTATAACTTACCGATGGTACTATACCAAAAATAGATAATTGTGTTGCTTCGTTTTGTCCAGACATTCTATTTTCTCCAAAGCTTATTGAAGCTGCATTAAATCTGTTATAAATATTATATATTCCAAAAACCCAAGAACTTTGGTAACCTGTTTTTTTATTAGGTTTTGGTTTGTAAATAGCTGAAACATCTAGCCTGTGGTACGTTGGTAATCTGTCTTGGTTTCTAGAACTAAAATTTGGAACACTTACACCATTATATACATATTGTCCGTTTGGATAGGTTGTTGGTTGTCCTGATTGTACTATAAAATTGGCATTAAAATTCCATTTTTTATTAAAATCGAAACTTCCTGTAAAAGATAGATCGTGTGTTTTATTGTAAGCTGTGTTGTACCAATTACCATTATTAATTCCAGGTTGGTTTGCTGTTTTTCCTGGAGTTCTTTGTTCGGATTTTGATAATGTATAAGCTAACCAACCTTTAAAGCGACCTTTGTCTTTTTTTAATAAAAACTCTAGTCCATAAGCTCTTGCTTCTCCATTTAAAATAACTTGTTCTATAGCATTATTTGCAATTAGATCTGCGCCATCTATATAATCTATTCTGTTTTGTATTATTTTGTAATAAGACTCTACTTCTAAAGAATACGTATTGTCTTTAAAAGTTTTAAAGTAACCTAAAGCGACTTGATCTAATATTTGTGGTTTTACAAATGTTCCACTTGGTGTCCAAATATCTAAAGGAGTTGGAGATGTTGTATTAGATAATAAGTGTAAATATTGGGTCATTCTGTTATAACTTGCTTTTACAGATGTACTATTATTTAATCTATAAGATGCTGCTAAACGTGGCTCTAAATTGGCAAATGTCTCTATAATATCGCTTCTGTTATATGTAGATGTACTAATTGGATCTACTTTTTGATAAATTCCAAACGTTGAATTATAAACTACTGCTTCGTTATTCTGATAATTATTAAGCTCGTCTTGTCCTAATCTTAAAAATGAACTTAATCTTAATCCATAAGATAATGTTAGCTTATCGGAAACCTGATGTTCGGCATCTATATAAACAGCATTTTCGAAGGCATATTTTTTTGTTAATTGCTGTTCGTTTATTCCAGAACTTGGATTTGAAGGTTCAATTTTTCCTGGATTAAAACTGTGATGTATGCTATTTAAGCCATATTGGAGTTTAAAATCGTTGTTTATATAATGTTTAAAGTCATACTTTAAATTGATGTTTTTTATTCCTGAAACCCAATTAAATTCTACAAAGTTTAGGTTTAAACCATAAAAATAATCAGAATATATAACAGATAAGTTGGAGAATAGTTTGTCTGAAAACAAATGATTCCATCTAAAATTTACAACTGTATTACCGTAGGTGTTCTCGAAACTATCAGATATTTTAAAAACATCTCTCCCAAAGTAACCAGACAGGTAAATGTTGTTTTTATCGTTTAATTTGTAACTTAGCTTTGTGTTTAAATCGTAAAAATAAGCTACATTATTATTGTCAAATAATGGTAAAAATAAATGTGCATAAGAAGATCTTCCTCCTAATAAAAACGATCCTTTTTCTTTTTTTATTGGTCCTTCGGCTAATAAACGACTTGATATTAGTCCAATTCCGCCATTCATAGCAAATTTATTACTGTTTCCTTCTTTTTGATAAATATCTAAAACCGATGAAACGCGTCCGCCATATCTTGATGGAATTCCTCCTTTATACAATTTTATATCTTTAATTGCGTCTGGATTAAAAACGGAAAAGAAACCAAATAAATGAGACGAATTATAAACTGTAGCTTCGTCTAATAAAATTAAATTTTGATCTGCAGCACCACCACGAACATTAAAACCGCTACTACCTTCGCCGGCATTTGTAACACCAGGCAATAATGTAATGGCTTTAATTACATCTGCTTCGCCAAAAACTACAGGAATATCTTTTATAGTACTTGCTTTAAGTGTATTTACACTCATTTGTGGTGTTCTAAGATTTAGTTTTTCTGAATCTGCGGTAATAATTACCTCACCAAGATTTTCGGTACTTTCTTCTAACTTATAATTTAGTGTTGTTTTTTCTGTAAGGTTTTTATTTTCAGAAATAGTTTTAAAACCTAGAAACGAAATCTGTAAATTGTATGTTCCTTTAGGAATTGTAATAGAGTAGAAGCCGTACTCATTAGTAACTGCTCCAGTTGCTAATTCTGGAATAATAATGTTTACACCAATTAAAGTTTCGTTAGTAGACGCCTCGGTAATAGTTCCGCTTAGTGTTATGTTTTCTTGAGCTAATGCTATGTTACTGCATAGAATAAGACTTAAAAATAATATGAATTTATTCACGTAAATAATTTATTTGTACACAAGCAAAAGTAAATAAAATTTAGGCTCTAAGTTTTATTTTAACAGTAAGTTAATTATTTAGTTTACTATTCTATTAGGCTTTCTATTTTAATTTAAGGAAAATCCTTGAACAAAAAAAGCATCTGTTTTCACAGATGCTATTTGATTTTATAAGAAGTAAATTAATTATTTTAACTGACTTAATACCGATTTTAAAGTTACACTTGGATTCATTGCATGTTGTAATAAATCTTCGGTTGGTAAGTAATAACCACCAATTTCTATAGCTTTACCTTGAATATCGTTTAATTCAGAAACAATTTTAGCTTCGTTAGCTTCTAGGTCTTTAGCTACTTTTTGAAACTGAGCTTTTAAATCAGCATCTTTATTCTGATTTGCTAAAGCTTCAGCCCAGTACATAGCTAAATAAAAGTGAGAACCACGATTATCTAATTCTCCAGCTTTACGGCTTGGTCCTTTTTTGTTTTCTAATAATTTTTCAGTAGCATCATCTAAAGCATCACCTAAAATTTTAGCTTTTGGATTGTTATGAGTTAAACTGAAATGATCTAGCGAGACTGCTAATGCTAAAAATTCACCTAAAGAATCCCAACGTAAGTGGTTTTCTTTGGTAAATTGATCTACATGTTTTGGAGCAGATCCACCAGCGCCAGTTTCAAATAAGCCTCCACCATTCATTAATGGTACAATAGATAACATTTTTGCCGATGTTCCTAATTCTAGAATAGGAAATAAATCTGTTAAGTAATCACGCAATACATTTCCAGAAACCGAAATAGTATCTTGTCCAGCTTTAACACGTTTTAAAGTGAATTCTGTTGCTTTTATAGGCGACAAAATATGAAGTTCTAATCCAGTAGTATCGTGATCTTTTAAGTATGTTTCTACTTTTTTAATAATTTGTGCATCGTGAGCTCTGTTTTTGTCTAACCAAAATACCGCTGGAGTATTAGATGCTTTTGCACGTGTTACGGCTAACTTTACCCAATCCTGGATTGGTGCATCTTTAACTTGGCACATTCTCCAAATATCGCCTTGCTCAACTTTATGAGCCATTAATACTTTTCCGGAAGCATCAATAACTTCTACTTTTCCATCAGAAGAAATTTCGAATGTTTTATCATGAGAACCATATTCTTCTGCTTTTTGAGCCATTAAACCAACATTAGGAACAGTTCCCATTGTTGTAGGATCAAAAGCACCATTTTCTCTACAGAAATCTATAGTTGCTGTAAAAACTCCAGCATAACTACTGTCTGGAATTACGGCTTTTGTATCTTGTAATTTACCATCGGCATTCCACATTTGACCAGAAGATCTAATCATTGCAGGCATAGAAGCATCAATAATTACATCACTTGGAACGTGTAAATTAGTAATTCCTCTATCAGAATTTACCATTGCTAATTCTGGTCCGTGTTCTAAAGCATATCTAATATCGTCTTTAATCTCGTTACGTTCTTCTTTAGTTAGTTCGCTTAATTTACTTAGTAAATTTCCAAAACCATTATTTACATCAACACCAATTTTTTTGAATGTTTTACCGTGTTTTTTAAATAAATCTTTGAAGAAAACGCGAACTGCATGACCAAATATAATTGGATCAGATACTTTCATCATTGTAGCCTTCATGTGTAAAGAAAACAATACGTTTTTATCTAGAGCATTTTCAACTTGTTCGTCTAAAAATTTGATTAATGCTTTTTTACTTAATGTTGTTGCATCAATAATTTCATCTTGTAAAAGTTTTAAATCACCTTTTAAAGTGGTTGTTTTTCCTTTTGTATCTGTATGAACAATTTTTACTGTTGTTGCTTCTGCTAAAGTTACAGATTTTTCATTGTGGGCAAAATCTCCAGAAGTCATTGTAGCGACGTGAGTTTTCGAGTCCTTAGACCATGCTCCCATAGAATGTGGATTCTTTTTTGCGTAATTTTTAACTGCTTTTGGTGCTCGTCTGTCCGAGTTTCCTTCCCGTAATACTGGATTTACAGCAGAACCTTTAATTTTATTATACTTTGCTAAAGTTGCTTTATCAGCATCAGTTTCTGAACTGTCTGGATAATTTGGAATTGCAAAACCTTTGGCTTGTAATTCTATAATTGCTTCCTTTAATTGAGGAACAGATGCACTAATATTTGGTAATTTTATAATATTTGCTTCTGGTTGTTTTGCTAAATCACCTAAATAAGCTAAATCGTCAGACACTTTTTGAGCATCTGTTAAAGCTTCTGGGAAAATGGCTAAAATACGTGCAGCTAAAGAAATATCTTTAGTATCTATTTGAACTCCAGATGGCTCTACAAACGATTTCACTATAGGTAAAAAAGATCGTGTAGCTAAAGCTGGCGCTTCGTCTGTAATTGTATAGATTATTTTGGGTGTGTTTGACATAGTATATAAAGTATTTTATCTATTTTTTGCTTAGCGAATATACAAAAAAGAAGTCTTTTTTTAAAGTGAAATGGAACTGTTATGTTGCTTTTAACTTTTTATTAAATTGATGACTAATTCTTTAAGAATAATATTATTTAAGCTGGTTTATTCTGTAATTATTAACTTATAATGTGCTAACAAGCCTTCTAAATTATATTTTGAAAATTTAGCACCTTTTAGTTTATTGTTTTCTGGAATTAATGAGATGTTTTTAGCTGAAGTAAAATCGCATTTTTCAAGATTTGTTGTATTAAAAACAGCATTTAAAAAGTTACAATTGTTAAATGATGACCCTAATAAATTAGCATTAGAAAAATCGGTCTGATTAAAATTACATGCCATAAATGTAGTGTGCTTTAAATTGGTATTTACAAAATTAGCCAATTGTAAATTACAGCTTTTAAAGGTTATGGATAGGAGGAAAGTGTTAATTTCTGAAACAGGAAAACCAATCATTTTACAATTAGTAAATGTGGTGTCTTTAAAAATAGTTTCGTTAATTTTAACTAAACTTAGATTACAATCTATAAACTCGCATTCCAAAAAGCTAAAAGCCGATAAATAACAAGAATCAAAATTACAGTTTGTAAATGTGCAATTATCGTACTCTGCTTTATCTAATTTTATTTTAGTAAAATCTTTATTCTTAAAATCCTGATCTGTTATAAACGGTAAATTCATAAAGTAAAAGTAAAAAAAAAGCCTTGATATATAATATCAAGGCTTTTAAATATGTTGAGAAAAATATTATTTTCTTCTAACTTCTTTAATTCTAGCTTTCTTACCAGTAAGTTCTCTAAAGTAGAAAATTCTAGCTCTACGTACTTTACCTCTTTTGTTAACTTCTACTTTTTGTAAAGCAGGTAAGTTTACAGGGAAAATACGCTCAACTCCTATTGTACCAGACATTTTTCTGATTGTAAAAGTTTCAGAAGAACCAGTTCCTCTTCTTTGAATAACTACGCCTCTAAAAAACTGTGTACGTGTTTTAGCACCTTCACGAATCTCGTAGTATACAGTAATTGTATCTCCAGCTGAAAATTCAGGGAAATCTTTTTTGGTTACAAACTCGTCTTGTACAAATTTAACTAACGCTTCCATATTTAATATTTTTATTGATTAATCCAAGATAACATTCGCGATTATCGCCAGAGGTTAACCCAAATTTGGCTGCAAATATACGTAAAATGTTTATTTATTGTTTATATGAAGTCACTTTTTTTAATAAATAAAATCAAGATAGACATTGGTGGTTAAAATCATGATTAATACTATTTAAATTAAGTTTAAAGGTTGATTTATTTATTGGTTAGTCATATTTATAATGTTTTGCTCTTAATAAATTAAATTTTATTAAGAACAAATTGAACAAAATCCAAATTTATAACTACTTACTCAAAAACTTATTCTAGTAAATCTGGTCTTCTATCCATAGTTCTTTGGTTGGCTTGTTCTTCTCGCCACTTTTCAATTTTAGGAAAGTTTCCTGTAAAAAGAATTTCTGGAACTTTAAGACCTTTATATTCTCTTGGTCTTGTATAAATTGGTGGTGCTAATAATCCGTCTTGAAAAGAATCTGTAAGTGCAGATGTTTCGTCTCCTAAAACACCAGGAATTAACCTAATAATACTGTCGCATAAAACCGCAGCACCAAGTTCTCCGCCAGAAAGCACATAATCTCCAATAGAAATTTCCTTTGTAATAAGTAGATCTCGCACACGTTGATCTACACCTTTATAATGACCACATAAAATAATTATGTTTTTTGCCATAGATAATGTGTTAGACGTACCTTGATTTAAGGTCTCGCCATCTGGCGTCATATAAATAACTTCATCGTAATTACGAGCTTCTTTTAAAGCTGTAATACATTTATCTATAGGTTCTATTAGCATTACCATACCTGCGCCGCCACCAAATTGTGTATCGTCTACAGTTTTGTGTTTGTTAGTGGTGTAATCTCTTAAATTATGAAAATGTACTTCTACCAAACCAGCATCTATAGCACGTTTTAAAATTGACGCTTCAAACGGACTTTTTAGTAATTCTGGTAAAACGGTAATAATATCAATTCTCATAATGTAACTTAGTATGCCGCAAATATAATTGAATTGTTTTTATTGCTTGTAAGTTTTTCTATTTTGTAATTACAAAGTTTTGGTTTTATAATCTTATTTTTAAGTCGCAGTTCAAAATTTATTTTTTCATTTTTTATTCGCCTATTATCTTGTTTTAAGTGCTTTGCAGTTCCTTGATGAAAAAACGAAACAAAAAAAAATCAAGACTTCACAATCTGTTTCTAAAATTTCTTTCGCGTCAGCATAAAAATAATGTGTTCTACTAATAAGTAGTTTTTACTAAAAAGTATATTATAGTATTAATTATAATTTACTTACAGCTATTTTTGCTTTTTCTTGTGCTCAATTCATTTTTTACGAAAAACATTCTGAGGTCGCGAATTATAAGTTTATTTCAATAACCCAATAACTTCTTCAACACCAATAGTTGCTTTTTTAGGAATTACTTGAATAGATATATCGTTGGTTGGAGCAGGAGCAGCATCTATATAAAATTTTGGAATATACTTTGGCGCATATTGCATTAAACTTGCAGCAGGATAAACCTGTAAAGATGTTCCAATAATTAATAAAACATTGGCAGTTTCGCAAATAGAAACCGCTTTGTCTATTAAAGGCACATTTTCTCCAAACCAAACAATATGAGGTCTTAATTGTTCGCCTTTTTCATTTTTATCGCCAAAAAAAATATCAGTTTTACAATCGTAAATCTCGTTATCGGAGCTAATTGGTCTCCTTTTTAGTAATTCGCCATGTAAATGAATCACGTTTGTACTGCCAGCACGTTCGTGTAAATCGTCTACATTTTGAGTAATTATTGTCACATTAAAGTCTTGCTCTAATTTAGCTAAATCAAAATGAGCTTTGTTAGGTTTTACCTCTAATAATTGTTTTCTACGTTGGTTATAAAAGTCCAAAACTAACTCAGGATTTTTGGCAAAACCTTCGGGACTAGCAACGTCCATAACATTGTGTCCTTCCCATAAACCATTAGCATCTCTAAAGGTTTTTATACCACTTTCGGCACTAATTCCTGCACCAGTTAAAATTACAATATGCTTTTTCATAGCTTTAAAAATATAACATTTTTGTCTAGTTTATACACTTTACTTGGGCAAATGGCAAGCCACCACGCTATTCGTTATAGTTTTGTAAAATCGTAGATTTAAATTTTACAAAAGCTGCCACTACTATCGTTTTTGCGAAATTACTTTTTCATATTATATATTTTTTTGATTTAAACATAAGGTTTTATACAACTCTTCAATATTAAAAAAAGAAGGTTAAACAAAAACATATATTCTATCATAAGTTTACACTAAACAATTATTATTTACTATTTTTCAGCTTTATAAATTATAGATATGATTGACATTAAACTTTTAGAGCATTTAGAAACTTTTTTATCAGAAAACAGATTAAAACGTTTTAATCACGTATTATCTGGTCGTACCAAACATTTTACGGTAGCTACAGAAGATGTTTATCAGTTACACAACACGAGTGCAGTAATAAGAAGTTGCGATGTTTTTGGAATTCAAGAAGTAACCATAGTCGAAGAAAAAAACTCTAAACGTATAGATAGAGAAATTGCTATGGGCGCACAAAAATGGGTAGATTTAAACCGACATAATACGGTTAAAGATGCACTAAAAAGTTTAAAATCTCAAGGCTACCAAATTATTGCAACTACGCCACATACTAACGATTGCGAATTACACGATTTTGACGTCACTAAAAAAGCGTGTTTCTTTTTTGGTAGAGAAACCGAAGGCTTATCTCAAGAAGTTTTAGATCAAGCCGATGGTTTTCTAAAAATCCCAATGGTTGGTTTTACCGAAAGTTTAAACATCTCTGTAAGTGCTGCCATAATTTTACAACACGTTACTACAAAGCTTAAGAAAACCGATATTAATTGGCAATTAACCGAAGAAGAAACTCTTGAAAAACGTTTAGATTGGTGTACAAAAACCATTAAATCTCACGAGGAAATTGTTGAGCGTTATTACGAAGATAATAAGCTTTAATTTTTTTTCAATGTTATTATACTAATTAAGTAACTATCGAGTTATCTATCATATAAACTTCTAAAAACTAAATTATAATAAACGTCTACTTTTTTAATCAATCATTTAAAATCTATGAAACGTTTTTTTATTAGTTTAATAATTATTCTATGCGCTTTTTCTTGCACTAAAAATTCAGATATAGATAATTTACCCAATAAGAAAGCCGAAAACTTCTATGCCTTAACCGTTGGTAATTCTTGGGTTTATAAAAATTTTAAATATAATTCTGCTACAGAATTATATGAAGACGCTGGAATTGTAGATTCTGTAAGTATTGTTGGTACAGAAATTATTTCAAACGAAACTTATTATAAGTTTAGGAGATTTACTGCTGGTAATGATAATAATGAGAATTTTTGTAATCCAAACGGAGAGCATTTTGAGTTTTTTAGAGAAATAGATGGTGATTTAGTTAATAGCGATGGCGAAATTAAATTCACTAATAATAATTATGAAGAACGATTTTTTTTTGATGCAGGTTGGGGCATTGTTTATGAAACTCTTGAGGTAGATGAAACAATTAAAAACGTAGAAGCTGGAGCGTTTAATTGTATTAATTCTAAGAGATATGCTAAAATTTCTGGAACAGGCGAAATTTTACCTGGAATAGATAGGTTTTATTACTCTAAAGGAATTGGTTTAATTTATGACACTTCTTCTTTTACCTCTATTGCAACACCAATATTTATTAGACAATTATCATCCTATAATGTACAATAAATTAAAAAGGGCAATTATTAAATAATTGCCCTTTTTAATTTAATACTAGATATAAAATAAAGTTATAAACGCTTTTTTCTACTTTTACTAAGTATTTTGTATTCTTCGTAGCATTCGTTTATAGCATCTAAAACTTGTAAATCGTTTGCTGTATCTATAAACTCTTTAGAGTAATTACATTGACTAACAATTTCGTCTAAATCTATTTTTGTAACACCAAGTAGTGCTGTAAGCATATCTCTATCAAAACGAGTAGCAAGAGTATTTCTAATCTCGTCGTCTTGTTTCATTTGTTTAAACTTACGCATTTGTTTTCCTTTTCTAGAAAACGTATTGTAAAGAAAATCTACAGGATTAAAAATAGAACCTAATACTTTAGACAATGCTCCTGGCGATTTTTTACCAGCTTCGTAACCGCTTTTAATACCAGGTATTTTATATCTATAATTATCGTTAACAGTAACTTGTTTAATATCTACTTCTAAATATCCGGTTAATTTTAATTGGCTAATTACAACTTCTTCTAGCGCTAAAGCTAATTCTGTAAGAGATATAGTTGATTTTTCAATTTTATTAACCCAATCGTTAGTTACTCTAATTTTAACCGATTTATAGCCTAAATGCGATAGATGTAACGTATCGTTAACCCTTGCTTTAAGTTCAAACTCTCCTTTGTTATTTGTTGCAGCACCAATAACTTGGTTTAAGTTTGTAATATTAACGCCGCTTAAGGTTGTGTTAGATGTGGCATCAATAATTACACCTCTTACAAATCCTATTTTATTAGTTTCTGTAGAGTCTTTAGTAATGGTACTATTTTTATTTTGCGCTTCAATAGAAGATATTAAAATAACACTAAATAAGATGGAAATAAATAATTTCATTTACAATAAGTATAATATCAAAAATAGAAAACAATTAACCATTATAACTATTTATAGCTTTTTTTTGACGAAAGATTAACAAAAAAAGCATATTGTAATATCTTATTTTAAATATTTAGGTTACATAATATTTATTCTATTTTAATTTTATGTCTCACTTTCGTCTTGGTTGTGTTGTCTTCAATCAATATAAGTAGAATATTAAGGTTTCTAAATTTTTTAATGTATGATTTAGATTAGTCACTAAAAATAAAAAGACCAAACGTTAAGTTTGGTCTTTTTATTTTTTTAAGTATTAAGTTTCTAGTCTTCAGAACGTCTAGAGCGTCTTGGTCTATCAGAAAAAGATGTGCTTCTTTCAGAACTGCGTCTATCAGGTCTATCAGAACTGCTTCTACGATCGCTGTTTCCGCTTTTTCTATCTCCGCCAAAACCACCAGAACGTCTTTCGCCTCTTGGTCCATCGTTACGTTTTCTTCGGTCTCCGCCGCCACTACCTTCGCGACGTCTTCCTCCGCCGCCACCGCGGTTTCTTCCACCGCCACCGCGTCCACCTTTGTCTTCTGTAACTTCTACATTAACAAAGCGTCCGTTTTGCTTATAGTCTGTGAAAAATGCTAATACTTTTTCTTGGTGTTCTTTTTCTGTATTAAAGAAAGAAAAAGTTTCTTTACAATCCACTTTGAAAACATCGTCTCTACCTAAATTTAGTTCTTCTTTTAAGAAGTCTTTAAGTTTCATCCAATCGTAACCATCTTTTTCTCCTACGTTAATAAAGTAACGTGCTGCATTTCCTCCAGAAGATCTTCTGCCACTTTCTCCGCGATCACGTCCATTATCTTGAACATTTAAGTCTTTAGATTTCTGGTAGTATTTAAAGAAACGTGTAAATTCGGCAGAAAAGAATTTTTTAATTAAATCTTCTTTAGTGTCTTCTTCAAATAAAGCATTTATTTCTTCTAAATAGGGATCAATATCTGTATTAACTTTAGCAGCGTGAACTTTAGCAGCTGTAGCTTTAAGTTGTACTTCACAAATTTGCATTCCATTAGGAATTTCTTTTTTAATAAAGTCTTTTTTAATAATACGCTCTATACTTTTAATTTTGCGTACTTCACCTTTATTTACAATAACCATAGAAATTCCTGTCTTACCAGCACGTCCTGTTCTTCCAGATCTGTGTGTGTAAGTTTCTATTTCGTCTGGTAACTGGTAATTAATTACGTGTGTAATATCGTCAACATCAATACCACGCGCAGCAACATCTGTAGCTACTAACATTTGTATTTGTTTGTTACGGAATTGCTTCATAACAATATCACGTTGATTTTGACTTAAATCTCCGTGTAATGCTCCAGCACTGTAGCCATCTCCAATTAAGTTTTCGGCAACTTGTTGTGTGTCTCTTTTTGTACGACAGAAAATTACAGCAAATATTTCTGGATTTACATCGGCCAAACGTTTTAATGCATGGTAACGGTCGCGAGAATTTGCTATATAATATTCGTGAGAAACTGTTTTAGAACCTTCATTTTTATGACCAACCGTAATTTCTTTAGGCTCGAACATAAATTTCTTAGCAATAGTTGCTACTTCTCTTGGCATAGTTGCAGAGAATAACCATGTGTTTTTTTCGTCTGGTGTATGCGATAAGATTTCAGTTATATCTTCTTTGAAACCCATGTTTAGCATTTCGTCAGCTTCATCTAAAACCGCATATTGGATTTTAGAGATGTCAACCAAACGTCTTTTAATCATATCTTTCATTCTACCAGGCGTAGCAACAATTACTTGTGCGCCACGTTTTACTTCTCTGGCTTGGTCTTGAATGCTTGCTCCACCATAAATAGCGGTAACATTTAAACCTTTATTGTACTTTCCGTACAATTTCATCTCGTTAGTAATTTGTAAACAAAGTTCACGAGTAGGCGATAAGATTAAACCTTGTGTTGTACGGCTTTCAATGTCTATTTTTTGTAACATTGGAAAACCAAACGCAGCAGTTTTTCCAGTTCCAGTTTGCGCTAAGGCAACTAAATCTGTGTCTTCTTCTAATAATATTGGGATTGCTTTGGCTTGGACTTCACTTGGTGTTTCAAAACCTAAGTCTGTAATTGCCTTTAGTAAGTCTTCGTTAAGACCTAATTCTTGGAATGTGCTCATTCTTTTAGTAAGTATTCAATTGCATTGCTATAATAATGGTGTTACATTAAGAAGCGCATCGAAAATACTGAACCTTAAAACTTCTAGTAACACAGTCCTCACTCTGAGGAGCTTTAATAAAGTGCAAAGGTACTCTTTTATTTGGTATTAACAAGGTTTAGATTATTTTTGTATCTAAGCTGTTGATTATTAAGTGTTTGTTTTTTTAATTTCTAATAATGAAATTAACAAGGATTCCATGTTTAAAGTATAGAAAAAAAGTAGAATTAAGACTTTTTAAGTTGCTTGTTTATTTTTTTTATGGCATTTTCAATAGATTTTTCAGGTTCTATAATATTATAAGCTCCCCAAAATTTGTTGTCTAAAAAGCCATTGGCTTGCTCTTCAAAAATACTTGATGCTTTTAATTTGTTTTTATTGGTAATTTTGTAGTTGTTATTGTATTCCCAATCTGTTATTGCCATTTCGCTTTGTAAACTATATTTTTTTCCAAACCATTGACTTTTCCATTTTACTTTAAAGTCTAAACTAATATTACTATATGCATAATGCCATTTTCCATGACTTAGCGAAAAGTTAACTATATAATTTGCTTTTGTTGGTAGTACTTTAGCATTTCTTGGTTTTGTATTTATAAATAGTTTACTTGCTTTTTGTGGATTACTTAAATTTAAGTTGTAATCTGCCTTAGTTAGTGCGTTTGTTTCTGAGTCTATATATAATTTACCATAATACAAAATGTCTGTAATGTTTTCCTTTTGTTTAAAGGCTACAACATATACTTTTTTATTATTTATGACAGTAGATTTGTTAAATGAAAAAGTATAACTATCGTAATTATTGTCTGTAAATATAAAATCTGGATACTTAATTAAATCTGTGTGTAACGCACTATATGGTCCGCCACGAAGTTTTAATGCTAAGGTGTCTAGTTTACTGTAGTTGGTTTTTTTACGAGCCTTTATAATGGTTATTATATCTCTTTTTGACGTTGAATATGGTGTTTTTTGAATATTTAATACAGCTTCGGATAATGATGCATTTCTATTGTTTTTCTTTATTGTTTCCCTGTAAAAGCTTGTCATTACAGTAGATTTATTAAGGTAATTATTGTTTTTTAGTTTTAGCATTTTTAAAACTAAATCTTTAGCATTTTTGTTTTTTAATAGCTCTACGACTTCTAATTGTGTAGGCGCAGGAAGTAAGTAAATAATATTTCCAGTTCTTTTTAATGTGCTTAAATCAATTTCTAAAGGTTGGTATCCTAAAAAAGATATTTGCATTTGTTTAAGCATTCTGTTTGTTGGTAATTTTAAAACAAATTCGCCTTCTTTATTAGTAATTGTGCTAATGTTAGAATCTAAAACATTTAACGTAGCTAAATGCATTGGATTTGAACTTGTCTTGTCTAGAATTTTTCCTGAGAAAAAAGTAGTATTTTGAGCAGATAAGAATACTGTTTGTAATAGTAGTAAGCAAAAAATAAAGCTATTACGTTTTATGTTTATTGAAGCTTTCATAATATCAATTTTTATAAAGTTAATCAATTAGGCTCCTTTTTTTGAAAGTTTTATGTTAAATTTAAGACTTATCAACCTTTAAAGAGTATTATATTTACAGTCTATTTTTGCCTAATATGAAAAAACAAACCTTAGCTTATTCTGAAATTCGATTTTTTTCGCCTTTAATAAAAGATTACATGGCAAAATCTGCTGGTTTAAGACCTTTTTACTTAAACGGAACTACATTAGAAGATTTTAAAAGTCAAATAGCAGTAAAGCAAGATTTTTCTATGGCTAATAGGCAAGTTTTAGTTAAGTCGCTTAAAGCGCAATACACTAATATTGATACTTCAGAATTAACAAAACAACATATTGAGAGTTTATTAGAACCTAACACATTTACAATAACTACAGGACATCAATTAAATTTATTTACAGGACCATTATATTTTTTGTTTAAAATTGTATCTGCTATAAATTTAGCTAAAGAATTAAAAGTTGCTTATCCAGAACAAAACTTTGTACCAGTATATTGGATGGCCTCAGAAGATCACGATTTTGACGAGATTAATTACTTCAATTTTAAAGGAAAAAAAGTACAGTGGAATAGAGTTGCAAGTGGAGCAGTTGGAGAATTAGATACTAAAGGTTTAGAGCAAGTTTTTCAATTATTTAAAAATCAATTAGGATTAAGTAATAATGCTAAAACGTTAACAAAACTTTTTAAAAATGCTTATTTAGAACATTCAAATTTAGCAGATGCTACAAGGTATATTGCTAATTTTTTATTTAAAGATTATGGTTTAGTTGTTATAGACGCTAATTTTAAAAGTTTAAAACAATTATTTATTCCAAGTATAAAACAAGAATTAGAGCAACAGGTATCTTTTGCAAATGTTACTCAGACCTCTAAGGCTTTGGGCGCACTAAATTCTGATTATAAAATACAGGTTAATCCAAGAGAAATTAATCTTTTTTATAACCATAAAAATCTTAGAGAACGAATTGTTTTTAAAGATGGCAATTACAACGTATTAAATACCAAACTAACTTTTTCTAAAGCAGAGATTCTAAAAGAAGTAGAAACTAATCCACAACACTTTTCGCCTAACGTAATTTTAAGACCATTATATCAAGAACAGATTTTACCTAATCTTTGTTATATTGGTGGCGGCGGAGAATTGGCGTATTGGTTTCAGTTAAAACAAAACTTCGAAGCCTTTAATACACCTTTTCCAATTTTATTAATGCGTAATTCTGCTTTATTGCAAAGTAAAGTTCAAGCAAATAAAATGTCTAAGTTAGATATTTCTCCAAAGCAATTATTTTTAAAACAGATTGATTTAGTCGAAGAAAAAGTAAAAACAATTTCTAAAATTAGAATTGATTTTAGTTCTCAAAAATTACAATTAGAAAATCAATTTAAAGATTTGTATGAAATTGCAAAACAAACCGATGCATCTTTTGTTGGTGCAGTTGCAGCACAAGAACGTAAACAAATTAAAGGAATAGAATATTTAGAACAACGCTTGTTAAAAGCACAAAAGCGTAAACTAAATACCGAAGTAGATAGAATTACTGAGCTTCAAAATCAGTTATTTCCAAACAAAAGCTTACAAGAACGACAAGCAAATTTCTCCGAATTCTACTTGGAATATGGCGAACTATTAATTCCTTCACTTATAGAAAGTTTAAATCCGTTAGATTTAGAGTTTAGTATTATTACACTTTAAAATAGCGTATTTTGACCGTATTCTATAGTATTATTTGTGTTTGAAATTTTAAATTATATAGAATATTTGTATTTGTTTGGATAACATAACGTTAGACATTATAAAATTTATATAAATAGAATAACGCATTCAAATTGTAGTATTTACAAACTTAATAGCGCTAAAAGCTTAACTATAAATGCGCTACACATAAAATTAATTAGTAAATAAGTTTTTTTGTGAATTATATAAGCAAGCTGTGCGTAATCTAGGAGTTTACTTTTGTATATATTAATTACGAAAATACTTTTACTTTGGTAACTTCAATAAAATCAACCTATAGAGTAGATGTAGTGCTAGTTTGAAGCTGTTGTTTTCTTACTCTAAACACCTAGAAAACTCCATAATATTGACACTAAATTCTATGTTTTAAGCATTATAGATAAGTATGTTAAAAAATGCGTTAGAAAATTGAGGTCGTTTTAAACGCTTTTTATATTTTTGCGTATGCAACACGACAAGGTACTTATATTAGATTTCGGATCGCAATACACACAACTTATTGCGCGTAGAGTTAGAGAACTTAATATCTATTCTGAAATACATCCATTCAACAAAATTCCAAAACAATTAAACGACTACAAGGCAGTAATTCTTTCGGGAAGTCCAATGTCTGTTAGGTCTGCTGAAGCTTTTCATCCAGAACTAAAAGGTATTCGTGGCGAAAAACCATTACTAGCTGTATGCTACGGAGCACAATATTTAGCTCACTTTTCTGGTGGAGAAGTAGCCGAATCTAATACCAGAGAATACGGTCGCGCAAATTTAAGTTTTGTAGAGGATGATTTGTTTTTAGAAAATATTAGCCTTGGTAGCCAAGTTTGGATGAGCCATAGCGATACTATTAAAACATTACCTACTAAAGGAAAACTTTTAGCAAGTACACACGATGTAAAAAATGCAGCCTATAAAATTGAAGACGAGCAAACTTATGCTATTCAATTTCATCCAGAAGTTTATCATTCTACAGACGGAAAACAATTATTAGAAAATTTCTTAGTTAAAATAGCAAAATTAAATCCAGATTGGACACCAAACGCTTTTGTAGGAGAAACCGTAGAAGGTTTACAAGCAAAAATTGGAGACGATAAAGTGGTTCTAGGACTTTCTGGAGGCGTAGACTCTTCGGTAGCAGCAATGTTATTACATAAAGCTATTGGAAAAAACTTGTATTGTATTTTTGTAAATAACGGTTTATTACGTAAAAACGAATTTGTAGATGTATTAGAGCAATACAAAGGAATGGGCTTAAATGTAAAAGGTGTAGATGCTTCGGCACGCTTTTTGGATGCCTTAGCTGGAAAGAGTGATCCAGAAGAAAAACGTAAAGCTATTGGACGCGTTTTTATTGAAGTTTTTGATGATGAAGCCAATCAATTAGATGGTGTAAAATGGTTAGCGCAAGGAACAATTTATCCAGATGTTATAGAAAGTGTTTCGGCAACTGGTGGACCAAGTGCTGTTATTAAAAGTCATCATAATGTTGGAGGATTACCAGATTTTATGAAACTTAAAATAGTAGAACCTTTACGTTTATTATTTAAAGATGAAGTAAGAAGAGTTGGAGCTTCTATGGGAATGGATAAAGCCTTATTAGGTCGTCATCCTTTTCCTGGACCAGGATTAGCAATTCGTATTTTGGGAGATATTACGCCTGAAAAAGTGCGTATATTACAAGAAGTAGATGCTGTTTTTATTAACGGATTAAGAGATGCAGGATTGTACGATAAGGTTTGGCAAGCAGGAGCAATATTATTACCAGTTAATAGTGTTGGAGTTATGGGAGACGAACGTACATACGAAAAATGTGTAGCTTTAAGAGCTGTAGAAAGTACAGATGGTATGACTGCAGATTGGGTAAATTTACCTTACGAGTTTTTACAAAAAACGTCTAACGATATAATAAATAAAGTGAAAGGTGTAAATAGAGTAGTTTACGATATAAGCTCTAAGCCACCAGCAACTATAGAATGGGAATAATATCGAATTAAATTTCAAAGCAATTCGGGTTTAAAATGAATTGCTTTGAAATTAATTTTGATACACTAATCAATTAGTACATATATTATGATAAAACGAATTTTAATTTTAGTTTGCTTTTTTACTTTAGCATCTTGCATATCTGTTAAAGCACAAAACTTTATAACCCATAAAGTAGAAGCCAACGAAACCGTATCATCTATAGCTACTAAATATAAAGTTTCAAAAACTCAGATTTACGATTTAAATCCTGATGCTAAAAATGAATTAAAACTTAATGCCGTTTTAATTATCCCAAATAACACTAAACCAGAATCGGATTCAACTCAAGAAAGCAGTAAAGTATCCGATGTGAAAGAAAACGCAGTTGCTTCGTCAAAAGACATAGACGATACAAAAAATGCTGACACATTACAAGACTTCAAAACACATAAGGTTAAACGCAAAGAAACCTTATATAGTTTGTCTAAATTATACAACATAAGTCAAGACAACATTAAAAAGTACAATCCATCGCTATATTCAACTAACTTACGTAAAGGCGATGTTATTAAAATTCCTATTTTCAAAAAAGAAAAAGTAATAGTTACAAAAACAACTAAAGCGTTACCTTTAGGAAAACATGTTGTTAAAGTTAAAGAAGGAAAATGGCGAATAGCTTCTAGTTACGGGATTACTGTTGAAGAATTAGACGCATTAAATCCTCAAGTTACAAATGGTTTAAAAGTTGGAGACACTATAAATATACCTATAAAAGAAGTTGGAACAATAAATCCAGTAGACGATAAGTATAGCTATTATAAGGTTTTACCTAAAGAAGGATTTTTTAGATTAAAATTAAAATTAGGTCTATCTCAAGAAGAGTTAGAACTATTAAATCCAGATCTTAAAACCCAAGGATTAAAAGAAGGATTATTATTAAAAATCCCTTACAATAGATCTTATTTAAATACAGAAGTAACCTCTAATAATGTGGTAAACGATTCTGTAATAGCTTTAGGCAAGCCAACAAACTTATTAGCTTTAGTAAGAAATAAAGATTTAAAGTCAATAGCATTTATGTTGCCTTTTAAATTAAATACTATAGAGTTAGATTCTGTAAATGAAACTAATAATAGAATAGAAAATGATAAGCTATTAAACTTATCTCTAGAATTTTATTCCGGAGCAGAAATGGCTTTAGATTCTTTAAAAAATTTAGGCTTTAATTTAAACGTTAAAGTTCTAGATACTCAAAATAAGCAAAGTACATGTTTAGAGTTTATAGATGGTTTAATTTCTAATAAAACAGATGTGGTAATTGGGCCATTTATGCCTTCAAATTTTAATTTGGTAGCTAAAAAACTACTAGTTAGTAATATTCCAGTAGTTAATCCATTAACTAAAAAGGTAGATTTAGGACACAATGTGTTTCAATCCAGACCAAGCGAAATGTTATTGCATCAAAAAATAATTAATTATGTTAAACAAGATTCTACGTCTCATATTGTAATTATTCACGATTCTAAAAATATAGCATCAAAAAACTCATTAAAGTTAGCATTTCCTAATGCAACTGTTGTAGCTTCAAGATTAAATAAAAAAACAAAAGAAGATGATTTTTTTGTTTACGATTTAGATATAACTAAAGCTTTAAAACCAGGCAAAAACATAGTTTTTTTAGAAACTCAAAAAGAAGGATTTGTGTCTAACGTTTCAAGTATTTTGAATTCTAAAAATAATTTAAAACATTTATCTGTTGTTTTAACAACCACAGATTACAATAATGCATTTCAAGGCGATGAGGTTTCTAATAAGCATTTATCTCAATTAAATTTTACGTTTCCTACCATTGCTAAAATAAATAACGACAACGATAACAGTAACTTTATAGAAGCTTACAAAGCTAAATATAACGAAACACCAAGTAGTTTTGCTACAAGAGGATTTGATTTAACTATGGATATAGTTTTGCGTATTTCTTCATCGGAAACTTTATATCATTCTGTTAAAGAAGTATCATTAACTCAATATGTAGAAAATAAATTTAGTTATACAAAATCCGTTTTAGGTGGTTTTCAAAATAATGGCGTATTTTTAGAAAAGTACGATGGATTAAATCTTGTTGAGGTAGAGTAATGCTAATGTTTTAATGATGTATTTTGTATAAAATATTAGTTAACGTTAGTAGCTTATATAATTTTTGAAATAGATTTTTCTAGAGATTACCAACAGCAATTAAAATAGAAAAAAAGTAGCTATGCATATTAATTTATTAAAAAGCTACAAGCTATAGGTTATGGAATTACAGCAACCAGACAAGACGTTTTTAATCCAATTGGCGCACACTAAAATGCCATTTGGAAAGTATAAAGATCGTTATTTAATAGATCTTCCAGAATATTATATTGTTTGGTTTCATGGTCAAGGCTTTCCAAAAAACAAGTTAGGAACTATGCTAGAAACCGTATATACTTTAAAATTAAATGGCTTAGAAGATTTGGTTAGAACGATTCATAAAAATTTTAAACCATAATTAATTAGTTTAAGGCTTTAAAATATTAATACTTTTCGTAATTTTGCATGCGTTAAAAACGCACAATGGCAACAGATACAAAATACATTTTCGTAACCGGTGGAGTTACATCTTCATTAGGAAAAGGAATAATAGCAGCTTCTTTAGCTAAGCTATTACAGGCACAAGGTTATAGAACTACCATACAGAAACTAGACCCATACATAAATGTAGATCCTGGTACTTTAAATCCATACGAACATGGAGAATGTTATGTTACTGACGATGGTGCCGAAACCGATTTAGACTTAGGACATTACGAGCGTTTTTTAAATGTACCTACAAGTCAAGCAAACAATGTAACTACAGGTCGTATCTACCAAAGTGTTATTCAAAAAGAACGTCGTGGCGAGTTTTTAGGAAAAACCGTACAAGTAATACCTCATATTACAGACGAAATTAAAAATAGAATTCAAATTTTAGGAAACTCTGGAGATTACGATATTGTAATTACAGAAATTGGAGGAACTGTTGGAGATATAGAGTCTTTACCATACGTTGAAGCGGTACGACAACTAAAATGGGATTTAGGAGAGCATAATGCTTTAGTTATTCATTTAACTTTAGTGCCATTTTTAGCAGCTGCAGGAGAATTAAAAACTAAGCCAACACAACATAGTGTTAAAACATTAATGGAAAGTGGTGTGCAAGCAGATATTCTAGTATGTAGAACAGAACACGAATTACCACAAGAACTTAGAGATAAGCTAGCACGTTTTTGTAATGTTAGAAAAGAAGCTATAATACAATCTATTGATGCTTCTACAATTTACGATGTACCAAATTTAATGTTAGATCAAGGTCTAGATAAAGTGGTTCTAAAAAGTTTAGATTTAAAAAGTTCAGTGCCAAATTTAGAGCGTTGGAATCAGTTTTTAACGCGTCATAAAAATCCTAAATCAACTATTACAATTGGTTTAATTGGAAAGTATGTAGAATTACAAGATTCTTATAAATCAATTTTAGAAGCTTTTATTCATGCAGGAGCAGAGAACGAAGTAAAAGTAAATGTAGAGTCAATTCACTCAGAATCTTTAGATCCAAAAACAGTTGCTAAATCATTATCGCATTTAGATGCAGTATTAGTAGCGCCAGGTTTTGGAGAAAGAGGTATAGAAGGTAAAATTGAAGCTATTAGATATGTAAGAGAACATAACATACCTTTTTTAGGAATTTGTTTAGGAATGCAAATGGCAGTTATAGAATATTCTAGAAATATTTTAGGCTTAGCAGATGCTAATTCTGTAGAAATGGATCCCGACACTAAAAATCCTGTTATTAATTTAATGGAAGAACAAAAAGCTGTTACAGAAAAAGGAGGAACTATGCGTTTAGGTGCTTGGGTTTGTAAATTAGAGCAAAATACTTTAGCAGCTTCAATTTATAACAGTACGTCTATTTTAGAACGTCACAGACATAGATTTGAGTATAATAGCGATTATAAAACACAATTAGAAGCAGCAGGAATGCAGTCTACTGGTTTTAATCCTGAAACAAATTTAGTAGAAATTGTAGAAATACCAACACATCCTTGGTTTGTTGGTGTTCAATATCACCCAGAATATAAGAGTACAGTTGCTAATCCACATCCATTATTTGTGGCTTTTGTAGCAGCAGCATTAAAACATAAACAAACCAAATAGTGTCATATTGACACTATTTGTGTTTTGGATAAATTATTGACTAAATAACTATAACGCCTATAAATGCGTTTACAATTAACATGGAAGAAAAAAAACTTGACACAAAATCGATTATAGGTTTTGTACTAATTTTCGGAATTTTATTATTCATGATGTGGCAAAATCAGCCTACAGAAGCAGAATTAGCCGATAAAGCAAAACAAGAACAACTAGAAAATGATAAACAAGATGCTAAACAGAACGTCAGTTCTACAGCAACTTTATCAACAACTTCAGAAATTAATGCAGCACCAGTTTCCGATTCTTTACAGCAAATTGCTAGAAAAAACAAGCTTGGTGTTTTTATAGATAATGGAACCTCAAAATTTATTACTGTAGAAAACACGGTTTTAAAATTAAAGTTTAATACAAAAGGCGCTTATTTAGCCGAGGTTGAATTAAAAGAACACTTAGACTCCAAAGGCGAACCAATTTATTTAATAAAAGAAAATAATTCTTCTTTTAATTTAAATTTTGGAACAACAGATAATAGAATTCATAACACAAGAGATTTAGTTTTTGATTCTAATATTATTGAAAATGGAGAAAACACCATTGTATCTTTTAAATTAAATGTTGGGCCAAGTCAATTCTTAGAGTATAAATATGTAATAAAACCATCAGAATATATGATAGATTTTATTATTAATTCTCAAGGCTTAGATCAAGTTTTAAACAGTTCTAAAACAGTTGACTTAGATTGGAATTTAAAAGCTTATAGTTACGATCAAAGTATTTCTTACGAGAATCGCTACACAGAGTTAGTATATAATTACGAAGGTGGAGAAATTAACGAATTATCCATTTCTAGCGATGATGAAGAGGAAGAGCAAGATGTTAAATGGTTATCTTTTAAGCAACACTTTTTTAGTTCGATTTTAGTATCAGAAAAGGCGTTTGACAAAGTAAAATTAGCCTCAAAAAATTTAGTAGAAGACGAAAAAGTCGATACTGTATTTACAAAACATTTTAATGCTAAAACAACATTAGCATTAACAGGAAATAATATAAACCAGAATTTTAAATTCTATTTTGGACCATCGGAGCGTAAAACTTTACAAGAATATGGCGATAATTTAGAAGAAAGTATCTATTACGGTTGGGGAATTTTTGGATGGATTAACAAATTTTTATTCATTCCATTATTTGCGTTTTTAAGTCAGTATTTACCTTACGGTATTGCAATTATTGTAATGACAGTGTTAATTAAATTAGCCATGTCTTTTGTACAATATAAGCAGTATTTATCTCAAATGAAGTTAAAAATTCTGAAACCAGAATTAGATGCAATTCGTGAGAAGCATAAAAATAATAAAATGAAGGCGCAACAGGAAACTATGGCGTTACAAAGTAAAGCAGGCGCAAGTCCATTAAGCGGTTGTTTACCAGCATTAATACAAATGCCAGTTTTCTATGCATTATTCTCGTTTTTTCCAGTAGCATTTGCATTAAGACAGCAAAAATTTCTATGGGCAGAAGATTTATCATCTTATGACGAAATTGCCCAATTGCCAATACATGTTCCACTTTATGGAGATCACATAAGTTTATTTCCAATATTAGCAGCAGTAGCCATTTTCTTTTATATGAAATTGACTACAGGACAACAACAAATGTCTGCTCCACAGCAAGAAGGTATGCCAGATATGGCAAAGATGATGAAGTATATGATTTACTTTGCACCAATAATGATGTTAGTGTTTTTTAATAATTACGCATCTGGATTAAGTTTATATTACTTTATTTCTAACCTAATTAGTATTGGTATATTATTAGTAATTAAAAACTTTATTTTAGACGAAGACAAGATTTTATCTAAAATTGAAGTTAATAAGACTAAACCTAAAAAGGAGAACCGTTTTCAGAAGAAAATGAAAGAGATTATGGAAGAAGCCGAAAAGCAAAAGCAGCAAGGTAAAAAGTAATCTTTCTTACAATAATGATACAAAAACTGTCAAAAATTAAACTTTGGCAGTTTTTTTGTAAAATAGAATTAAATAAATAACGTTATACCATTATGAAATACTTTTTAATACTAATAAGCTTTATTGTTTTTAAAGTGTCTACTGCGCAAGAAATTAATCAATTAGATAACAAAGGTGAACGTCATGGTAAATGGCAAAAAACATTTCCTAAAACAAATATTTTAAGATATCAAGGTCAGTTTAATCATGGAAAACCTTTTGGAACATTCAAATTTTATGAAGCCATTAAAAATAAATCGGTTTTAATTGCAAAGCGAGTTTTTAACTCAGAAAACAATCTTGCAGAGGTTACATTTTACTCTTCTAAAGGAAATGTAGTAAGTAAAGGTAAAATGCGCAATAAAATTTATGTTGGAGAATGGTTGTATTATCATAAAGACTCCAAGCAATTAATGACACAAGAATTCTATAACGATAATGGATCTTTAAATGGAACTAAAAGTGTGTATTACGCATCAGGTCAATTAGCAGAAACAATGCAATATAAAAAAGGCTTTTTAGATGGCGAAAGTCTATCGTATTCAGAAAGTGGAAAGCTTTTAAGGATAGAAAATTATAAAAATGATTTGTTTCATGGCGTATATAAAACTTTTGATACTAAAGGAAATCCAGTTGAAGATGGCCAATATTTTAATGATCAACGTAAAGGTATATGGAAATTTTACAAGAACGGTAAGTTAATTGAAGAGCGCGATTTAACACAAAAAAGCAATAATCCTTATAAAAATGGCACTAAAAAATAGATTTACTAATTAAATGTTATTTCAAAAAAAAAAGAGCTCCAATACTGAAGCTCTTTTTTTTTAATAATGTTTGAATTTAGTTTAGGTTTGGAAGCACAACTTTATCAATAGCGTGTATTACACCATTTGTAGCTTGTACATTTGTAGCAATAATACTACTAATTCTTCCGTTTTCGTCTGTTAATTTTGGTCCTCCACCAGTAGAGTTAAATATTAAATCGTCTCCTAAAGTTGTATAAGTTGTACCACTAACAAAGTCTGTATCTTGCGCATTTGTACCAGCAATAACATGTGTATTTAATGTTGCTTCTAATGTAGCAGTAGGTATGGCAGCTAGGTTAGCATAATTTAATTCTGTTAAGACTTCAGCAAAAGCTAAATTTGTTGGTGCAAATACTGTAAAAGGCGCAGGACTAGTTCCATTAGCTGTTTGTAATGTACTAACATAAGTAAAAGTAGTTTCTCTAGTTAAAGCATCTACTAATATACTAAAGTTTGGATCTGCAGTAGCAAAAGTAACTACATCTGGTAAACCAATTACTGCATCTACAATATGAACTAAACCGTTGTTTGTAGTAACATCTGGAGTTGTTACAGTAGAAACACCATTTAATTTAACACCAGCGTTTCCGTTGTAAAAAATACTTAATTTAGTATTTCCTACGCCATCGGCTAGAGTGTTTTCATAACCTGTAGCTCCACTTAAGTCTGAGGCAGCGTAGTTAGTTCCAGCAATAACGTGATTAAGTAATACTTGTTTTAAAGCTGCTACTGGTACTGCATTTAAATCTGCATCTCCAAGAACGTCAACAAACCCATTATCAATTAAAAAGTTGTTAAATGCTGTATTTGTAGGTGCAAAAACCGTTTTGTTTCCAGATGCTGTTAATGCATCTACTAAATCAGCTTTAATTACAGCTTCTACCAGCATACTTAACTCTGGAGTAGCTTGTGCAGTTTCTACAATATTTTTAGTTGTTGCAGTTGTTGTAGCATCATCGTCGCTACTGCAAGAATTAAATGCAACTAGTGCAATTAAGGCTAATGTAATTGTTTTAATTGTTTTCATAGTTTTCTTTTTTTTGTTTTCTCAAATCTATAAAATTCGTAAGTGTTTCAATCTTAAGTTTTTGTTAAACTTTTAAGTCTATTTATTAAACAATAAAACGAATTGCTCTAAAATATAATAAAAGCGATATAAAACTTATCTTTGCAATTCATTAAATTATAAGATGAAAAAAAGAGTTATAGTTGGTTTGTCTGGTGGCGTAGATTCTAGCGCTGCAGCACACTTGTTAATAGAGCAAGGTTATGAAGTTATAGGCTTGTTTATGAAGAATTGGCATGATGATACTGTTACAATTTCTGATGAATGTCCATGGTTAGACGATAGTAATGATGCTATGCTTGTAGCACAAAAATTAGATATTCCTTTTCAAACTGTAGATTTAAGCGAGCAATACAAAGATCGTATTGTAGATTATATGTTTAATGAATACGAAAAAGGAAGAACGCCAAATCCAGATGTACTTTGTAACAGAGAAATTAAGTTCGATGTTTTTATGAAAATTGCCTTAGAGCTTGGAGCAGATTATGTTGCAACGGGTCACTATTGCCAAAAAACTGAAACAGAAGTTAATGGAGAAATTGTTTACCAGTTAAAAGCTGGAGCAGATAGTAATAAAGATCAATCGTATTTCTTGTGTCAATTATCGCAACAACAACTCGCTAAAGCGTTGTTTCCTTTAGGAGAATTACAAAAACCTCAAGTTAGAGAAATTGCAGCAAAAGCAGATTTAATTACAGCCGATAAAAAAGATTCTCAAGGCTTGTGTTTTATTGGAAAAGTAAGATTACCAGAGTTTCTTCAACAAAAATTAAAACCTAAAAATGGAGAGATTATAGAAATAGCAGCTGGTTTTTCAGCATATAATAAGTCATTACCAAGATTTAGTTCTAAAGAAAACGAATTAGCTTATAAGGCTAAACGAATAGATTATAAAAAAGAAGATGGAAAAGTTGTTGGAACTCATAATGGTGCACATTATTTTACCAAAGGTCAGCGTAAAGGACTTGGCGTTGGTGGCACTGTAGAACCATTATTTGTTATAGAAACAGACGTAGAAGAAAATATTATTTATACAGGTCAAGGAAAAACACATCCTGGATTATATAATAATGTAGTATTTGTATTAAACGATGAAATCCATTGGATTCGAGAAGATTTAGAGCTTAAAAACGGAGAAAAATTAGACGTTTTAGGCCGAATTAGATATAGGCAAACATTAGAAAAAGCAACTCTTTATAAAACTGAAGCAGGTTTATATGTGGAGTTTGAGAAAAAACAATCTGCCATTACCGAAGGACAATTTGTGGCTTGGTATCAAGACAACGAGTTGTTAGGTTCTGGAGTTATGAGTTAAATAGTTATAAATGTCTAGTGCATTATCGATATTTTAAAAAAAAAGTAAAGTTAAGCCATAAGTAGACAATATAAAATCAGATTAAATGCAAAATAGTATTACAAAATTATTCAATATCCAGTATCCAATAATTCAAGCAGGAATGATTTGGAATTCGGGATGGCGTTTAGCATCTGCCGCAAGTAATTCAGGTATTCTAGGATTAATTGGTGCAGGAAGTATGTATCCAGATGTTTTACGTGAACATATTCAGAAATGTAAAAAAGCAACCAGTAAACCTTTCGGAATTAATGTTCCTATGTTATATCCTAACGTAGAAGAAATTATGAACATTATTGTAGAAGAAGACGTTAAGATTGTTTTTACTTCTGCTGGAAATCCCAAAACTTGGACCAAATGGTTGCAAGATAAAGGTATAACAGTTGTTCATGTTGTTAGTAGTTTGAAATTTGCATTAAAAGCCCAAGAAGCTGGTGTAAATGCAATTGTTGCCGAAGGTTTTGAAGCTGGAGGACATAATGGTAGAGACGAAACAACTACGTTAACTTTAATACCAATGGTTGCCCAAAAATTAACTATTCCATTAATTGCTGCAGGAGGAATTGCAACAGGTAAAGCCATGTTAGCTTGTATGGTTTTAGGAGCAAATGGCGTTCAAGTTGGAAGCCGTTTTGTAGCAAGTACAGAAAGTTCTGCTCATAGCGCTTTTAAACAAGTTGTGGTAGATGCTAAAGAAGGCGATACACAATTAACCTTAAAAGAGTTAGCACCTGTAAGATTAATTAAAAACAAGTTCTTTAACGATGTTGCTAGTTTATACCAAAAAGGAACAACGCCAGAAGAATTAAAAAAATTACTAGGTCGTGCAAGAGCAAAACGAGGCATGTTTGAAGGCGATTTAGTTGAAGGCGAATTAGAAATCGGGCAAATAGCAGGCTTAATTCACGATATTAAATCGGTTCAAGATATTGTAACAGAAATTATTACGGAGTTTGATGAAGCTAAAGTAAAAATTTCAGCGCTATAACTACGTTTGTTTTACAATATAATTTAACCAATAACACTTATTTAGCTTGCTGTTTTTAGTGTGTAAAACTTTAGATTATTGCTTCAAAATTTAGATATTTTTACTTCTTGAAGTTGTAAATTGCGCCCGCATACAAATTAAATATTACCTTTTTAAAATGAACCTTTCGCAATACACTAAAGAATTTAAAGCAAATTGGTTATTGGCAGCACCAATAATGCTTGGTATGTTAGGTCATACTTTTGTAAGTTTTGTAGATAATATAATGGTTGGACAACTAGGAACTGCAGAATTAGCAGCAGTGTCTTTAGGGAACAGTTTTATGTTTATTGCAATGTCTATAGGAATTGGATTTTCTACAGCAATAACACCTTTAATAGCTGAAGCAGACTCTGCTAAAAATTTTGCAGAAGGAAAATCAGCATTTAAGCACGGTTTATTTTTATGTTCTGTTTTAGGACTAACATTATTTCTAACGTTATATTTTGCTAAGCCTTTAATGTATATAATGGAACAACCTCTAGAAGTTGTAGAATTAGCTTTGCCTTATTTAGATATTGTAGCATTTTCTTTAGTTCCATTAATAATTTTCCAAGCATTTAAGCAGTTTAGCGACGGATTGTCTCTAACTAAATATCCAATGTATGCCACGCTTTTTGCTAACATAATTAATGTAATACTAAACTATTTATTAATATTTGGAAAATTTGGATGTCCAGAATTAGGTATTGTTGGAGCAGGAATTGGTACATTAATATCACGTTTTGTAATGCTCTGGTTTATGTGGTATGTGTTAAAACAGAAAAAGAAATCTACAGCTTATGTTACCAACATTAAGTTTTTTACACTATCTAAACAAAAACTTAATAAAATTATAGCTTTAGGCGCGCCAAGTGCTATGCAAATGTTCTTTGAAGTCGGTATTTTTACTTCAGCCGTTTGGTTAAGCGGATTGTTGGGTAAAAATCATCAAGCAGCAAACCAAATAGCCCTAAATTTAAGTTCTATGACATTTATGGTAGCTATGGGATTAGGCGTTGCAGCTATGGTTAGAGTTGGAAACCAAAAAGGGTTAAAACAGTATTTTGAATTGCGCCGTATTGCCATTTCAATATTTCTCTTCGGATTTATATTTGCAGTGGTTTTCTGCCTAATATTTTTAATATTTAATGCAAGTTTACCAAAAATTTATGTCGATTTTAAAGATGCAATTAATGCAGCCGATAATTTAGAAGTTATAACAATAGCATCACAATTATTATTTGCAGCAGCCATTTTTCAGATAAGTGATAGCCTACAAGTTATTGTTCTTGGTGCGTTAAGAGGTTTACAAGACGTTAAAATACCAACTTTAATTACATTTATAGCTTATTGGTTAATTGGTTTTCCTGTAAGTTGGTTTTTAGGAAAAGAAGATATGTACGGTAGTTTTGGAATTTGGTTAGGTTTATTAGCTGGATTAACAAGTGCTGCAATTTTATTGTTTATTCGTTTCCACTATCTAACAAAAAGATTAATTTTGTCAAACAACTAAGAGATTAAAACTATGGAACTTCCAAAATTTATATTAGGCGATAATACCGATTTACCAAACGCAATTTTTGTGATTCACACAGAATTTCCAAGATTTATAATTAATCTTGAAGATGATGATGTAGAATGGTTTGAAGACTTTGATGCACAAGACGAAAAAGAATTAGAATTAGAAATGGAAGGTCTTGTAGAAGAAGCTACTGCTTTTTACGACAGAGAAGTAGCGCAATACGATAGTTAAGAGATATGTTAGAACAGTTATTAGAATTAGATAAGAGTATATTTTTAGCTTTAAATAGTTCGGGTTCTCCTTTTTGGGATAGTTTCTGGATGATTTATACAACTAAAACATCTTGGATTCCTTTTTATGCTGTTTTGTTATTCTTAATGTTTAAAAAACTTAATACTAAAATGTTTTTTTTGACTTTAGTAGTAATTGCTTTAATGATAACCTTTACAGATCAAATAACTAATCTATTTAAAAGTGGTGTGCAACGTCCAAGACCTTGTCACGACTCAGGTTTAGAGTCTTTAATGGTTTTAGTTAAGCAATCTTGCGGTGGTGCCTACGGTTATTTTTCGGGTCATGCTAGTAACTCTATGGTAATAGCAATTTTTTCTGGTTTAGTTTTAAGATACAAATATAAGTACGCTATTTATGGACTAATAGTTTGGGCAATTTTTATGGGTTACAGTCGCATTTACATTGGTGTACATTATCCTTTAGATGTGCTTTCTGGGTTTATATTTGGTGGAATTTCTGGATATTTATTTTATAGATTAAATAATTACCTGCAATCTAGATTTACTTTAATTGAGAAGTAACAAGCTAGATAATAAGATTTTAAGCGATTCTGATACTTATAAATTAAAGGTATAGTTAAGTTATAAAGTTAGATTAGACTAAGATTACTTTTTTGAAGACTTTTTTGAAGATTGTTTAAAGCTAAAAATTGATAAAATATAATTGTTAATTACTTTTCCTTGTAAAACAAATCTAGAAGCTGTTTTGCAGCATCAAAAGGTGTGGTTTTATTAGTAGCCACTAATTCTTTTTGATAATCTAATGCCGATTTTATATTAGTATTAGAAAAGAAATCGCTTTTTAAAGCATCTGTAATTGTTTGAAGCAACCAATAATTATTTTGATTTTGTCGCTTAGTTTCAAAGTTGTTGTTGTCTTTAGTAATAGAGACATAACTCATTACTGTATCCCAAATTTCTTGAATACCTTCACTTTTAATAGCACTTGCTAAAAGGACTTTAGGTTGAAACTTACTTTCTTTTTCCGGATAAAAATGTAAAGCTCTATTAAATTCAATTTTGGCTAATTTTGCAGCTTTAATATTTTCGCTATCAGCTTTGTTAATTACAATAGAATCGGCCATTTCTATAATGCCTCGTTTTATGCCTTGTAGTTCGTCTCCTGCACCAGCTAATTTTAACAATAAGAAAAAATCTACCATACTATGTACAACAGTTTCGCTTTGTCCAACGCCAACGGTTTCAATTATAATAACATCGTAACCGGCAGCTTCGCAAAGAATAATGCTTTCTCTGGTGTGTTGTGCAACGCCACCTAACGTATCTCCAGAAGCCGATGGACGAATAAATGCATTTGGATCTTTTACCAAATCTTCCATTCTGGTTTTGTCGCCTAAAATACTTCCTTTAGTAACCGAACTACTTGGATCTACCGCCAAAATGGCTACTTTATGACCTTTGGAAATTAACAGTTTTCCTAAAGCTTCTATAAATGTACTTTTTCCAACACCAGGAACACCAGTTATTCCTAATCTAACCGATTTAGAAGCTTTTGGTAAACATGTGTTTATAATGTATTTTGATTTAGTTTTGTGTGTTTGATTTTTACTCTCGATAAGAGTAATTGCTTGGCTTAAAGCTGTAATATTTCCTTTTAATATATTTTTAGTTAAAAGGACTTCGTCTATGTTTTCTTTTCGTTTGGCCCTAATTTTAGAAATAGAAGAGTTGCTGGTTATATTTTGATTATTAACACCAGATGTTTCATTTAAAGCCGATTTTTTTTGAGACATAATCTAACCTTTTTTCAAAGTTAAAATTGGATTTTTTCGAGATAATTATTTTTTTAACGGTACTTCTATTTTAGTGTTATCCCAAGCCATAGTTAAAAATAAGTTGTCTGTAGAATTATCAAAAGCCATTGTAAACTGCTCAACTTCTGTATCAATAATATTTACATTTGTATTGTAAGTAAGAATATCAAAATTAGGTTCGCGCATTGGTTTATTTGTTGCATCAACGCCCCAAGCATACATTTTAGAATTAAAAATAACCGTCCAAGATGTATCATTTGGAATAGTCCAAAGTGTGTATTTTCCTTTTTTTAAGGTTTGTGTTCCAATATTTAAATCCTTGTTGGTTTCAAAAGTTGTAGCTTCATTGGCCCCAGTTCTCCAGATTTCGTTAAAAGGAACTAAAGCCCCAAAAATCTCTCTGTTTCGTTTAGATGGTCTGTTGTAGAATATTTCTAATTCTAAATCTTCAACTTCAAAAACTACTGTTTTCTTAGGACTTAAAGGTTTATTTACGGCACCATTATTAAAATAAGAGATTCCAAAAACACCTATAGCAACTAAAATTAATATTAAAATTATACGTTTCATTTAAATAAATTGTAATTCATTCAAATATACTTAAAGTCTATTAATGTTAAAATTGTTATGCATTAAAAATTTCTTAAATGTGTGTTTTTAAATAATTTTTTTTTTTTTGCAACAACACTGTTTTTTTTTCGTCTTTAATATAAAACCAATCATCTAAAAAGAATAATCAAAGCATGCATCATCTTGATATCATTGAAAAATGTCGACAAAATGACCGGAAAGCGCAGGTAGAACTTTACAAAACGTATTGTGATGCCATGTATACTGTTGCTAAACGTTATTTACGTCACGATGCAGAAGCAGAAGATGCTGTACAAGATGCATTTATTAAGGCCTTTACTAAACTGCATTTATTTTCTGCCGAAGTTACTTTTGGTGCTTGGTTAAAACGCATTGTTATAAATACGTGTTTAGATGTATTAAAACAACGCAAAAAAGAGCTTATTAACTTAGATGAAACACATCTTAAAGTAGTTGATAATTCTTTAGATGATGAATGGCGCATTACAGACGAGTATTCTATAGAAACTATTGTAAAAACAGTTAACGACTTGTCCGAAAAATATGCCATTATTTTAAAATTGTTTCTTTTTGAAGGATTTGATCACCAAGAGATAAGTGGCATTTTAAACATTACAGAAACATCCTCAAGAACATTAGTATTTAGAGGGAAACAAAAATTAAAAGCTTTACTTAAAACACCACAACATGCAACAGGATATTAATAAAAAATTTAAAGGTTTTGAAGCGGAACACGTTTCTAAAATGCCAAGCGGACACGAAGCTCGGTTTTTATTGAAATTAGATGCAGATCAACCTATAAAAAGAACCTCTAATAAGTGGTTTTATTATATAGCTGCAAGTGTTATGTTGTTTTTAAGTTGTGGATTGTTTTTGTTTAATAATAAGACAGAACAGCCAATAAAACGTACTGTAAGTGTAGAAAAATCATTAGAGTTAAAGTCTTTAGGAGATGTGTCTCCAGAGTTAAAACAAGTAGAGAACTACTATTTAGCAAGCATAAATTTAGAATTATCTAAAATGTCCATAAACTCTAATAATAAAGAGCTTTTTGATACATATTTAGATCAGTTAGAAAACTTAAATGTGGCGTATAAAAACTTATCTAAAGATTTAACTCAAAATGGCCCAACAGAAGTTTTAGTTACTGCACTTATTGAAAATTTAAAATTGAGATTAGAGACGTTACAACGTTTAAAAAATCAATTAAAAGAAATGAATCAAAATTTTAATAGCAACACAATAATTTAAAAAATTATGAAAAATATAATCTATTTATTAGCGCTCCATTTAAGTTTAGTGACTTACGGACAACAAAAAGTAAATAAGCCTACGCAAACCATAAAAACAGGTAAAAATGTAACTATAGATTTAGATACTAATAATGTAAATTTAGAATTAGATACTTGGAATAAGGATTATGTAGAAATTGAAGCTTATTTAGAAAGCGACACTTTATCTAAAGATGCGCTTTTAGAGGAGTTAAAAAACTGGAATGTAGATGTTAATTCTGACAGAGATAAGCTATCTATTACATCTAAAGTTGGGAATTCGCATAGTTATAAAACGTCAAATATTGTTTTTCTAAATGAAGCAGATAATGCTATGGAAAATCTAAAAATTGAAATGGCTGAATTGCCGGAGATTGAAGATATAGAACATATTAGAGTACTTAATTTTAGCAAAATGCCTGAAATTCCTGAGTTACCAGAACTTCCTGAGGGTAATTTTAATTTCCAATTTGATTATAATACCTATGAAAAAGATGGTCAAAGTTATTTAGATAAATGGAGTAAGCAATTCGAGAAGAAATTTGGAAAAGCTTACCAAGAGAAAATGTCCAAATGGGCAAAAGAGATTACAGAACTAAATATTGATCCAGGTAGTATTATAAAATGGTCATCTACATCTACAACAACCAGTAGCGATTCTTCGTCTAAAGATGATAAGCATAGAAAATCTCTTGAAAGATCTCAAGAAAGATTACACCATAGAAAAGCTGAATTATTAGAAAGAAAAGCAGAACTTCTTACTAGAAAGGCAGAACGCGTTATGGAAATAAAAACGCGTCAAAAACATAGAAGAGAACACTTAGACAATAGAAAGCAGTTAATAATTAACTTTAGACATAAGTCTAATAATTCTAACATAAAAAGAACTATTAAAATTAAGATGCCTAAAAAAGCAAAACTTAATATGAATGTTAAACACGGCGAATTAAAATTGTCTTCGGTTATAGAAGATTTAAATGCCAATTTAGCCTATTCTAACTTATCTGCTAACAGAATTAATGGAAGTCGTACTTCCATTAATTCTTCGTTTTCTAACGTGTCTATTAATTATTGGGATGCAGGAACATTACAATTAGATTATGTAGAATCTGCTATGTTAAATCAAATAAAGACTATTGATTTAAGTTCTAAATCGTCTAATATTACTATTAACGAGTTGTTAGATAATGCTAAAATAATCCATAGTTTAGGAGATTTAACAGTAAAAGTACTATCGCCAGATTTTACAAATTTAGATGCTACATTAAATGGAAGCGATGCTTTATTAAATGTTCCAAAAGATGTGAAATTAATTTTTAATGGTAAAAATTCTAAATTGAATAACGAAGCTGTTTTGGAAAAAGTAATTAATAAATCTTCAGATAAAAAAAGCGTTAACGTAAATGCAAAATTTAGTAAGGTTTATACCAATTAGTATTTGTAAAAATATTTATTAAGATTTCATTTTTTTTAATCGATACAAAATTGGTTGTAGTACTTTTTTTGTAGAATTATAAAGAATAATATCTTTTATGTAATCCTTAAAAACTTTTGGATTTATTGGAATAGATAGAAGTTTAGTGTCATAATAATTTAATAATTCCTTTTGTATTAATGCACCAGATTTTGACCTTTGTTTTGCTGTTGTATTAAATAGTATTGAATAAATTAAGTATTTGTTATTATATGGAGAGACATCTTCTGTGTTTGCAAAGTCTAATTCGTAAGACCATTTTGCAACAAATTTGGATAGTATTTCTTCTAAATAAAACAAATCACTTGCTTCAAAATTATACGTTTTTATATAATCTTTATTTAAACGTAACCATTTCTCTAAGTAGTCTGTTTTTTCTTTTTCAGTTTCTAAATGTCCTATACGTTTATCGCTATAATCTTTAGTTTTAAATAAATAATTATGTGGACTTTTTATAATTCCTGCGCCATTAGCCGTAATAATAAAGTCCTTTTTGTAATTATGTTTAATCCATTGTATGTTTTTAGTTTTACCTAAAATTCTTGGAATTAAAAATTGTGAACTGTATTTTTTTAAAAATGAATCTGTTAAAGGTTCAAGTTGTATTATTTGATGTTTTAGGTTAAATAATTTACATATTTTTGCAGCTATAGAAACATCTCTTTTTACATAAGCATCATTTCTATTAAAGGTGAAAAATGAAGATTTAAAGTTGTTTTTAATAACCGAACCAACTAAGACTCTAGAGTCTATTCCTGCTGTTAAAGCAATACTATAACTGCCTACTTTATCTACATAAGCAATTGTGTTATCTATTATTTTGGCATTAAGTATAGTTAGTTCTTTAAGTGAGAATTTTTTGGTGCAATAAATTTTAATTCGGTTAGCTTTAAAAGTATTTAGATTTAAAACGTGATTTGGCTGAAGGATTTCAAGGTCTTGATCCCATTCTTTATTATTAACAAATAAGTGTTCTTGAACTTTTAGAAAGATAGAATTCTTTGCTAAATCTTGTAGTTTATTAGGTAAGTTTAATTCCTTTTTAGAATATTCTATAAGTAATTTATCGCAAGAGCTTAAATATTTATGTAATGCGTCTTTAAAATAAAACACACGTCTAGTTCCAAGAAAATCGTTTATTATTTTTAGGTTAGTTCCTGTTTTAAATAGTATTAAAAAGCGTCCAGAACATTGCTCTATAAACTCCAGTAATAAGTCTTGATTTGAAAAATTAGATAATGTTAATGCAATTTCTTTAGTGTTATTTTGATTAGTTACAGGATTAAAAATATAACCAATAATACAAATATTGTTTTTTGCTAAAGTTACCTCTAATTTACGATTTGTGTGAATTGTAAACTCATTAAAAGTATGCGTGTTAAAACCTTCAATTTTAATTGATGGATTATCTGTAATAACATATTGATTTAAACGCATTGGTTTTAAATAAAAAATCTCCGACTAATTTATACGAAATTAGTCGGAGATTCAAATGTATTTTAATAAGAATTCTATTTTAAGCTTCTTGTAAGCTCTTTTTAGATTTTCTGTATAAGTAAGAATTGAAAATTGTTCTTTTAGCAAAACGAACTAATTTATCCGATTGACACATTTTTATGTATATCGTTTTTGGAACACCAAAATACTCATAGGTTGTTCCGTCTACAAAAGTTACTTCTAAAAGTACGCCTTTATGTTGGAAATCTGCAATACCAGAGGTAATAGTAGCGTTATATTCGTCTAAATTTTTAGCTTTAGTTTCTGGAGCTATACTTACTAAAAAATGGTAAGCGTCAATAACTTTACGTCCCATTATTTCTGCTTCTTCTAATTTTTGGGCATCATCCTGAAATTTATCTGGATGCCAATCTTTAACCAAATTACGGTAAGCTGTTTTTAATTCTTTTAAAGTTGATTTTGGCTCTGCAGCAAATAATGTTCTGTATTCTTTAACGCGTTTCATAAGAAATTTTTAATGAAGCGCAAATATAGAGGTTAAAAGTAAAGTAGTAGTTGTTTTAGTTAGTTTATTTTTAGAAGTTTAAACAAAAAAATCCCAAAACAAACGTTTTGGGATTTTTTATGAATTTAAAATGTTATACTTAATTAACAATAACCCAAGTTCCACCTACTAATAAAGGCTCTGCTTGTTTGTATTTAACGGTTTTGCTTTCGCCAGTCATAACATTTTTAATAGTTACTTTATCGTTACGTCCAATTTTTGGTTGGTCTCTAACAATAGTTTCCACAACTTGTCTCTCTGGTTGTGTTTGTCCAGCTTGTCTATTTTGAGCAGTACGTTGGTCAAGGTTTTGAATTTCGTCCTTTTGCACGTTAAGCTTTTCTTTTCGCTTAACGTCTCTTGCTTCTGTAATTGCGTTTGTTGTTTCCTGAGGTAATTCTCCTTTAAATAAGAAAGAAATCACTTCTTTGTTTACACTATCAATCATGCTTTTAAATAGCTCGAAAGCTTCAAATTTATATATTAATAACGGATCTTTTTGCTCGTGAACCGCTAATTGTACAGATTGCTTTAACTCATCCATTTTGCGTAAATGTGTTTTCCAAGCATCGTCTATAATTGCTAAAGATATATTCTTCTCGAAATCTACAATTAATTGTTTTCCTTCAGTTTGGTATGCTTTCTCTAAATCTGTAACAACTTGTAAAGATTTTACACCATCTGTAAAAGGAACTACTATGCGCTTAAATTGATCGCGTTGCGTTTCGTAAACATTTTTAATTACAGGATATGCAACTTCTGCATTACGAGTCATTTTAGATTTATAATGTGCAAATGCTTCTTTGTATACTTTTTGAGCAATATCTAAAGCAGATAATTTGGTAAACTCTTCTTGAGTAATTGGAGAACTCATAGAGAAATAACGAATTAATTCAAACTCGAAATTCTTAAAATCGTTAGCCGTTTTATTACCTTCAGAAATTACTTCAGCTGTATCATAAACCATATTGGCTATATCTACGCTTAAGCGTTCTCCAAATAAGGCGTTATATCTACGTTTGTAAACAACTTCACGTTGCGCATTCATAACATCATCGTACTCTAAAAGACGTTTTCTAACTCCAAAGTTATTTTCTTCTACTTTTTTCTGAGCACGCTCAATAGATTTAGAAATCATTCCATGTTGGATAACTTCGCCTTCTTTTAAGCCCATTCTATCCATCATTTTTGCAATTCGTTCCGATCCAAAAAGACGCATTAAATTATCTTCTAAAGATACATAGAATTGAGAACTTCCTGGATCTCCTTGTCTACCAGCACGACCACGTAATTGTCTGTCTACACGTCTAGAATCATGACGTTCTGTACCAACAATTGCTAATCCTCCAGCAGCTTTAACTTCGTCGCTTAATTTAATATCTGTTCCACGACCGGCCATATTTGTTGCAATAGTAACTTGTCCTGGTTGTCCTGCTTCTGCTACAATATCTGCTTCGCGTTTATGTAATTTTGCGTTAAGTACATTGTGTGGTACTTTTCGCATTGCTAACATTTTTCCTAAAAGTTCCGAAATTTCTACATTAGTTGTACCAATTAGAACTGGTCTTCCTGCTTGAGATAATTTGGTTACTTCGTCTATAACTGCATTGTATTTTTCACGCTTAGTTTTGTAAACTAAATCGTCTCTATCGTCTCTGGCAATTGGTCTGTTTGTTGGAATTTCTACAACATCTAATTTGTATATTTCCCATAATTCTCCAGCTTCAGTTACCGCAGTACCTGTCATACCAGATAATTTGCGATACATTCTAAAGAAGTTTTGAAGTGTTACTGTTGCAAATGTTTGCGTAGCATCTTCAATTTTAACATTTTCTTTGGCTTCTATGGCTTGGTGTAATCCGTCTGAATAACGACGACCATCCATAATACGACCAGTTTGCTCGTCTACAATCATTACTTTGTTTTCCATAACCACATATTGGTTATCTTTTTCAAATAATGCGTAAGCTTTTAATAATTGATTTAAAGTGTGAATACGTTCGGATTTTATACTAAAATCTTTAAAAAGTACTTCTTTTAATTCGGCTTCTTCTTCAGTAGCTAATTCTTGCTTTTCAATTTTAGCAATTTCTAAACCAATTTCAGGTAATACAAAAAAGTCAGGATTTTCTTCACCCGAAAGATAATCTACACCTTTATCTGTTAGTTCAATTTGATTGTTTTTTTCGTCTATAACATAATACAATTCCGCATCTACCTTTGGCATTTCGCGGTTATTGTCTTGCATATAGGTGTTTTCTGTCTTTTGCAGTAATAATTTTATACCTTCTTCAGATAAAAATTTAATTAAAGCTTTGTTTTTTGGAATTCCTCTAAAGACTCTTAATAATTGAAATGCACCTTCTTTAGTATCGCCATTTGCTATTTGCTTTTTGGCCTCTGCTAAAACACTTACTAAGTATTTTTGTTGAACAGATACTATGTTTTCTACTTGTGGTTTTAATTCTGTAAACTCGTGTCTGTCGCCTTGTGGAATAGGACCAGAGATAATTAATGGTGTTCTGGCATCATCTACTAATACAGAATCTACTTCATCTACAATTGCGTAGTGGTGTGGACGTTGTACTAAATCGTTTGGAGAATGCGACATATTATCACGTAAATAATCGAAACCAAATTCGTTATTTGTACCGTAAGTAATGTCTGCGTTATAAGCAGCTCTTCTTTCGTCCGAGTTTGGTTGATGGTAATCAATACAATCTACGCTTAACCCGTGAAATTCAAAAATTGGTGCCATCCAAGCACTATCTCGTTTTGCCAAGTAGTCGTTTACTGTTACCAAGTGTACTCCTTTTCCTGCTAATGCATTTAAGTATACGGGTAAAGTTGCTACTAATGTTTTTCCTTCTCCAGTTTGCATTTCTGCAATTTTACCTTGGTGCATTGCAATACCACCAATTAACTGCACATCGTAGTGGATCATATCCCAAGTCACTTCTTTTCCGGCAGCATCCCATGAATTTGCCCAAATAGCGTTATCGCCATCTAAAGTAACATTGTCTTTACGTCCAGAAATTAAGCGGTCAAATTCGTTAGCTGTTACTTTTACTTCTGTGTTGTTTGTAAAACGAATAGCTGTTTCTTTAACTACACCAAATGCTTCTGGAAGAATATCTGTTAAAACTAATTCGCTTGCAATGTAAGATTCGTCTTTAATTTTATCAATTTCTTGGTAAATGTCTTCACGTCTGTCTATGTCTTCTGTAGCATCTGCTTCAGTTTTAAGATCGTTAATCCTATTATTAAAAGGCTTTCTTGCATCTGCAATTTTAGCTTTAAACTCGTTGGTTTTAGCTCTTAATTCATCGTTAGATAATGCAGATAGTGCAGGTCCAAAGGTTTTAACCTTTTCTACCAATGGCATTATAGACTTAACATCTTGTTTGGATTTATCTCCAACAAAAAGTTTTAATACTGAATCTAAAAAAGTCATAATATTGTATAATTAAATAGAGTTTTACCTCTGTAATATGATTTGTAATTGTGTTATTGCAATTTATTGCTAAATATACGTAGAGTACTTGGGTTAGTTAGAATAAAAACACAAAAAAAGCCTCAACAATGAGACTTTTTTTTTAATTGTTATGAGAGTTAATATTCGTCCTCATTCCACAGATAATCTTCTTCTGTAGGATAGTCTGGCCAAATTTCCTCTATAGAATCGTAAGAATCGCCTTCATCTTCAATAGATTGTAAATTTTCTACAACTTCTAAAGGTGCTCCGGTACGGATTCCGTAATCGATAAGCTCATCTTTTGTTGCTGGCCAAGGTGCATCACTTAAATAAGATGCTAATTCTAAAGTCCAATACATGTATTTGTATGTTTTAATTTTTGCAAAAATAATTTTTTAGTCGATATATGCAAACAAAATGTTAATTAATTTCGTGTTATAGTTTTGTTAACGTAAAATTATGCGGTATTATCTAAAAAATTACTGCTGTTAATGAACGTTGCTAATTTAGCTGGATTTAGTGTTTTTCAGGAATCCATTTTACTTCGTTAGCTTGTAAATCATTAGACAATTTTCGTGCCAATACAAAAAGATAGTCAGATAGTCTATTTAGGTATTTTAAAGCTTCAGGCAAAAAAGGTTCAGCATCGTTAAGTGCTGATGCTAAACGTTCTGCTCTTCTGCAAACGCAACGTGCAATATGACAATATGACACAGTTGTGTGTCCGCCTGGTAATACAAAATGCGTCATTGGCGGCAAGGATTCGTTCATTCTGTCCATTTCATCTTCCAGTAATTTGATATCTTCTTCTGAAATTTTTGGAATGTTTAAACGTTCTTTTCCGTTTTTAAGTATTGCTTTTTCGGGATCTGTTGCTAAAATTGCACCAACAGTAAATAATTTATCTTGAATTATTATTAAGACGTTTTTATATAATTCGTTCATTTCTTGATCGCGAATTAAGCCAATATGAGAGTTTAGCTCGTCTACAGTTCCGTAACTATCTATTCTAATATGATGTTTTGGAACACGAGTTCCACCAAATAGTGCAGTTGTACCTTTATCTCCAGTCTTAGTATATATTTTCATTTTTAAATATCGCTAACTCTTTCTAAAGAAAGAGAATTGTTATGATTTTATTGTGTTTATTCTTCACAACGAAGTTATAAAATATCACTCTAATAGTATAGTTATTTTTTTGTTAATGTTTAAGAGCTATTAATCTTTCATGTTTTTAAAACGCTCACTATTTAGATGTTTTAAATTCTATCCAATTAGAAGAGTAACTCCTAACTAATGTTAGCTCCTAATTTTATGTTTAATTTATTTTGTTTTGTAGATTGGTACTTAATTTGTTCTAGAAATCTTCTTATTATTTGTTTGTGAAAACTGCTATTTTTCCTAATAAATTAGTGTTTTAAGTAGCAAGAATTGTTTTAGCTAACTCAATTTTTATTGTTAGAATAGCTATAATTTAGTGTCTAATTAAGTAAAAAACACAAAATGCTATTAGATAAGTGTATATGTATCTAAACGACACTAAAGTCTAATTACAAAATGCTCTTTTTCCTGTTCTTGTCTAAAAAATACAAATCCGCACCAATAGGTGTCTATAGTTACTGAAACTTTTGGGTGATTTTTTATGATTTGCCAAGCTTCGGTCATTTCTTTAGACCAATAAATTTCGTTAAAAACAAGAATAGAATTGTTTGTAATATTATTTAAAAGCGATTCGAAGTAGCTTAAAGTGGATTCTTTTTGATGATTTCCATCTAAAAATATAAAATCGAATGTTTCATTTTTTAAAAGACCTAAACTTTTAGAAATATCAGAATTTAGAATTGAAATGTTTTTTGTGTTATTCTTTTTTAAATTTTGAGTTGTAAAGTCTGCTATATTTTGACAGCTTTCTGTAGATGTAATTTTTCCTTCGGGATTTCCTTTGTGTAAGGCAAAAGTTGAAATTCCTAAAGAGGTTCCAAGTTCTAAGCTGTTGTTAAAGTTGAAATAATTGGCCAAGCGATAGAGTAGTTGTGCTCTTTTTTGTGTGCTGCTAGTATTTTTTGCTAGCTCAGAAATTAGCCTATTGTTAGTTTTAGCAATTTTGGAGCCTTTTCCTAAATCTGTAACTTCTAAAGTTGATTTGTTTTTTAATAATTGCGATGTATAGTTTTTTAAATCTTTATAATCTGAATACCTTTTTTTATCGTAAAAACATTTTGTCACTAAATTGTAAACAAATGGCGAATGTACGCCATGCTGATTAGATGATTTTAATATGAATTTAAAATATGCTTTAATTTTATACCACACTTTGGTTTGGATTTATTTTTTTAGAAGTTTAAATAAAAGACTTGTGTTTTCTTGCCATGGCACAAAGGTGCAAAGCATTGCTTTGTGCACAAATAAAACATTAATTTCCTTATGGATTTACTCTAAACTTAAGGTTGAAATTAGTTTAACTTTCTAGTTTTTCGGTTAATTCCATCCAACGCATTTCTTTTTCGTCAATTTTATCTATAACTTTTTGAACTTTATCGGATAACTTTAAAATATCATCTTGATTTAGTTCAGGATCTAAGAATTTCTTTTCTAATTCAGTTTTGTCAAATTCTAAACTTTTAATTTTGCTCTCTAAGTTTTTGTATTCTTTTTGTTCGTTATAACTTAAAGTGTTGTTATTATCTTTTTTCCAAGATTGTTTTTCTTTTACGGTTTCTTTAGATGCCGATTTTAATTCTGGTTTGGGATCCTTACTACCATCGTAAGCTCTAAAATCTGAATAGTTACCAGGAAAATCTTCAATTACACCATTACCTCTAAATACAAATAAGTGATCTACAATTTTATCCATAAAATAACGGTCGTGAGAAACAACCATTAAGCATCCTGGGAAATCTAAAAGGAAATCTTCTAATACATTTAAGGTTACAATATCTAAATCGTTAGTAGGTTCGTCTAAAATTAAGAAGTTAGGATTCTGAATTAAAACAGTACATAAATACAGGCGTTTGCGTTCTCCACCACTAAGTTTTTCAACAAAATCGTATTGCTTTTTTCTGTCAAATAGAAAACGTTCTAATAATTGTTGTGCACTTATGGTTCTTCCTTTTTTAAGCGGAATATAATCGCCAAATTCTTTAAGAATATCTATAACTTTCTGATTTGGCTTTGGGGTAATTCCATTTTGTGTGTAGTACCCAAATTTTATGGTGTCTCCAGTAATTACTTTACCAGAATCTGGTTGCGTAGTTCCTGTTAAAATATTTAAAAATGTAGATTTTCCAGTTCCATTTTTTCCAATAATTCCAATACGATCACTTTTTTGGAAATTGTACTCGAATTGATCAAGTATTTTTTTGTCTTTAAATGCTTTAGAAACTTTATGAAATTCTATAATTTTACTTCCTAAACGTTCCATATTAAGCTCTAATTCCACAACATGATCTTTACGTCTTTGGTGTGCTTTGTGCTTAATTTCTGTAAAATCGTCTATTCTAGATTTAGATTTAGTTGTACGTGCTTTAGGTTGCTTACGCATCCAACCTAATTCTTTTTTATAAAGTTGTTTTGCTTTGTTTGTTTCGGTTTCAAATTGAGAAATTCTAGCTTCTTTTTTTTCTAAGTAGTAACTGTAATTTCCTTTGTAGTTGTACATTTTACCGTGATCTAACTCGATAATTTCGTTACAAACACGTTCCAAGAAATACCTGTCGTGCGTTACCATAAAAAGCGTAATGTTTTCTTTGGCAAAAAAAGCTTCTAACCACTCAATCATTTCTAAATCTAAATGATTGGTAGGTTCGTCTAAAATTAATAAATCGGGTTTGTTAATTAAAGCATTAGCAAGCGATAAACGCTTTTTTTGTCCACCAGACATTGTGCTTACTTTTTGCTCTAAATTGTCTAATTTTAATTTAGAGAGAATTTGCTTGTATTGTGTTTCAAAATCCCAAGCATTGTTACTGTCCATGGCTTCAAAAGCACGTTGGTAAACCTCTTCGTCTTCTGGATTAAGTAGCGCTTGTTCGTAATTTTTTATAATTTTAAGGGTATCGTTTTCAACATCAAAAATGCTTTCCTCAACAGTTAAATCGGGATTTAGAACAGGTTCTTGAGGTAAAAATGAAATTTTAACGTCTTTTCTAAACACAATATTTCCAGAATCAGGATTGTCAAATCCAGCAAGCATATTTAGAATAGATGTTTTTCCAGAGCCGTTTTTAGCTACAAATGCTATTTTTTGGTCTTTATGAACACTAAAAGATATGTCCTGGAATAAAGTTAATTCGCCGTAAGATTTAGATATGTTTTCTACGTTAAGATAATTCACAATAAAATTTTTGTTGCAAATTAAGGACAAAATTTATAAAAACCGCTTTAAAGTTTTGTTATTAGTGGCTAAAACTTATATTTGTCTTAATACAATTCTAAAAATAAATAAGTTTAAATCTCTACTTTTTATTTAGTGGCGTTTATATCTTTTAGTTTTAGCGTTACCAATAAAAATGTATTTTACTTACAAGATAAAGGCTCTATTGTTAACGTTTTTTACTGTAAATTAAGCTCTAAAATCTTGTAATTTAGTAGCTAATAAGTATAGAAAACCTTTAGGATATAGGTTAGAAAAAAATGATTAATGTTCTAATATTATGTTATTTAACTCATTAGATTTTGCCATTTTTTTGCCAATAGTATTTTTACTTTATTGGTTTGTTGCTCAAAAAAACTTAAAGATTCAAAATCTACTAATTGTTACAGCAAGCTATGTGTTTTATGGTTGGTGGGATTGGCGTTTTCTATCTTTAATAATATTTAGTTCCATATTAGATTATTTTATAGGCATTCAAATAGCTAAGACCAAGACTATTTGTATGCGAAAACTGTTTTTATGGTTAAGTATTTGTATAAATTTAGGTTTTCTAGGTTTCTTTAAATACTATAATTTCTTTACAGATAATTTTGTTCAGGCATTTACTTTTTTTGGATTAGAGGTTAAACCTAATACGCTTAATATTATTTTGCCTTTAGGAATAAGTTTTTATACGTTTCAGACTTTAAGTTATACTATAGATGTTTACAAAAGAAAGTTAAAACCTACAAAAGACATTATTTCATTTTTAGCTTTTGTTAGTTTTTTTCCTCAATTGGTTGCTGGTCCAATAGAGCGTGCATCTCATTTATTACCTCAATTTTATAAGAAAAGAGAATTTCATTATTCTAAAGCAGTAAATGGTTGTAAGCAAATTTTATGGGGTTTAATTAAAAAAGTAGTTATAGCAGATAATTGCGCTTATTATGCTAATATTATATTTACAGATTACCAGGATTTTAACGCAAGTACATTATTTTTAGGTGCATTGTTTTTTGCGTTTCAAATTTATGGCGATTTTTCTGGTTACTCAGATATTGCCATAGGAACATCTCGTTTATTTGGTTTTAACTTAAAACAGAATTTTGCGTTTCCATACTTTTCAAGAGATATTGCAGAGTTTTGGCGTAGATGGCATATTAGTTTGTCAACTTGGTTTAGAGACTATTTATATATTCCTTTAGGTGGAAGTAAAGTTGGAACTTTAGCGAAAGTTAGAAATACATTTTTAATTTTTGTAGTTAGCGGATTTTGGCATGGCGCAAATTGGACTTTTATAATATGGGGATTTTTAAACGCTTTGTTTTTTTTGCCATTACTATTAACTAACAAAAATAGAATTAATACCAGTATTGTTGCTCAAAATTCGGTGTTACCAAATGTAAAAGAACTCTTTCAAATGGGTTCTACTTTTTTATTAATAGTAATAATGTGGATTTTTTTTAGAGCAGAAAGCATAAGTCATGCTTTATTATATATTAACAAAATGTGTAGTCTAAGTCTTGTATCTTTCCCTAATATTTTTCCAAAATGGTTAATAGTAACTGTTATTTTATTTATGCTAGTGGAATGGTTTGGTAGGCGAGATCAATTTGCAATAGAAACTCTTTTGCTTAAGAGATCTAAAGTGCTAAAGTGGGCTTTTTACTTTATGTTAATTGTCTTAGTTTTTATACTTAAAAGCGAAACAGAACAAGATTTTATATATTTTCAGTTTTAATAAAACTTTATAAAAATAGTTATAATCTTATCTTTTAGTAGAGAATTATTTCTTTAATAATAGTGAAGAATATTTGCTTCACAAGGTTGTAATTACAAGAATTGGCAACGTTAAGAATTGCTTTTTGCTTTTAATTATAAAACGCTTGCTTTCCACCTATATTTCATTATTTTAGCTAATGTGTTAAAATTTTTAAAATGAAAAAAATAGGATTTATTCCATTAAGAAAAGGTTCAAAAGGTATTCCAGGAAAAAATAAACGTAAAATGGTTGGTAGACCGCTTTTTACATGGGTTTTAGGAGCTGCTTTTTTTTCTGATTTAGATGAAGTTGTGGTTTATACAGACGATGAAGATATTATTAAATTTATCAATAAAGAATACCATTACACGACTAAAATTAAAGTGGTAGAAAGACCTGCAGAAACTGCAACAGATATGGCTTCTATAGAATCTGCTATGTTAGCTTATGCAGAAAGTATAGATTATAATTTTGATGTATTTTGTTTACTTCAAGCAACATCGCCTTTTACAACAGAAGACGCCATAAATCAGAGTTTAAATAAATTATCAGAAGGTTTTGATTCTACTGTAAGCGTTGTAAATACAAAGCGTTTTTTATGGAATGAAAACGGTACACCAGTAAATTACGATTATAATAATAGACCAAAACAGCAAGATTTTAATGGCTTGTTGGTAGAAAATGGCGCAGTTTATACTTGTACTAAATCGATTTTAAAAACAAATCAAAATAGGTTAGGCACTAAAGTTGGTGTCGTTAAAATGCCAAAGAACGCTTTATTAGAAATAGATTCTGAACAAGATTGGATTGCAATAGAGCAATTATTAATAGAAAGGCAGCAACACCAGAAACAAGCGGCAAAAATTACGCATTTAGTATTAGATGTAGATGGTGTTTTTACAGATGGAAGTATAACGTATACTAAAGATGGCGAACATACCAAACGTTTTGACATGCGCGATGGTATGGGTTTAGAGATTTTAAGACAATTTGGAATTAACGTTATAATTATGACGAGTGAGAATTCTGAATTAGTTGCCAAACGTATGCAGAAATTACAAATTAAAGATACATATCTTGGTGTTAAAGATAAATTTACCTTGTTAAATAAAATAGCTAAAGATCAAGGTTTACCTTTAAGTAATTTTGCATATATCGGAGATGACGTAAACGATTTAGCTAATATTTGTACTGTAGGTTGGTCTTTTGCTCCAAATAACGCTACTGCCATAGTAAAGTTAAATGCAGATGTTACTTTGTCTAAAGATTCGGCAAATGGTGCTATACGTGAAGCTTGCGAATTCATTAAAACTTATAACAAAAGATTTTAAAACAAATCGATTTTAGAAAAAAAATATACGTAATTCCAGAAATAGGTTCTAATTATAAAGCTAACATATAAGCAGTAGTCGCGTAAATGTTTTTACATATTTTTGATTTGCTTTTTGATAAATTATTGCTGTTTCTTTTATTACGGATTTGTAAATAGAGAATATTTGCAGGCTTTTAAAAATGTAAACTCAAGGTTTTGTTTGAATATATTGGTAGAGGTTTTTAAAAATATTTTTCTTTTATCCAAAGAATAAAAACAATTTTATTTAGATCTTCAGGTTGGGTTCAAATAAATTCTAGTTATGGTAGTAGTAACTATTATAGCTTGAAGAAACTACAATATGATTTATATTACATTAAGCACAGACGTTTTCTTAGATCTTAATAATTTTATTAAGACTCTAAGTACAGTTGTTTTTTACAGCGTACATTAGGCGTCTTTTTTTTATTATTTATTTTATTTTTAAAACTTTAACTTAACCTCTTAATTATTAATTTGGTTAAATTTTGATATTGTAGATGAAACTAAATTATTTTAAAAATAAAATCATATTTCTAAAATCTTATTGCTTTGTATAAAATAGTTAATTAACTTGTTTTTTAACAAACCAAAAAACAAAAGTACTTCTAATTAATAGTGCAATTACTATAGGTAATAAAGTAGGAGCAAATCTTTGTACGCCAACTATCCAATGCATGCAAGTTAGTACAAGCATTAAAATTAAAAACATATAGTATTTACTAACTATAATACTAGGTTTTCTTTTTAGCATTGCTTTTAAAAGTAGTAGGTTGAAAGGAAAAGCCCAAAGTAAATTATAGTTGTATGCAGTCATAGTGTGATCTGTTGCAAACCATAATAGTAGTAGTAAAACTCCAATTAAGCCTGTAAAAGTTAAAATAGCAATATCTAAATAACGGCTTCTAATATTTAATTTATAATCTTTAACTGTTCTATATATAATTAATAAGGCTAGAAGTAAACAAATTACTAATGGACTACAAATTAATAATATTAGTGTGTTTTTTGTTTTAGGTTTAGCTTCAAAAATAACTTTACTATTTTTTACTAATGGTTTGTTATTTAGACTTGCAACTTCAAAAAAACTAAATACATTTTTTGGCAAAAACATATGTTCTTTTTCTGTAGCTAATTGGTCTATTTTAGAGCCAAGTGCCAAATCAATTCCAAAACTTCCCCAAGAATTCCTGTTTAATTCGTCTTGTATTAGTGTTCTAAATGTTTTTGGAGTGTAATTTTTTGGTGTACTATATTTAATCGTATTATTTAAAATATTATTTGTTACAGCAGGAATTCTAGTAGCGCAATTATCATAAAAAAAATCGTATAAATAGGCTCTGTTTTCTGGTTTGTAATTATTTAAAATATACTTGTAATATGTGTTTTTTTCTTGAGTGTTTAGATCTAAAACTTGTTCTTTTATGCTGCGGTTGTAGTACCTGTATGTGTTTTCAAACTGTCTATATTCATTTTTGCTCATTAAGTAATTTAGCTTTCCTTGAACAAATTTGGTGTAGAAATTTGGTGTATCAAAGTCATAAAGTCCGTAACCGTAAACAATATCTTCTTTACCGTTTTTTATTCTAATGGCAGAATGTCCAAAACTATCGTTTAAGTTTGTTCCAGGACCTATTGTAAGAATACTTATCTCTGCCGATTCTAATAAAACCGATTGCCCAAAAGATTGTAATGAGATAAGAAAGATTGCTAAAAAGTAAAGTTTTTTTAAGTACATATTATCTAAATAAGCTAAAGTCTAATTTTAAAGAAAACACATTAGAATAAAGTGCTACACTTTGGTCTCCAATATCTGTAAAGGCATAATCTACATGTACGCCTTTGTATTTAAAACCTAAACCTAGGCTTGGTTGAAAAGATGTAGTTTCAGAATTGTCAAACTCTAGTTCACGCTGAAAATTACCAACGCCTGTTCTAAGATAAATCATGTCTAAGTAACCAAATTCAAAACCTAAAGCAGGACTTATACTTACGCTTTTAGTAGAGAAAATATCGTTTGTTTGCGCAAAACGCATATTTAAATCAAATTCGCCTTCTAGAGAATAGTCGTGTCTAAAAATAAATTTCTTACTCATTCCAATTTGTAATTTAGGAATGGTAATTTCTGTTGTTTCGGGTAATTCTTGGTTTTGTCCTTCTACAGCATCTTTAATTCTGGCAAAAGCTTCTTCATCAAAAGACCAATTATTATAAGTTGTTGTAATATCTCTAGCCATTACACCAAACTTCCAGTTGTTTTTACTTTCAAACTGAAGTGCAGCATCTAAACCAAAACCCCAAGAAGCACCAAAGTCTCCAATTATACGTCTAATTACTTTGGCGTTTACACCATAATATAATCCTTCTATAGGTAAATGTCTTGCATAAGAAAAGGTTAGTCCGTAATCTGCTGTAGAGAATAGTTTAATCCTATCAAAATTTACATTTCCTTGGTCATCAATTAATTCTGTAGTGTCTAAAATATCATCTACTGCAAAACGAATTAAACTAATACCAATGGCACTTTTTCCGTCGTCTAAAGGCATTGCAAAAGCAGCATAATCGTAATTAGCAATATTTGCAAAGTAGCTAGAGTGCATTAATGCAATCTGTTTGTCTTCTAATTTTGCTAAACCAGCAGGATTCCAATAACCAGAATTTACATCCATAGTTTTGGCAACAACTGCGTTACTCATTCCTAAAGCAGCTGCATCTACACCAATATTTAAAAATTCGTTAGAATATTTACGGACAGATTGTGCGTTTACCGATAGGCTTATAATGGTTAATAAAATGACTAGTTTAAGTTTCAATTACAGTTTTTTTACAAAGATGATACATTTTTTCAATATAATAAACTTCTAAATTCACACTATATTGTATTATGTTTGTTTTAGACGTAAATAGTTTGCTATTTTTACAAAAAAGAACTGAAAATGGAGATTAAAAAACATATTCCTAATTTTATTACCTTATTAAATTTATTCTGCGGATGTATTGCTGTGCTTTTTGCAGTAAATAATAGTTTTGTTTTAGCTGCTTTTTTTGTGTTTTTAGGGATATTTTTTGATTTTTTTGATGGTTTTTTTGCTAGAAAACTAAATGTATCTTCAGAGATTGGGTTGCAATTAGACTCTTTAGCCGATATGGTTACAAGCGGATTAGTGCCAGGAATTATAATGTTTAAGCTAATTGGTTTGTCCATAGATTCGCCAACTTTTAACGAAACAGCAACAGAATGGAACGATATGTTTCATTTTACAGGATTTAAAGCATCATTACTGCCGCTTATTGGGTTATTTGTAACCTGTGCATCTGCTTACAGATTGGCAAAATTTAATGTAGATATAGAGCAACAAGACTTTTTTAAAGGTTTACCAACGCCAGCAAATACACTTTTAATTATGTCTTTGCCGCTAATTATGGCATTTCAAAATAACGATTTAATTAATTCTATTATTTTAAATAAATGGTTTTTAATAAGTTTAACGTTGTTTAGCTGTTATATTTTAAATTCTGATATAAAGTTATTCGCATTAAAATTTAAAGACTATAGTTTTAAAAACAATGTAATACGTTACATTTTTCTAATATTGTGTGTTGTATTGTTAATTGTGTTACATTTTGCGGCAATACCTTTAATTATTGTGCTTTACATTTTGTTATCAATTATATCTAAAGATTAAATTAAATAAAAAGTTTAAAATATGGCTTCAGGATTTTTTGCTTTATTAGATGATATTGCAGTATTAATGGACGATGTTTTGGTAATGAGTAAAATTACCACCAAAAAAACGGCTGGTATTCTAGGCGACGATTTGGCTGTTAATGCAGAGAAAGCATCAGGTTTTGTATCTTCTAGAGAACTTCCTGTATTATGGGCTATTACTAAAGGTTCTTTTTTAAACAAAATTATTATTTTACCTATTGCGTTTTTATTAAGTGCTTTTTTACCTTGGGCTGTAACTTTAATCCTGGTTTTAGGTGGCGTATATTTAGCTTTTGAAGGTGCCGAAAAAATATACGAATTTTTTGTGCCTCATAATTCAATAGCTAAAAAAGATCTTGTAGCATTATCTCCTGAAGAAACTTTAGAGTTTGAAAAAACAAAAGTTAAATCTGCTATTTTAACTGATTTTATCTTGTCTGTAGAAATTGTAATTATTGCTTTAGGAACCGTTTTAGATAAGCCTTTAATATTTCAAATAATGGTAGTTTCTATAGTTGCAATAATTGCAACTGTTGGTGTTTATGGAATTGTAGCTTTAATTGTAAGAATGGACGATTTTGGTTTTGCTTTAATTAAGTTAAATAAAAAAGGTAAAGGTGTTTTATATTATATAGGTCAATTTTTTGTTCAGGCTTTGCCTAAGTTAGTAAAAGCATTATCTGTTATTGGAACTTTAGCTTTAATTTTAGTTGCTGGCGGAATTTTTAAACATAATATCGATAAAATTCATCATTTATTTATTAATTGGCCATCATTATTAAGCGATTTTGCAGCAGGATTAGCTGTTGGTTTTAGTGCGCTTGTTGTTTTTAAGGCCATTAAAAACTTATTATTTAAGAAGTAAGTTTGTTTTAAGTAATAAAACAATTTATTACTAAAGCATTAAATCGCTATAAATTATAAAGTTTCTTTCTCAGTCTATTATAACTCCAAGTTAACTCATCTATTAAAGTGAGTTTTTAAGTTTACACATGTTTATTCCAAGCTAAATCTTTTTTATTTTATTAAATAAAGTTTTGTAGAAAATTATTTCGGTTAACCAAAGGTTTTATAAACAAATAAAAAGCGCCATTAAACAAGTGGTTAATGGCGCTTTTTTTTATTTATATAATAACTAAAAGTATGTTAGTCAATATTAGCAGATTTTACTGTTTTAACAATTCTAGCTGCAACTTTATATGGATCTGCGTTAGAAGCAGGTCTTCTATCTTCTAGCCAACCTTTCCAGTCTTTTTCAACGGTAATAATTGGAATTCTAATAGACGCACCACGATCAGAAATTCCATAACTAAAGTCGTTAATAGAAGCAGTTTCGTGATCTCCAGTTAAACGTTGTTCGTTAAATTCTCCGTAAACAGCAATATGTTCTTTTACTACAGGTCTAAATGCTTCACAAATTTTCTCGTAAGTTTCACGGGAACCACAAGTTCTTAGAGTTGTGTTAGAGAAGTTAGCGTGCATTCCAGAACCATTCCAGTCTAAGTCTTTACCTAATGGTTTTGGATGGTATTCTATATAGTAACCATAGCTTTCTGTTAAGCGATCTAATAAATAACGAGAAACCCAGATTTCGTCTCCAGCAATTTTAGCGCCTTGTGCAAATAATTGGTATTCCCATTGTCCAGATGCAACTTCTTGGTTAATTCCTTCAAAGTTTAATCCAGCATCAATACATAAATCAGCATGTTCTTCAACAATATTTCTACCATGCGTATGTCTTCCACCAACAGAGCAGTAATACATTCCTTGTGGAGCAGGATATCCACCAACAGGGAAACCTAATGGTAATTCTGTAGCTCTATCCATAATAAAGTATTCTTGCTCAAAACCAAACCAGAAATCGTTGTCATCATCGTCAATTCCAGCTCTTCCGTTAGATGTATGTGGTGTTCCATCAGCATTTAAAACTTCAGTCATTACCAAAAAAGCATCTCTACGTGCAGGATCTGGATAAATAGCAACAGGTTTTAGTAAACAGTCCGAATTATCTCCAATAGCTTGACGTGTAGAACTTCCATCAAAAGACCACATTGGGCAATCTTCTAAAGTTCCGTTAAAGTCGTTAACAACTTTAGTTTTGCTTCTCATATTCTGTGTCGGTTTATAACCATCTAGCCAGATATACTCTAATTTTGTTTTAGCCATAATACTTTATGTATTTATATTTAAATTCTCTGCAAAGATATATTAAATTGAATGACCCTAAAAAAAATAGGGTATTTTTTGTGTTGAATTGTAAGAATATGTATTTACCTCTATAAAAATTAGGGTTAATTTATTTTTAATGATTAATTTAGGTATTTTTGGTTAAAATTTTTGGGGTATGACTAATTTTAGATTCAATGCAGTAGAAACTGTTTTAAAACGAAAAGCTATAAAAGTGAAATCGTTAAAAAAGCGGTCGGAACATTTTGGTAAAAAAGTATTTAACTTTAATACCATGCGCCAGTATGTTACAGCAAATGCAGTAGATCAAGTTTTAGATGCGGTTAAAAGCAGAAAAAAAATAAAAGAAAGCACTGCAGATTTAATAGCTTTAGGAATGAAAGAATGGGCTATATCTAAAGGTGTAACACATTACACGCATTGGTTTCAGTCTTTAACAGGTGCAACTGCCGAAAAACACGATGCATTTCTTCAGATTTTAGATAATGGTTTAGCTATAGAGCAATTTGAAGGCATACAATTAATACAGCAAGAACCCGAAGCGTCTAGTTTTCCAAGTGGTAGCGTAAGAGATGCTTTTGAGGCTAGAGGTTATTCGGCTTGGGATCCATCTTCTCCAGCATTTATATATGGAACTACATTGTGTATTCCAACAATTTTTGTGTCTTATACAGGCGAAGCTTTAGACCATAAAACACCTTTGTTGCGTGCTATACATAGCGTAGATGATGCATCTGTGGCAGTTTGTAAATATTTTGATAAAAATGTTAAACGTGTTGAAGCGTCTTTGGGTTGGGAACAGGAATTTTATTTAATAGATCGTGCTTTGGTAAACGCCAGACCAGATTTATTATTAACAGGACGAACTTTAGTGGGGCAATCTGCTGCAAAAGGTCATCAGATTAACGATAATTATTTTGGAACTATTCCAAACCGAGTGATGTCTTTCCTTAGAGATTTAGAAGACCAATGTATAGCGCTTGGTATTCCTGTAAAAACAAGACATAATGAAGCAGCGCCAAATCAGTTTGAATTGGCACCAATTTTTGAAGAAGCAAATTTATCTGTAGATCATAATTCTTTAGTTATGGATGTTATGGATAAAGTTGCCGAACGTCATTTTTTTAAAGTTTTATTTCACGAAAAGCCTTTCGATCATTTAAATGGTTCTGGTAAGCATAACAACTGGAGTTTATCTACAGATACTGGCATAAATTTATTGCGACCTGGAAAAACACCAATGGGAAATCTTCAGTTTTTAGCATTTTTTATAAATACAATTAAAGCAGTAAAAGATTACGAGTCGCTTTTGCGTGCATCAATAGCATCTGCAAGTAACGATTTAAGATTAGGAACTAATGATGCGCCACCAAATATAATGTCGGTTTTTATAGGCCAAAAATTAACAAAAGTGCTTCAGCAGTTAGAGAAAGTTACCAAAGGGAAATTGTCTCCCGAAGAGAAAACCGATTTAAAATTAAATGTTATTGGTAAAATTCCTGAGATTCTATTGGATAATACAGATAGAAACAGGACATCGCCTTTTGCTTTCACAGGAAATAAATTCGAATTTAGAGCTGTAGGATCAAAAGCAAGTTGCGCTAATCCAATGACGGTTTTAAACACTATTGTGGCTAAACAATTAATAGATTTTAAAGTTGAGGTAGATAGCTTAATAAATAAGCAAGACCTGCCAAAAGACGATGCTATATTTAATGTATTAAGAGATTATATTAAATCCTGTAAGCCTATATTATATGATGGCAATAATTATTCTGAAACTTGGGCAAAAGAAGCTAAAAGGCGTGGCTTAAGTTATTCTACAAATACGCCAGAAGCTTTAAAAGCTGTTTTATTACCAAAACACGTTGCTCTGTTTCAGGACTTAAATGTAATGACAGCTCAAGAAATAAAAGCACGATTAGAGATAGATTTGGAAGATTATGTTAAAAGACTTCAAATAGAAGGACGCGTTTTGTCTGAATTGGTTTTAAATCATATTATTCCATCAAGTGTGGCATATCAAAATATATTATTAAAAAACGTAAAACAAATGCAATCCGTTTTTCCAGAAGATTATAAGTTACATGCTAAGTCTCAAATAGATTTAATAGCATCAATTTCTAAACATTTACGTGTTGTTAAAACCGAAATGGATATTATGGTGCAAGCCAGAAAAAAGGCTAATGTGGTAGATAATCTTCAAAATAAAGCAATTATGTATTGTAATTCTGTAAGAGCACGTTTTGAAGATATTAGATATCATTCTGATAAATTAGAATTAATTGTAGAAGATAAGCTATGGACCATACCAAAATATCGAGAGTTATTATATACTAAATAAATGCTTCAATTTTAAATAGAATAAATATATTTGCATCATAAAATCAATTGTTATGAGTCAAGAAATTAGTAAACGATATGCGCAACGTGGTGTTTCAGCTTCAAAAGAAGATGTGCATAATGCTATAAAAAACATAGACAAAGGTCTGTTTCCAAAGGCATTTTGTAAAATCGTACCTGATTACTTAACTAACAACGAAGATTATTGTTTAATAATGCATGCAGATGGCGCAGGAACAAAATCGTCTTTAGCCTACATGTACTGGAAAGAAACTGGAGATTTATCGGTTTGGAAAGGTATTGCTCAAGATGCTTTAATAATGAATATAGACGATTTGTTATGTGTTGGTGCAACAGATAATATTATGTTATCTTCTACAATTGGAAGAAATAAAAGTGTAATTACAGGTGAAGTGCTTTCTGCCATTATTAACGGAACAGAAGAGTTAATTAAAGATTTAAAAGGTTTTGGAGTAACTATTCATTCTACAGGTGGCGAAACCGCCGATGTAGGAGATTTAGTACGAACTATTATTGTAGACTCTACTGTTACAGCACGTATGAAACGTTCTGATGTTATAGATAATGCAAACATTAAACCAGGCGATGTAATTGTTGGTTTAGAAAGTTTTGGACAAGCAAATTACGAAACATCTTACAATGGTGGTATGGGTTCTAATGGATTAACGTCTGCTAGACACGATGTTTTTGATAAGTATTTAGCAACAAAATATCCAGAAAGTTTTGATGCTGCAGTGCCAGAAGATTTAGTGTATTCTGGAAAAGTAAAATTAACAGATGCAGTTGTAGATTCTCCAATAGATGCAGGTTTATTAGTGTTATCTCCAACACGAACTTATGCGCCAATTATAAAAGAAATTTTATCTAAATTTAAAAGTAATGTGGTTCACGGAATGGTACATTGTTCTGGTGGCGCACAAACTAAAATACTTCACTTTATAGATAATTTACATATTGTAAAAGATAATATGTTTAATGTACCGCCATTATTTAAATTAATACAGGAGCAATCTAAAACAGATTGGAAAGAAATGTATCAAGTATTTAACTGTGGACATAGAATGGAATTATATGTGTCTCCAGAAGTTGCGCAAGATATTATTGCAATTTCTAAATCGTATAATGTAAATGCTCAAATTATTGGTAGAGTAGAAGCGTCAGAAAGTAAAAAACTTACAATAGAGAGCGAATTTGGAACGTTTAACTACTAACTTTAAATATTAGTTGTGTTATGAAATTGTTTGTTAAATTATTTTGTTTCTTATTTTGTGTAATATCTTATGGGCAAAGTGGTCAAATAATAACCAGTAAACCAATTGCAGATTCATTAAAAACCTGGCAATTTAAAAATAAAGCAGGCATAGATTTAAGCGAGGTTACTTTTGTAAATTGGAATGCTGGTGGATCTAATTCAATATCTGCTTTATCTAGTTTATTATCTACATTAGTGTACAAAAAAGAACGTTTAACATGGGTTAATCGCGGTGTTTTTAGGCTTGGAGGAAACAAACAAGAATCTCAGCGAATTAGAAAAACAGACGATGCCTTAGAATTAACATCTAATATAGGTTACCAAAAAGATAGCTTATCTAATTGGTATTATTCTGGTAGATTTAATTTAAAAACGCAATTGCTTCACGGTTTTAGTTATCCAGATAGAGAAAACCCTATTTCTAAGTTTTTTGCGCCAGGTTATATTTTTCTTGGAATTGGTGCAGAATATGGTAAAAGAATAGAAGAATGGTCTGTTTATGTATCGCCTTTAACCTATAAAGGAACTATGGTTTTAGATAGAGAATTAGCAAATTCTGGTGCATTTGGTGTAGAACCAGCAGTTTACGATGTTGATGGGAATTTAATTAAAAAAGGAAAACGAAATAGATCAGAATTAGGACTTTATTTTATAGCCACTTATCAAGCAAATTTATTTGAAAATATTAACATTAGAAGTCAGACAGAATTGTATTCGGATTATGTTAATAGTTTTGGAAATATTGATGTAAATTGGGAGATTTTATTTGATTTTAAAGTTAACGATTTTGTTAGAGCAGCATTAGGTTCTCACTTAATTTACGATGATGATGTAGATGCTTTTGAAGAAATAAATGGTAAGCAAATTAACAAAGGTCCAAAAGTACAATGGAAACAAATTCTTGGCGTTGGTGTTACCATGGATTTTTAGGTTATATAATGCAGTTTTTCTAAGTCTTCTTTTGTTTTTATTTCTTTCATGTTTCCTTTATCTAAAAAATAAATAGTATCACTTAATCTTAAAATCGGTCTAAATATATGGTCCGATATTATAATAGCTTTATGCTTTTTTTCTTGAGCTAGTAAGGCTTCAATTTTTTCAACATAAATTGGCGATAAGTGATTAAAAGGTTCGTCTAATAGTACTAAGTCTACATCTCGCATTAGCGTTAAGTAAATTTCAATAATACGTCTTTCGCCACCAGATAATGTTTTTATCTTTTGATTAGCATTAATTTTTAGTTCGGAAAACTTATTAAAGAATATATTTAAGTCTAAATTGTAAAATGTAAAGGCTTTTTTTACCGAAATGCCTTTTGGTATAAGTCTTTTTTGATGTAAATAACTTGCTCTCTTACAAGAAAAAAGCGGCTTTAAATAAACGTTGTCATTTAGTCTTATATAAGAATTTTGAGATTTAAGATGTCCAAATATTACATTAAATAAACTGCTTTTTCCACTGCCATTTCTTCCTAATAATCCTGTTATTTTGCCAGTTTCGGCTTTTAAATAAACACTATTTAATATTTTAGTAGTGCCATAATAAAGTTCAATACTATCAGTTTCAAAAATCATAAAAATAGAAATAAGCTAAAAATTAATATACTAATAAAACTATCCAGTAAATAAGTACCTAAAATAAGTTGCCATTGTTTTACGCCCAAATTTTGGTAAAATATAAAATCTGATTTGTATTTGCTTTCGTTTAAAATATACCAAGCAAATAGTAGTAGTGCCATTTTGAGTAAAAAAATAATAAACAAAGGAATTTTAAAACTTAAAAGAAAAATAGATACTAGTATAGAAGTGAAACTAATAGGTTTGTAAAAAATAAAAATTGCAGAAAGGAGTTTTGGCATAAACATTTGTTTGTTAAAGCTTTTTAAGCAGTGCAATAGCGTGATAAATATATGGTAAATTAATAAATTATCGTATTTTTACGTTTCAATTTACAACTACATGTTAGAGAAATTACAAATAGTTAAGCAACGTTTTGATGAGGTAAGTGATTTAATCATTCAGCCAGACGTAATTACAGATCAAAAACGTTACGTACAATTAAACAGAGAATACAAAGATTTAAACGCTTTAATGAAAAAGCGTGAAGAATATATAGAAGCTACAAATAATTTAGCTGAAGCTGAAGAAATCCTTGCAGATGGAAGCGATGCCGAAATGGTAGATATGGCAAAAATGCAATATGAAGAAGCTAAAACAGCGATTTCTAATTTAGATGAAGATATTCGTTTTATGCTAATTCCTAAAGATCCAACAGATGCTAAAAATGCAGTTGTAGAATTAAGAGCAGGAACAGGTGGAGACGAAGCAAGTATTTTTGCTGGAGATTTATTTAGAATGTATAGTAAATACTGCCAAAGTAAAGGTTGGAAAGTCGATACCGTAGATTTTAGTGAAGGAACCAATGGCGGATTTAAAGAAATTCAGTTTGAAGTTTCTGGAGAAGATGTCTACGGAACATTAAAGTTTGAAGCAGGCGTTCATCGTGTGCAACGTGTGCCACAAACAGAAACCCAAGGTAGAGTTCACACAAGTGCAGCAACTTGTATGGTATTTCCAGAAGCCGAAGAGTTTGATGTTGAGATAAACCCTAAAGATGTAAGAATAGATTTTTTCTGTTCTTCTGGACCTGGTGGACAATCGGTAAATACAACTTACTCTGCAGTACGTTTAACTCACGAGCCTACAGGATTAGTAGCGCAATGTCAAGATCAGAAATCACAACATAAAAATAAAGAAAAAGCCTTTAAAGTATTAAGATCTAGATTATACGATTTAGAATTAGCAAAAAAACAAGCCGAAGATGCCTTAATAAGAGGTTCTCAAGTAACATCTGGAGATAGAAGTGCTAAAATTAGAACGTACAATTATCCACAAGGTCGTGTAACAGATCATAGAATTGGATTAACACTTTACGATTTACCAAATATTGTAAATGGAGACATTCAAAAAATTATTGATGAGTTACAGTTGGCAGACAATACAGAAAAATTAAAGGCTAACGATAACGTACTTTAATACTAACCCAAAAAAAAACTAATCATGAAAAAAATAATATTTACATTAAGTTTTTTAAGTTTTACTTGTTTAGTTAGTGCGCAAAATTATTTTGGTTATTTATCAGATAATTATGCTGGTTTACAAAGTGTAACTTTAAATCCTGCAAATATTACAGGTTCTAAATTTAAATCGGAAGTTAACTTAGTTTCTGTAAGTGGAAGTTTTAATAACGATTATGTTTCTGGAGATTTTAAAGACTTTTTAGACGGAAAAGATATAAACAACAGTAACTTAAATCCTACTGGAAATAACAACTTTGCTGTAAATATTGATGTTATGGGACCATCGTTTATGTTTAATTTATCTGAAAAACACAGTATTGGTATAGTAACAAGAGCTAGAACATTCTTTAGTATTAACGAAATTCAAGGAGAACTTTTTGATGCTTTTGAAGATGATTTCGAATCTGAAAACGACTACAATTTAGCCGAAGGCCAATTTACATCTACATTGCACGGCTGGACCGAAATAGGACTAGTCTATGGTAGGACATTAATAGATAAAGAAACCCATTATTTAAAAGGTGGATTTACGCTAAAATATCTTCAAGGATTAGGAAATGCCTATACAAGTGCAAAAGGCTTATCTGTAGGTTATGATGCAGATGGCGCTGGTCCTACTGTAGGAACAATAACAACTACAGGAACCATAGAGTACGGAAGTTCTAAAAATTTAAGCGAAAATGGAGGCGATTTTGATTTAGATATAGGTTCTACCGGTTTTGGTGCAGATCTTGGTTTTATTTACGAATGGAGACCAAAAAACACAGATTTAGTGGCTAGTTCTAGAGCTAATTATAGACTAAAAGTTGGTTTAAGTATTACAGATATTGGAAGTATAAATTATAAAGATGCAGAAGCTAACGCTTATGATATTACAAATACTATAGATGAAATTACTTACAACTCTCAAGAAGATTTTGAAGATAAATTAAATAACCTATACACTAAAATTGGTGCAGAAGATTTTACAACAGTACACTTGCCAACAGCAATGCATGTAACTGTAGATTATAACCTTAACTCTCAGTTTTTCGTTAATTTCAGAACAGATTTGTCTTTAAGAAAAAAGAATGAAGTTAATACAAGCAAGATAGATAATTCTTTTATTTTAACGCCACGTTTTGAGCGCAAATGGTTTAGTGCTTACATACCATTATCTGTTACAGATTATTCTGGTTTTAATGCTGGTTTTGGGTTTAGAGCTGGACCATTATTTTTGGGCTCTAATACGATTTTAACAAATTTAATGTCTTCTAATTCTAAAGCTGCAAGTGTTTATGCAGGATTAAAGATTCCTATCTATAAAAAAGGAAAATCATATTACAAAAAAGAACAATAATAATATTTAAGCCTCTTAGTTGAGGCTTTTTTCATAAATTATCTATAAATGACAACACAAGAATTAGTTCATCAAATAAAACAGAAACAGTCTTTTTTATGTATTGGTTTAGATGTGGATTTAGAAAAAATTCCGAAGCATTTATTATTGGAAGACGATCCTATTTTTGCTTTTAATAAAGCTATTATAGATGCCACTCACCATTTATGTGTGTCTTACAAACCTAATACTGCTTTTTACGAAGCTTATGGCATAAAAGGTTGGCAAGCACTACAAAAAACCATTGTTTATTTAAACCAAAATTATCCTGAAATTTACACCATTGCAGATGCTAAACGTGGCGATATTGGTAATACTAGCTCAATGTATGCCAAAGCATTTTTAGAAGATTTAGCGTTCGATAGTGTTACTGTTGCGCCTTATATGGGTAAAGATTCTGTGGAGCCGTTTTTAGCTTTTAAAGATAAGCATACAATAATGTTAGCTTTAACGTCTAATCAAGGTGCGTTCGATTTTCAAACTAAAAATGTTGAAGGAAAAGAATTGTACAAAACTGTTTTAGAGACTTCTAAAACATGGAAAAATAGCGAAAACTTAATGTATGTAGTTGGAGCAACTAAAGCAGAGTTTTTTAAAGAAATTAGAACTATAGTTCCAAATAGTTTCTTGTTAGTTCCTGGAGTAGGAGCACAAGGCGGAAATTTACAAGACGTTTGTAAATATGGATTAAATACAGATATTGGTTTGTTAATTAATTCGTCTAGAGGAATTATTTATGCGTCTAATACTTTAGATTTTGCTAATGCAGCAGCGGTAAAAGCCAAAGAGTTGCAACAGCAAATGGCAGAAATTTTATCTAAATAACTTAAAATGAGAATTGTTAGTTTAGTTCCATCACAAACCGAATTACTTCATGATCTAGGTCTTGAAAATCAAATTGTTGGTGTTACTAAGTTTTGCGTTCATCCAGAGCATTATAAATCTACTAAAATGCGTGTTGGTGGAACTAAGCAAATTAATATTAATAAAATTAAGGCGCTAAAACCAGATATAATCCTTTGTAATAAAGAAGAAAATACAAAAGAAATTGTTGAAACTTGTCAGCAAATATGTAAAGTTCATGTGTCTGATTTATATACTATAAACGATACTTTAGATTTGATTACTTTTTATGGTCAGGAATTTAATAAAGAAGTTAAAGCTAGACAAATTATAGATAAAATTAAAGAGCTTCAATTAGATTTTGAAAATTTTATAGCACAAAAGGAAATTGTTAAAGTTGCTTATTTTATATGGCGAGATCCTTGGATGGTTGCAGCTAATAATACCTTTATAGATTATATGTTAAAACTTAATAAGTTTAAAAACGTTTACAATAATTTAGAGAGATATCCAGAAGTAGATATAACTAAAATGGAACAAGATGTTAATCCAGACGTTATTTTATTGTCTAGTGAGCCTTATCCGTTTAAAGAGGAACATGTGTTAGAATTGCAAAAATATTCTAATCGAGCAAAAATTATTTTTGTAGATGGCGAAATTTTTTCGTGGTATGGATCTAGACTTTTAAAAGCATTTGATTACTTTAAAATATTAAGAGCTAGGCTCTAAATATTTAAGTCTGTTTAGCTTGTTTAGGGTTTTTATGGCTTTATATTCAAAAAAATCGCTTAGTCCAGAATCTGTTTGTTTAAAATTATAAGCTTGCTCTACTAATAATTTGTATTTAGTGTTTAGTTTTTTTTTGTGGCTTGTAATTTTATCTTGATTAGTCATAATAAGTTAGTTGTTAGTAAACTTAAATATAGTTAATTATTTGATAATTAAGGCCTTATGATTGTTTTATTTTGATTTTTTGTAAAAAATAAGATTGGTGTTCTAAATGTATTTTTAAAATTCGACTCAATTCAGCTATAATAAGTTGCAAACTGTAGTACTTATTTTTAAAGTAGTCTTGTTTCTTTGTTAGTGTTGTAATTTTGTTAGTTGGTTTAGTCTTGTAGTGCAAAAACCTTTTTTAATAAATCGGTAGCTCTAGAACTTGTTTTAGTTCTAATTTCTTTTTCTTCAACCTCAATCATAATGTAAACACCTTTTAAGGCTTCAGCTGTAACGTAACTAGTTAAATCTGGATTAACATTTTTAGTAAAAGGAATAGCATTATATTTTGTAATTAAATTGTTCCAGATTTTATCTGCACCAACGTTACTAAAAGAGTTTTTTATTACAGGTTTAAAACTTGCAAAAAGAGCAGTTTCTGTGTTAGATTTAAGGTAGTTTGTTGCTGCATTATCATTTCCTAATAAGATACTTTTAGCATCGTTAAAATTAATATTTTTAACTGCATCAATAAAAATTGGAGTTGCTTTGCCAACAGCGTTTTCGGCAGCTCTATTTAGTACTTTTAAACCTTCATCGGCTAATTTTCCTAATCCAATATCTCTAAGACCTTTATCAACTTTTTGTAATTCTTTTGGTAATATTATTTTAACCAATTCATTTCTAAAAAAACCATCTTTAGCTGTTAATTTAGAAACTTGTTTTTCTATTCCTAGATCTAAAGCTTCTTTTAGGCCGTTAGCCATTTGTAATTGAGATAAGCCAATTTCGTTAGTACTTGTTGGAAGATTATTAACAACTTGTTGTAATTCGTTACAAGAAGTAAACATTAATAGAACAATAACAAAGCTTAATTTTTTAAACATAATATTACATTTTATTACAAATATAACTGTTAAGATTATATAGATTGTTTTAAATAATAGTATAAATTTATTTTTAATTCTATTTTAGCATGATACTTGTATAGGCTAGATTATAAAATACTTAAGATGAAATATTACGTTATATATATAATTGTTTTTTTTGTGTCGTTTAATGCTGCTAATGCACAAGTAGATTATGCAGCGTTAATTCAGCCATCTCAAAATACAACAGAAGAATATCCGTTATTTTTTATAGACTTTTGGGCTACTTGGTGTGGTCCTTGTTCTTATGCCACAACTTATATAGATAATTTACAGCAAAAGTATCCAACCCATTTTTATGCTGCTACCATTAGTGAGGAACAACCAGATTTAATAAAAAAATATTTAAAAAAGCATCCTACTAAATTAGCAGTATATGCCGATTTTAACGGTCAAACGTTTAAGCGTTATAAGTCTTTAACGTTACCTTATGGTGTTGTTTTAAATGCTAAAGGAAAAATAGTTTGGGAAGGAAATCCAACAGATTTCTCAATGTATAACCTTACTAGTTTATTAAGAAGGAATACAAGTAAAACACGTATAGCTAAAATGTTTAAGTATTTTGAACCTGTAACAGATAATACTATTGAGCCTGATTATATACCACAAGAAGATTTTGAATTAACTGAATTACCTACAGGTTCTATTTATAATTTTAATATAGATTATACTGATGATTATATTCATATTTCTGGTACACTTGCATCTGTTTTAGCTTATGCTAATCGTGTGTTGGTGTCTCAAATAGATTTAAGTACTAATAAAAACAAGGTTATTTCTGTTTATATAAAAACAGATTTATTACCATATTTGTCTCAATTGGTTTTAAATAATCAAAAATTAAAAAGCTCAATAATTGAAGAAAATATAGAGGCTTTGGTTTATAATGTTTCTAATAGTAGATTTTGGGATACCAATCAGATCAATTGGAACGATAATAAGTTAAAATTTTTAATAGGTGAAGATGTTATAGAAGCTGATAACGTGACTTTTAAAGATTTTGCATATCAGATTTCTAAAGCTCTAAATATACCTTTTGTTATAATTGGAGATTATAACGCAACAAAGCTTCACGATTGGCAATTACATTATAAGTTTATAGATTTAATGACGTCTAGTTTAGAAGATACTTATGGTGTTAAGGTTTCTAAAAATAGTGTGCCAATTACTATATTAAAGGTTCGTTCTAAATAAAATAATAAGCACGCTTTATGTTTTATTCAAGTAATACCAAACTTTAAATTAATTGTTTTTTTAAGCGTATTAGTAATAGCAAATTCTATCTTATCAATAATTAAAGCTTTGACTTTATAGCGTAATATTGCTTTAGATTTTTTTAAGGTGTTATAAAGTATATTTTCTATTCCGTATTTACTTTGCTAATGTTATGCTTTTAACCTTAAATAACAACTAGTTGGTACTGCATCTTGATTTACAATTAATAGCTTTTTATTACTCTATAATTAATATAACTTATTATTTAGTAAATAGAATAAAAAAGCCTGAGAAGTTTTACTTCTCAGGCTTAATAGTATAAGTATTTAACTGCTTTTTAGTTTGTTTTGCTTAAAACTCTAAATTCAGTTCTTCTGTTTTTAGCATGTTCGTTATCAGAACATTTAACACCATCAGCACATCTGTTTGTTAATTTAAACTCTCCGTAACCTTTAGCTGTTAATCTATTTCTTTTAATTCCTTTAGAAACTAAGTAGTTTACAACAGCATTAGCTCTTTGTTGAGATAAAGATTTGTTGTAATCAGCATTTCCTCTAGAGTCTGTATGAGAACGTAATTCAATGTCTACAGGTTTGCTATTTAATAAAGGTAATAACATATCGTCAATTACTTTTTTTGAAGCTGGAGTTAATCTAGCACTAGCAGTTTCATAAAATATTGGAATTATAGTAGGATCTAGTAAGTCACATTCAACTTCAGCCCAAGAAGAAATTCCTCCTTTTTGATCTAAAACTGTTCTTGTAATAGTTTCAGATTTTGCAGCTACAGTTTCAGAAGTTGTAGATGCTGGTGTAGCAATAACTTGCTTTTTAATTGTACTATATTTTGCTGGGATTTCAATTTCGTTAACTCTTGCTGGAGTTATAATTACGCTTTTAGAATAAGTTCCAGTTTGAGAAGCTACAGGAATAGCTTCTGTTTTAGCATCGTTAGCTAAAGTTGTAAAAGGTACATCTCTAAATTGAGCTGGATGCTCAACAAAACAAGCGGCTACACAAGCTTCTTTATTTACAGATGGACAATCTTCTAAAACTCTGTATTCCCATCCAGATGTTGCGGGATTAGTTTCGAATGTTTTAGAGCTAGAACCAAAAGTTGCAGGTATAACTTTTAAGTCATTTCTACTTTCTTTTTTTACGAAGTCTACATTAACAGTTTCGTAAGTTGCAGGCACATAAACAAATTTCTTTGTTGCTTCTTTAATTAATACTTTTTCTTCTACTGTAGTGTAAGTAGCAGGAACAACTTTTAGCTTGTTGTAAGCAGGATAAACCTGAATAGTTTCTGTTACATCTTTAAAGGTATCTTTTGTAATACACTTAACATAACATTTTCCTGGTGGAGGATTTACGGGTAAATCTTGTGCTTGAGCAAATGCAATACCTGCTACTAACATTAATCCTTGTAAAATTCTTTGTTTCATAATAAAGTTGATTTTGTTTTAATTATTAAACTTACACGTTGTTGATTATTTAAAACCTTAACAACAAGTGTTTTGTCAAACCTACTTAGTCTAGTATTGAAACTATGTTTTTCATTATTTAAAACCCGCTGTAATCGATTAAAAGTAAAATAATCTGATTAAAAACATTTTTAGTTTTATGTAGATATTTTTTTGCAAAATTCGTATTTTGCAATACTTAATAACACACTAAATTACGAATGGAACAAATAATCACATATAAACCTAAATATAAAGTAAGAATTGTAACTGCAGCTGCTTTATTTGATGGACACGATGCTTCTATTAATATTATGCGTCGTATTATTCAATCTACTGGAGTTGAAGTTATTCACTTAGGACACGACAGAAGTGTTGATGAGGTTGTAAACACAGCTATTCAAGAAGATGTTAATGCTATTTGTTTAACCTCTTATCAAGGTGGACATAATGAGTATTTTAAGTACATGTACGATTTACTTAAAGAACGTGGCGCAGAACATATCAAGATTTTTGGTGGTGGCGGAGGCGTTATCCTTCCATCGGAAATCAAGGAATTAATGGATTATGGAATTACACGTATCTATTCTCCAGACGATGGACGTGCAATGGGTTTACAAGGTATGATTAATGACTTGGTACAACAAGCAGACTTTGCTATTGGTGATAAATTAAATGAAGACATTAATCATCTTTCTGAAAAGAATCCTAAATCTATTGCTCGTGTTATTTCGTCTGCAGAGAACTTTCCAGATGTCGCAAAAAAAACATTAGATCAAATACATAAAAAAAACCAAAATTCTAAAACACCTGTTTTAGGAATTACTGGAACTGGTGGTTCTGGTAAATCGTCTTTAGTAGATGAGTTGGTGAGAAGATTTTTAATAGATTTTCCAGAAAAAACAATTGGTTTAGTTTCTGTAGATCCATCTAAACGTAAAACTGGTGGTGCATTATTAGGAGACAGAATTAGAATGAATGCTATTAATTCTCCTCGTGTTTATATGAGAAGTTTAGCAACACGTCAGTCTAATTTGGCGTTGTCTAAATATGTTAACGAGGCAGTTCAAGTTTTAAAAGCTGCAGAATACGATCTTATAATATTAGAAACTTCCGGTATTGGACAATCCGATACAGAAATTATGGAACATTCTGATGTTGCATTATATGTTATGACACCAGAATTTGGTGCAGCGACTCAATTAGAAAAAATTGATATGCTTGATTTTGCCGATTTAGTTGCCATAAACAAATTTGATAAACGTGGTTCTTTAGATGCGTTACGCGATGTAAAAAAGCAATATATGCGTAATAACCATTTATGGGACGTTCATCAGGACGATTTACCTGTATTTGGAACAATAGCATCTCAGTTTAACGATCCAGGAATGAATACGCTTTATAAAGCTATTATGGATAAGTTAGTTGAGAAAACAGCAACAGACTTAAAATCTACTTTTGAGATTTCTAAAGAAATGAGCGAGAAGATTTTTGTTATTCCGCCAAGTAGAACACGTTACTTATCTGAAATTGCAGAAAGTAATAGATCTTACGATTCTATAGCAAATACGCAAGTAGAAGTTGCTCAGAAATTATACGGAATATATAAAACTTTAGAGTCTGTTTTAGAATCTACACCAGCTCTAGATAAAGCAGGAATAGCATCAGAATCTGTAGCGAATACTTCCCAAGACAATAAAGATTTTGTAAGATTATTAGTTTCGGAATTTGATCGTGTAAAATTAAATTTAGATCCTTATAACTGGGAAGTTATTACAGGTTGGGACGAGAAAGTAAATAAATATAAAAACCCTATTTATTCATTTAAAGTTAGAGATAAGGAAATTAAAATTGAAACACATTCCGAGTCATTATCTCATTTACAAATCCCAAGAGTAGCTTTACCAAAGTATAAAGCTTGGGGCGATATTTTAAAATGGTGTTTACAAGAAAATGTACCTGGAGAGTTTCCATATACATCAGGATTATATCCTTTTAAACGTACTGGAGAAGATCCAGCACGAATGTTTGCAGGTGAAGGTGGACCAGAACGTACTAACAGACGTTTTCATTATGTAAGTGCAGGTTTACCAGCAAAACGTTTATCTACAGCTTTTGATAGTGTTACATTATATGGTAACGATCCAGATTTAAGACCAGATATTTATGGTAAAATTGGAAACGCAGGAGTTTCAATTTGTTGTTTAGACGATGCTAAAAAATTATATTCAGGATTTAATTTAGCACATGTATTAACATCGGTTTCTATGACCATTAATGGTCCAGCACCAATGTTATTAGGGTTCTTTATGAATGCTGCAATAGACCAACAATGTGAGATTTATATTAAGGAAAATGGTTTAGAAAAAGAGGTAGAAGCTAAAATTGCTAAAATCTATAAAGAAAAAGGTACAGTAAGACCAATCTATAATGGAGACTTGCCAGAGTCTAACGATGGTTTAGGATTGTTCCTTTTAGGGGTAACAGGAGATTTAGTTTTACCAGCTAATGTTTATGCAGAGATTAAGAAAAATACAATTGCACAAGTACGTGGAACAGTACAAGCAGATATTTTAAAAGAAGATCAGGCGCAAAACACGTGTATTTTCTCTACGGAATTTGCGCTACGTTTAATGGGTGATGTGCAAGAATATTTTATAGAAAATAATGTACGTAACTTCTATTCAGTTTCTATTTCTGGATATCATATTGCAGAAGCTGGAGCAAATCCAATAACGCAATTAGCATTAACATTGTCTAACGGATTTACGTATGTAGAATATTACTTAAGTCGTGGAATGGATATTAATAAATTTGGACCAAACTTATCATTCTTTTTCTCTAACGGAATTGACCCTGAATATGCGGTTATTGGTCGTGTTGCTCGTAAAATTTGGGCAAAAGCAATGAAAAATAAATACGGCGCAAATGCCAGAGCGCAAATGTTAAAGTATCATATTCAAACTTCTGGACGTAGTTTACACGCACAGGAAATTGATTTTAACGATATCCGTACAACATTACAAGCGCTTTACGCTATTTACGACAACTGTAACTCGTTACATACAAATGCTTACGATGAAGCTATTACAACACCAACAGAAGAATCTGTTCGTAGAGCAATGGCAATTCAGTTAATTATAAATAAAGAATTAGGTTTAAATAAAAACGAAAACCCAATTCAAGGTTCTTTTATTATTGAAGAGTTAACAGATTTAGTAGAAGATGCTGTTCTTTTAGAGTTTGATCGTATTACAGAACGTGGAGGCGTTTTAGGTGCAATGGAAACCATGTACCAACGTTCTAAAATTCAAGAAGAAAGCTTGTATTACGAAACCCTAAAACATAATGGAGAGTTTCCAATTATTGGTGTAAATACTTTCTTAAGTTCTAAAGGTTCTCCAACAGTTGTTCCCGATGAAGTAATTAGGGCAACCGAAGAAGAAAAGCAATACCAAATTAAAACTTTAGCAGCATTACATAAATCTAATTCTACAGAAGAATTATTAAAAGATTTACAAGTAAAAGCTATTACAAATAAAAATATATTTGAAGCCTTAATGGAGGTTTGTAAGGTTTGTTCTTTAGGGCAAATTACAGACGCTTTATTTGAAGTTGGTGGGCAATACAGACGAAATATGTAATTAGATGCCTATTTTAGATTGAAAAAGTGAGTTAATTGCTTACTTCAAATTTATTTTGAAGTCTAAAAGAACTAATAAATACCTCAATATTGAAGTATTTTGTCTGGACTTAAAATTATTAAAAAGCTTCATAATCAAAAAGTTATGAAGCTTTTTTTTGTTTAAGTTTTATTTTAACGACAAAAATGATTATATTTGTGTCAAATGTCGTAATTATGAAAACTTATCAAAATAAATTAATCTCAAGTTTAGTTCAAGAGCCAGAGCTTTATTATGGTTTAAACTCTAAATACGATAAAATGATTAGTATTCTTGGTGGCAGTTCTAATATTAATCAAACTATAAATTCAGATTTAGATTTAATTACTATTAGTCGTAAAGGTTTACCTAAAAGTGTTGTGGTTACCATAAGTTATTTACTTGGTATTTCTATGGAAAAAATGAGTGATTTAATTCATGTTTCTCATCGCACTATCCAACGTAAAAAACCAGAAGATTTATTAAATTCTTACAGTACAGAGCAAATTTTAGAAATTGCCGAAGTTATTTCTAAAGGTATTGAAGTTTTTTCTTCTCTAGACGATTTTACTAAATGGTTACATCAAGATATTAGGCATTTAAATTACCAAAAACCTTTAGACTATTTAGATACTAGTTTTGGAACTAAAATGGTTTTAGATATTTTAGGTCGTATTGCTTATGGCGTTTATTCTTAATTAATATGAAATTATTTAGAATAGCTAAAAAGCAGTATATAAATGATTTAAGTGGTGAAGGCGCACGATTGTTTGGAGGTCGATGGAATAAGCGAGGCACGAATATGCTTTATTTCTCTTCGCATTTATCTTTAGCTGTTTTAGAGGTTTTGGCACATTTTGATCAAAGTCTAATGCCTAAGGATTTATATTTTACAGAAATTGAGATAGATGATAAATGGATTAATAAAGATGAAGACTTTTCTATTTTAAAAAATCATTTTAGGGATAATCCACCACATTTTAGTACACAAGAATTTGGATCTAACTGGATTATTAAAAATGAGTTTGTAGGTTTAAAAGTGCCATCGGCCATAATTCCTTTAGAATTTAATGTTTTAATTAATCCACAACATAAAAATTGGTCTAAACATAAGGTTGTTAAAACCGAAATTCTTCAACTTGATGCACGTGTGATTGGTTAAGGATAAATTAAAGCGTATTTTCGCACAAATACTCGTGTTTAAATGTCATTTAAGAAACTTCATCCAATTATAAAAAATGTTTTAGAATCTAAAAACATTTTAAGTTACGCACCAATTCAAAAAAAAATTATTCCTTTTATTAAGTCAGGAAGTAGTGTTTATGGTATTGGCCCAAAAGGTTCCGGTAAAACTACTGCTTTAATTATGGGTGTTTTACAGAAATTAAAATGTGAAGCAGTTGAGGACGAAGATTCTCCAAGAGCAATTATTGTGGTAAAAGACAAACAGGCAACTTGGGATTTGGCAGAACGTTTTGAGGAGTTTACAAAACACACTAATTTACGTGTATATAAAGCTTACCAAGAATTCGATTTAGAAAAACAGCGCGAACAAGTTTATCATGGTGTAGATATTTTAATAGTAACTCCAAAGCGTCTAAATAAGCTGTATTATCAAAATAGTTTACATATGGGCGAAATGTTATTATTTTGTGTTTATGATGCCGATTTTTTAAACAGAAACGAATATCACAACGATGTTTTACGTATGTCAGAAAGTGTAAGTAGCAAATGTAAATTTGTAATTATGTCCGAAACTTACAATAAGAAAATAGCCAATTATCAAGAAGCTTTTATGTACAATTCTGCTTACGTTGAAGTTAAAAAAGCAATTGAAATTCCTGAGGTTATTATTGAACCTAATACTGATTCTGAGGCGTAGTTATTAAGCTTTCTAATCCATATTTTATATGTTTAAGCTATATCTAAAATTAAATGTTTACCGTATAGATAGTGTTTTTCTATAGGGTTAAAGACCAAGTCTTTTGAAGCTTTTTAAATTTTTTAAGTTCACTTCTTAAAATAGGTAAATAGTCTTTGCCGTTACTATTACAGCTTTCTAAGCGTTTACAATTTCTGTAAAGTTTGTTGGTTAACTGTTTTACTAAAGTTGCATGTTTATATTTTTTGTCCGAAAACAATTCTTGCTCGGCTTTTAAAATATGTGGTGCTAAAGAAACTGACTGCTGTACAATATCTCCCGAAAAATAAATGTTATTATCTTCTTTTCCATCGTGAGATAAATGAGATAAATCCTGACTTAAATACATAGAAATATTATGAGACAACATAAAGATATCTATAGCTTTCTTATAGAGTAATGATTCTGAAGAATGTAAAGGCGCAGTCATTGTAAATTTAACTTAGATTTACTCAAATTTACTAACAACGTAACAATATCAACTTTAATAATTAAAGTAATTTTGTATATTTGATTTAGTTATTAACGAATTTTAATTAATTTACTTTAATATGGTGTTAGATAATCTAAGTTGGAAAATTTTAAAGTATTTACAAGCTAACGCACGTATTTCTAGTGCCGAAATTGGAAGACAAGTTGGTATTTCATCGCCAGCAGTTACAGAACGTATTAAAAAAATGGAAGACTTAGGTATTATAGAAGGTTATAGTGCAACAGTTTCTCCGTTAGATGTTGGTTACCAATTAAAAGCTATTGTTAATTTACGTGCTTTTATGGGGAAATTAAAACCATTTTTAGATAAAGTTCAAACTTTTGATGAGGTTGTAAATTGTTATAGAATTACTGGAAACGAAAACATTGTAATGGAAGTTGTTTTGCGCAATCAAAAGCATTTAGAATCTTTTATAGATCAATTAATTATTTACGGTGAAACTAAAACTCAGATTGTATTGTCTCGTGTTATAAAAAATAAAGAAATAAAAAAACCTTAAAGTTTTTGTTTCTCTAAGGTTAATCTAGTTCTATTGCGTAAGCCTAATATTTTTGCGTTTTACAAGATTATTTAGCCTTATTACATTAAATAATGATTTTATTTAAATTAATTTTTAAATAGTTTTATTTGATTTCTTTAGTATAAAGAGTAACAGCATGCAAACTCCAGAAAGTATAGCCATTGCTGTCCAAGTTGTATTGTAACCAAATTTAGAAATAGTTTGTAGTCCTGCATTAAAACCAAAAACGCTTGCTATAGAAAAAGCCATAACGTACATAGCCATATATTCGCCTTGATTTTTGCCTTTAGATAAGTCCATAGCAATAGAATTAGCAAACGGAAAAGCTATCATTTCTCCAATGGTCATAAAAAACATTCCAACAATTAAAATTCCCGACCAATTTGTAGTGTTTAATACAATAAAACTTAAACCAGTTAAAAAAGCACCAAAAAGTACCAATTTAGATTTGTTAAATTTCTTTTTTTCCATCCAACTAATGGTTGGCATTTCTAATAAAAATATTAAAAATCCGTTAGCACCTAAAAGAAGACCAATTTCGGGTTCTGTTAAAAAGTGAATTTCCTTGTAATATAATGGCATTGCAGAGAAGTATTGAAAAAATACAACACCAAAAACAAGCATAGCAAAAAACAAAATCATAAATGGTTTATTAGAATAAACAGAGCTTGAGTTTTCTACCTTTAAATCGTCTTGGATAATTGCTTTTTTTGGATTTAAAACTTTAAAAAGTACAAAAGTTGCAATAATACAAGTAATACCATCAGTCCAAAAAAGACCTGCATAATCTAAATTAGCAATAATTAATCCTCCAACTGCTGGACCAGCAGAAAAACCAAGATTTATAGCTAAGCGAATTAAGGTTACGCTTCTTGTCTTATTTTCTGGTTTACTATAAGCATTCATTGCTACAAACATTGCAGGTCTAAATGTGTCTGCAACAGACATAATTAAAATAATTCCAATACAAAATGTTTCAAAAGTTTTTAAATATTGCATACCAATAAATAGTAAACCTGTTAAAAACAAGCTACCAACCATAACTTTGTAAAACCCAATTTTATCGGTTAGTTTTCCACCAATCCAAGTTCCGGCTACGGACCCAATTCCAAAACAGCTCATAATCCAGCCAATTTGAGAAATAGAAAATTCTAAATTGTCTGTTAGGTAAAGCGATAGGAAAGGAATTATCATAGTTCCGGCTCGGTTAATAAAAGTAACTAAAGCCAGCCACCAAACTTCTATTGAAAGTCCAGTAAATGTATTTTTATAGTTTATTAATAATTGTTTCATAAGTTTTGGAGGTTGTTGAAATATAAAAAGTCCAACACTAAGGTTGGACTTTTCTAAATTAATTTATTTAATAGAAATATTACATAAATACATAGCTAATCCAGTCCGTATTAAACGGTTTTAAGACTTTGGTATAATATGTTTGTCTAATTAACATTATTTGTAATAATTTTTTGTAAACCTAACACATTTAAATTATATTTTTACCATTCTATATTTTTTTATTATGAAATACATCTTTATATCTATAATAGTTATTTTTACTTCTTTTAATTGTGCACAAAAAAAAGAGCCTTTGTTAGGCGAAACAGATTACCAGAAAGCGCAAAATGCCGAGTTTAAGGATGCGTCTAAATCACCATTAACAACAAAAGATTTAAAAACATTTAAGCAGTTAGATTTTTATAAGTTTAACAAAGAATATGTAGTTAATGCAAAAGTAACCTTAAAACCAGATAGTGCTTATTTTGAAATGCCAACAACCACAGATGCAAAACAAATGTATAGAGTTTATGCTGTTTTATCTTTTGAAATGTTAGGGAAAACATATCAATTAAACGTATACCAAAACCAAGAACTGTTAACTACAAAAGGTTTTGAAGATTATCTATTTTTACCTTTTATAGATAATACAAATGGAGAAACAACTTATGGCGGCGGACGTTACATAGAATTAAGTATTCCAGATGGAAATATATTAACTATAGATTTTAATAAAGCATACAATCCTTATTGTGCTTATAATTATAAATATTCTTGTCCTATTGTGCCAATAGAAAACACTTTAGATTTAAAAGTTGAAGCTGGTGTAAAAGCCTTTAATAGTTACTAATTAAAGAAGCTTAGACTTTAAACACATCTATTTTTATTAAGTTTCTAATTAAATATATTTAGAAATGTATAAGCCTAAAAAAACAGCGCTAAAACCAATAATAATACTACCAATTGTGTAAAGTGCAAGTAGTGTAAAATCTCCAGATTTTAAAAAGGCTTGATTCTCGAATGCAAAACTTGAAAAAGTTGTAAATCCACCGCAAAAACCTGTAGCTATTAATAGTGTGTAATTTTGTGATAAGGTATTAGATTTTACAGCATAACCTAAAACTAATCCTATTAGTAAGCATCCAAGACAATTAACTATAAGTGTTCCATACGGAAATTGAGATGTATTTATGGTTTTGCTAATTAAGTAACGTAAAGCGCTACCAAATCCGCCACCTAAAAAAACTAACAGAACGTTTTTCATTTAAGAAATTTTATTTAAAAATAAATTTAATTGCCGCAATTAGGCCAATAAATCCTATAAATGCTAATAAAACCCACAAAGTACCTTTATAGTTGGCTTTATGAAGTTTTAAATCTTTACGATACATTATAGTAATAATAATAGAGAAAACTAATGCAAAAAATATTGCGAATGTAATTTGACCTGAACTAAACATAAAATTCTATAAAAGTTATTATCTTTCAAAAATAAACAATTAAAAATCAACATTAAATTATTACGTTATTAATATGAAAGATAAAATAGAAGCAGTAAAGACATTTCATACCTCATTTAAAATTGGATACAGAGAAACTCCAAAAGCAGATTTGGGCAAAGCCAAGAATGCATTACGTTTTGATTTAATGAAAGAGGAAAACGAAGAATATATAGAAGCAGCACAAAATAACGATTTAGTAGAAGTTGCAGATGCTTTAGGAGATATGCTTTATATACTATGTGGTACTATTATAGAGCACGGATTACAGCATAAAATTGAAGACGTTTTTAACGAAATTCAAAAAAGTAATATGAGTAAACTTGGAGAAAATGGCGAGCCAATTTACAGAGAAGATGGAAAAGTATTAAAAGGACCAAATTACTTTAAGCCAAATATTAAAAGTATTTTAGAATCTTAGAATTTCTTTTAATAAAAAAGCATGTAAAATAATTTTGTGTAGCACAATGGCTATTTAATTTTATATTAAGAAAGTTAAAACTTACATTAAAAAAAAAAACGCCTCGATAAAATAATTTATCGAGGCGTTTTTAATTCTAATTATTTAGAAACTTTATGTCTCCAATTATGTTTGTCTTCAGTTTTGTTATACTGAATTTCGTTTAATGTTTTCTTAAAGAACTTAGCATAGCTGTCTTCCATAACAGGTAGCTCGTGTTTAAAGTCCGAATGTTTAAATCCTAAAATAGGATTAATAACAGCAGCAGTACCAGATCCAAAAATTTCTTTTAAACTTCCATTTTTAGCTGCATCTTTAATTTCTGTTACAGAAACTCGTCTAACTTCAACATCTATTTTATTGTCTTTTGCTAGTTGGATTACACTTTTACGTGTAATTCCGTCTAAAATTCTGTCGCTTATTGGTGCAGTAATTAAGGTATTATTAATTCTAAAGAAAATATTCATTGTACCAGCTTCTTCTAGATATTCGTGAGATTTAGCATCGGTCCAAATAACTTGTTGGTAGCCTTCTTTATGCGCTAAGCTTGTTGGGTAAAACTGAGCAGCATAATTTCCTGCAGCCTTAGCAAAACCAACGCCTCCACTAGCAGATCTACTATATTCTTCTGCAAAAATAACTCTAACTTCGCCAGCATAGTAAGAACGTGCAGGCGAGCAAATTATCATAAATTTATACTCATCTGCCGGAGATGCAGAAAGCGCACCTTGTGTAGCAATAACAAATGGTCTTATGTACAAAGAATTTCCGTCTCCTTTTTTAATCCATTCTTTTTCTAATAGTAATAATTGCTCTAAACCTTCAAAAAAGAAATCTTTAGGGAATTCTGGCATGGCTAATCTATGCGCAGATTTATTAATTCTTTCAAAATTATCTTCAGGTCTAAATAAATAAATATCATCATTTTCATCTTTAAAAGCCTTCATACCTTCAAAAACAGCTTGACCATAATGAAAAACTCTTGCAGAAGGATCTAAAGTTAAAGGTGCATATTCAGAAATAGTTGGATTTTGCCATTTTCCATCTTTAAAGTCGCAACTAAACATATGGTCTGAGAACACGTTACCAAAAGGTAAATCATTAAAATCAACAGTGTTAATTTTTGATTGGCTAACAGGTGTAATATTTAATTTGCTCATAACTTATATCTATTGTTTAAAATTTTTTACAAAAATACATTTTTTGGATTGCGAAAACCTTAATATTTTAATAAAATATAGTAAATTTACTTAGAATTAAAACCTTTAATTATGAAATACGCAGTTGCAGTACTTTTAGTACTCTTTTTAAGTTGTAAAAATGAAAATAAGTCAGTTGAAAAAACAGAAGAAACAATATCTAATGTAGCGCCATTAGAAACTTACAAGTCTTTTGGAGAAAAAATAGTATCAGACAATGCTATTGCAGCAGCTTCTATGTTAAAGGATTATAAAACCTTAAAAACGGGCGATACTTTAGATACCAAAATTACAGCTAAAGTTTTAGATGTTTGTCAGGCAAAAGGTTGTTGGATGATTTTAGATTTAGGAAACGAGCAAACTGCTCGAGTAAAATTTAAGGACTACGGTTTTTTTATGCCTAAAGATATAACAGGAAAAGAAGTTATAGTAAATGGTAAAGCGTTTGTAAAAGAAATGCCAGTAGATGAATTAAGACATTACGCAGAAGATGCTGGGAAATCTAAAGAAGAAATTGCAGCAATTACAGAGCCAGAAAAAACATATTCTTTATTAGCTAATGGTGTTTTATTAAAAGATTAATGTCTGTAAAACCTACTATTGTTGCTACAGATGATGGCTCTAACACTTTAGTTCATCCAACTATTGGTGCACATTATCATTCCACATTTGGAGCAAAACAAGAATCCGATTTTATTTTTATTAAAGAAGGCTTAGATTTTTATGTTAATAAATTAAACGTAAAATCTGTATCTATTTTAGAAATGGGATTTGGATCTGGATTAAATGCATATAATACCTTACTACACGGTTTAGAAAATAATATTTCTATAAAGTATTGCGGTATTGAAAATTTTCCAATTGAAGAACATATGATTCCAGAATTGGATTACCCACGAATTTTAAATTCTGAAGAAACAACCAATTTATTTTATAAAATGCATTCTTCTAAATGGGAAACTTATGCTCAAATTTCTGAAGATTTTTCACTTAAAAAACTAAATATATCTCTAGAAAACTTAAAATTACAAGATAAGTTTGATATTATATATTTTGATGCTTTTAGTCCAAAAGATCAACCCGAGTTATGGACAGAAAACGTTTTCGAGAAAATGTTTTGTTTGTTAAATCCAAATGGAATTTTGGTAACCTATTGTTCTAAAGGTATTGTTAAAAATGCATTACGATCTGTAGGTTTCGATTTGTTAAGATTGGCAGGTCCGCCAAGTAAAAGGCATATTTTAAGAGCAACTAAACCTTAAACAGAACTGTTAAAGCTTACTTAATAGTAAGTTTAATGATTTAATCAATTTGTATTTTTACTTTAAAAACAAAATGAAAGTCCTAATAACAGGTGCAACAGGCTTAGTTGGAAAAGAATTGGTTAAACAATGTTTGGACCAAAATATTTCTGTAAATTATTTAACTACATCTAAGACTAAGATTGTTTCCCAAGAAAAGTATAATGGATTTTACTGGAATCCTTTAGAGCATAAAATTGATGCCAAATGTTTAGAAGGCGTAACAGCAATTATACATTTAGCAGGAGCAACAATTGCACAACGTTGGACAGATAAAAACAAAGAACGTATTCTTAACAGTAGAGTAGAGTCTGCATTGGTTTTGTCTAAGTTATTAAAAGATAATTCTCATAATGTAGTCCATTTTATATCTGCTAGTGCTATTGGTATTTACCCAAACTCTTTAACAAATTTTTATTCTGAGAACGAACCAGTAGCAAGTACATCTTTTCTAGGGCAAGTAGTTACTGAGTGGGAAAATGTAGCCAATCAATTTAAAGCATTAGATATTAAAGTGTCTAAAATTAGGGTTGGTTTGGTTTTAGACAACAAAGAAGGCGCTTTGCCAGAAATGGTTAATCCAATTAAGTTTGGTTTTGGTGCCGCTTTTGGAAACGGAAAGCAGTGGCAGTCTTGGATACATAAAGTTGATGTTGCAGGTGTTTTTGTTCACGTTTTACAGAATAAATTAGAAGGTGTTTTTAATGCAGTTGCACCAAATCCAATTACTAATAAAGAGTTAACTCAGCAAATAGCTAAGGTTTTAAAAAAGCCTCTAATTTTACCTAACATTCCAAAATTTGCAATGAAATTAATTCTAGGAGATATGCATATTCTATTATTTGAAAGTCAACGTGTAAATTCAAAAAAAATAGAAGATTTAGGTTACCAATTTAAATTTTATTGTATCAAACCTGCTTTGGTGGATTTGTTAAAATAAAACGATTTTTCCTTGTCTACTGTTTTTATTATTATTGATAGAACTTTAAAATACATATAATTATGAATTCAATTAAATTATTATTTACATGTTTTTTAGCAGTTGTAATTTTAAATTCTTGCGAAAAGGAAAGTCCAGATTTTATTATAAATCAATCATCTAATTTGGTGGAGAATTTATCAAAAGTAAAATTGGTTGATAAAAATGGGAATATTAAGTCAACTCAGGATATAAAAAATATATGGCAAGACGAGCTTAGGAGCGAAGGAATTATAGTAAACTTAGCTACATTTTTGGTTTTAGAAACTTTTGATGAAGTTAATAACAAGTTTTATTTTTTAAAGACAACAAGTGAAAATAATGAAGTTGAGACTGGTGCTTTTTTATATCCGACTAGTGATTCAAATGTTTATAGATTAGGAAGTAAACAATGTACGTGTGTAGGCTGTCCAAATGGCTGTAAACTTAGAGTTAATGGCACAGTTTGTTCTTGCTCTAGCTGTCCTAAGGATACAAGCAAAAAATGCACTAAAACAGAAACAGTTATTATTGATTAAATTTAATAAATTCATAAAAAAAAGGTCCAACATAATAATTAAGTTGGACCTTTTTTAGTTCTAAAGATTAAGTGTTAGGCCTTTTTAGCAGTAACATTAATTTTTAATTCAACATTATCCTTAATTAAATAGTCGCCTAATTTAGCAGCATCCATAATTTTACCAGAGTTATGGTTAATATTCCATTCTGTTCTGTCAATAGTAAATGTATCGCTGGTAATGTTTACCATATCATTATTAACAACAACTTTAGCGCTAAAAGAAACATTTTTAGTAACACCTTTTAAAGTTAAATTTCCGCTAACTTTAGAAGCTTCTACTGTAGTAATTTCAAATTTTGCATTTGGAAATTTTTCAACATCAAAAAAGTCTTCATTTAATAAGTGGCTTACTAATTTTGCATTTCCTTTTTCTTCAACCGGAATATCTGTACATTTTATACTAGCTATATCAAACATAAAAATACCGCCAACTAAAGCATTGTCTTTTATTTGTGCTGTGCCTTTAGCAACATTAAAAGTTCCTTCGTGTCCACCAACAATTTTATTAGCTTTCCAAATTAGTAAAGAACTGTTATCTACTTTAAAGTCTAACGTTTCCGAAACAACTTCTACAACTTTAGCTTCAGAAGTTTCTGCTGTTTTTGTGTCGTTTTTACAAGCCGTAAATGCTAAGCCTAAAGCTAAAATGGCAATTCCTTTTGTTACAATCTTTTTCATTTTATTTTAATTAATTAGTTTCCATCAAAATTACAGATAAGTAATTCTGTTTTTCTAAATAAAATCTTAAATTTTATATGTGACATTTTGACATTTTTATAATAATGGCAGTACTTTTGCCAAGAAGTAACAAAAGTATTTAATCATAATTTAGTGATGAGTCAAGATAAAGAAGAAAACAACGTAGTAGAAGAGCAAATTAATACAGCTCAAAATGAAGCAGAAACAGCAGATACAGAAGCTGTAGAAGTTGAAGTGGAATTGCCTCTAGAAGAGCGATTACAAGCAGAAGTTGATAACGAAAAAGATAAATTCTTACGTTTATTTGCAGAGTTTGAGAATTATAAAAAACGCACGTCTAAAGAACGTATAGAATTATTTAAAACAGCAAGTAAAGACGTTATGGTTTCTATGTTGCCTGTTTTAGACGATTTTGAGCGTGCTTTAACTCATATTGAAGACGACAAAGAAGCAGAAGAATTAAGAAAAGGTGTTGTGTTAATTTACCAAAAACTTCTTAAAACGTTAGAACAAAAAGGTTTAGAAGCTATAGATGTTAGAGCTGGAGACACTTTTAATGCAGACAACCACGAAGCTATTACGCAAATCCCTGCACCTACAGATGACATGAAAGGTAAAATTATTGATGTTATAGAAAAAGGTTACAAATTAGGAGATTCTGTAATACGCTTTCCAAAAGTTGTAATTGGTCAATAAGCTATACTAATATTTATATAAAATGAAGAAAGATTATTACGAAATATTAGGGCTTCAAAAAAACGCGACTGCTTCAGAAATTAAAAAAGCATACCGTAAAAAAGCCATAGAATTTCACCCAGATAAAAATCCGGATGATACAACTGCCGAAGAAAAATTTAAAGAAGCAGCAGAAGCTTACGAGATTTTAAGCGACGATAATAAAAAAGCACGTTACGACCAATATGGACACCAAGCATTTGAAGGTGGACAAGGCGGCGGCGGATTTGGCGGTGGCGGAATGAATATGGATGACATATTTAGTCAGTTTGGCGACATTTTTGGCGGCGGTGGCGGCGGATTTGGTGGTGGTTTCGGTGGCGGACAACGCCAAAGAACCGTAAAAGGAAGCAACCTTAGAATTAGAGTAACGCTAACCTTAGAAGAAATTGCTAATGGTGTAGAAAAAAAGCTTAAAGTTAAACGTAAAGTCCAAGCAAGTGGTACAACATACAAAACATGTTCTACGTGTAATGGTGCAGGACAAGTTACAAGAATAACTAACACTATTTTAGGACGTATGCAAACTGCGGCAGCTTGCCCAACTTGTCAAGGTTCTGGTCAAATTATTGATAAAAAGCCTTCTAATGCAGATGCACAAGGTCTAATTTCTGAGGAAGAAACAGTTGCTGTTAAAATACCTGCAGGAGTTGTAGATGGCATGCAATTAAAAGTATCTGGAAAAGGAAACGCTGCACCTGGAAATGGTATTTCTGGAGATCTATTAGTAGTTATTCAAGAAGAAGAACATCCTAAATTACAACGTGAAGGCGATAATTTACATTACGACCTATACGTAAGTTTACCAGATGCAATTTTAGGTGCATCTCAGGATATAGAAACTGTAACCGGAAAAGTTAGAATTAAAATTGAAGCAGGAATGCAGTCAGGTAAAATTTTGCGCTTACGCGGAAAAGGAATTCCAAGTATTAATGGTTACGGAAAAGGAGATTTATTGGTTCATGTAAATGTTTGGACTCCTAAAACTCTAAGTAAAGAACAAAAAATATTTTTTGAATCCATGCGTGAGGACGAACATTTTTCGCCTAAGCCAGAAAATTCAGATAAATCGTTTTTTGAAAAAGTAAAAGACATGTTTGCTTAACAGTATATTAAAATATTAAATAATTTAAATCATTCGGTTTTTGTTTAACATTTTATACCTATTACTTTTTAGTTTACAAAAAAATAGTATATTTGATATATCATTAGATTTATCTAATGGTAATTTTTCTTTTTCATAGCAATTTTTTCCCATCTTTAATTAGTTTTAAAGGTGGGTTTTGTTTTTGTAGACTAGTATTAAAATTATATTAAACCTTATGTTTATCCTAATTTTAACCTCTATATTTACCTAACTTTTTTTAAGATTCTACTATAATACGTTATGAGTAAATTACTCCAAGTTAATCAAGTAACTAAAACCTTTGGAAACCATACAGCCTTAAATAAAGTCTCTTTAGATATAGAAAAAGGTCAGATTTTTGGATTGTTAGGTCCAAATGGTGCAGGTAAAACCACTTTAATTAGAATAATAAATCAAATTACTATTCCAGATTCTGGAACGGTTTTGTTAGATGGCGAAGCTTTACAAGCGCATCATATTAAAAATATTGGTTATTTGCCTGAAGAACGAGGCTTATACAAGTCAATGAAAGTTGGAGAGCAAGCATTATACTTAGCACAACTTAAAGGCTTAAGTAAAACAGAAGCTAAAAAACGTCTGAAAATTTGGTTTGAACGTTTGGAAATTGGCAATTGGTGGGATAAAAAAATACAAGAGTTATCTAAAGGAATGGCTCAAAAAATCCAATTTGTAGTTACTGTTTTACACGAACCTAAATTATTGATTTTTGACGAACCTTTTTCTGGTTTCGATCCTATAAATGCTAATTTAATTAAAGATCAAATTTTAAGGCTAAGAGAAGATGGCGCTACTGTAATTTTTTCTACTCATAGAATGGAATCTGTAGAGGAGTTATGCGACGATATTGCGTTAATTGACAAGTCTAATAAACTTATAGATGGAAATTTATTAGATATTAAGCGTCAGTTTAAAACAAATACTTATCAAATTGGAATAGTACCAAATTCAACTTCTTTAGAGGCAGAATTAAAAGCAAATTTTGACGTAAGTCCAACACAATTTAAATCTATAAATAACGAGTTACAGTTAAATGTAAAATTAGAGGTAAATCAAAACCCAAACGACTTGTTACAGTATTTAATTACTAAAGGAAACGTTTCTCACTTTGTAGAATTAATTCCTTCTGCTAACGATATTTTTATACAAACCGTAAATAATAATAATAATTAATGAACCATTTACCACTTATTATAAAACGCGAGTATATTACTAAAGTTAGAAACAAATCATTTATAATAATGACATTTTTAAGTCCATTATTATTTATTACCTTAATGTCTGTTGTTGCTTATTTAACTCAATTAAATGATGCAAAAGTTAGAACTATATCTATTTTAGATCAGTCTGGATTGTTTCAAAAATCGTTTCAGAGTTCTAAAGCGTTAAAATATGTTTACCTAAAAGGTAAAACAGATAAAGAAGCTAAAGAAATAGCCAAAGCCTCAAAAAGTTATGGCTTATTATATATTAAAGCATTTCCTAATAAATTAACAAAAAACGTTAGTGTTCAGTTTTTTTCGGATGAGTCAGTTTCACCTGGCATAATTTCAGATTTCGAAGATATTATAGCACAACGATTACGCTATTTAAATTTAAAAAAGATTGGAATAGATACTAAAGATATTAAATCTGCAACTGTAGATGTTACCATTAAACAAGAAAATTATTTAGGCGTAACATCTTCTAAAATGGAAGGTTATTTAAAATTAATATTTGGTGGTGCAGCTGGTTATTTACTATTTATGTTTATAATTATCTATGGAAATATGATAATGCGAAGTGTTATTGAAGAAAAAACAAGCCGAATTATAGAAGTTATTATCTCTTCGGTAAAACCCATACATTTAATGTTAGGTAAAATTATTGGAACGTCTTTAGCAGGAATAACACAATTTGCAATTTGGCTAATTTTGGGAAGTATTTTAATGGTTGTGATATCGTTAATTTTTAATATAGATCTTAGTGCTTCGCAAACACCACAACAAATGTTGGTTTCTCAAGCCATTGAAACACAGGGTTTAAATATGCAAATTCAGGATGTACTAACTGCATTCTTACATTTACCAATAGCTAATTTGGTTATTGCATTTGTATTGTTTTTTGTGTGTGGTTATTTATTGTATAGTTCTATTTATGCAGCAATTGGTGCGGCAGTAGATAACGAAACAGATACACAGCAATTTATGTTACCAGTATTAATTCCGTTAATGTTGGCCGTATATATAGGTTTTTTTACAGTAATAGATAATCCACACGGCACAGTTTCAACTATATTTTCTTTTATTCCATTTACAAGTCCAGTAGTAATGCTAATGCGTATTCCTTTTGGTGTTCCAGTTTGGCAACAAATGCTATCTTTAGCTTTATTAATACTAACTTTTTTAGGAACAGTTTGGTTTGCTGCTAAAATTTACCGCGTAGGGATTTTAATGTATGGTAAAAAGCCTAGTTATAAAGAATTATTAAAGTGGATTAAATATTAATTATGCAAGAACAAGTTATTAATAAAATAGAAAGCACAACAGGTAAAGTAGCAAGTGGTATTGCAGATAATTCTGTTTGGACAAAATTTATTGATTTTTTAAATTATAGTTTATACACTTTTGTAGACGATAAAGGTCAAGTTACAGGAGATATTAAGCTAAAATATATCTTATTAATTTTAATTGTTTTAATTCTAACAACCTACGTTTTAAGATGGGCAAAAAAAATAGTAACACGCAATTTACCTGAAGAAAATAAAGCCAAATTTACTACTGTATTTTCTTTTGCAAGATGGCTGATTTATGCCATAGTTTTTTTAATAGCCATAGATTCTATAGGCGTTAATATTACCGCTATTTTTGCAGCTTCGGCAGCACTTTTAATTGGTGTAGGTTTAGCATTGCAAACCTTATTTCAGGATATAATTTCTGGTGTATTTATTTTAGTAGACCAATCGGTTCATGTTGGCGATATAATAGAAATAGAAGGCAAAGTTGGTCGCGTAGTAGAAATTAAATTAAGAACTACAAGAGCAGTTACAATAGATAATAAAGTCCTTATAATTCCAAATCATTTATACTTAACTAATAGCTTATATAATTGGACACAAAATGGGCAAAGCACCAGAGAATATGTAGATGTTGGTGTGGCTTATGGTAGCGATTTAGAATTAGTAAAAAAATTGTTGTTAGAAGCAGCAAATTCATCAAAATTAGTATTTAAAAGTCCTGCGCCAGGAGTTACGTTTACAGATTTTGGAGAAAGTGCTTTAACTTTTAGAGTAGCTTTTACAATTAGAGATAGTTTTAATGTTAGAATTCCAAAAAGTGATGTTCGATTTGCTATAGATAGATTGTTTAGAGAAAATAATATTACCATTCCATTTCCGCAAAGAGATATGCATATTATCGATTCAAAAAAGAGTATATTACAAAGTACAAAATAAAATAAAATGCCAAAAATATTAGTTATAGAAGACGAAGCGGCAATCCGTAGAGTTTTAGTTAAAATATTAAGCGAAGAAAGCGATACGTATCAAGTAGAACAAGCCGAAGATGGTTTGGCTGGAGCCGAAATACTTAAGAAAGAAGATTTTGACTTAGTACTTTGCGATATTAAAATGCCAAAAATGGATGGTGTAGATGTCTTAGAAGCTATTAAAAAAGTAAAACCCGAAATTCCTTTTGTTATGATTTCCGGTCACGGCGATTTAGATACTGCAGTAAATACAATGCGTTTAGGTGCTTTCGATTATATTTCGAAACCACCAGATTTAAACCGATTATTAAATACAGTTAGAAATGCTTTAGATAGAAAAGAGTTAGTTGTTGCAAATAAAATTCTTAAAAAGAAGGTTTCTAAAAAATACGAAATGATTGGTAAAAGCAACGCTATTTCTCAAATTAAAGAGATAATAGAAAAAGTAGCGCCAACAGAAGCTAGAGTTTTAGTAACTGGACCAAACGGAACAGGAAAAGAATTAGTAGCACATTGGTTACACGAAAAAAGTACACGTTCTAAAGGACCAATGATTGAGGTAAATTGTGCTGCAATACCAAGCGAATTAATAGAAAGCGAATTATTTGGTCACGTAAAAGGTGCTTTTACAAGTGCAGCAAAAGATAGAGCTGGTAAATTTGAAGCAGCAAATAAAGGAACCATTTTCTTAGACGAAATTGGCGATATGAGTTTATCTGCTCAAGCTAAAGTATTACGTGCGTTACAAGAAAGTAGAGTGCAACGTGTTGGTAGCGATAAAGATATAAAAGTTGATGTTAGAGTAGTTGCTGCAACTAATAAAAACCTAAAGAAAGAAATTGCCGAAGGTCGTTTTAGAGAAGATTTATACCACAGATTAGCCGTTATTTTAATAAAAGTACCTGCTTTAAACGATAGAAGAGACGATATTCCTGAACTTATAAACCATTTTGCTAAAAAGATTTCTTCAGAGCAAGGAACTGCGCCTAAAACATTTAGTACAAAAGCTATTAAATTATTACAGGAATATGATTGGACTGGAAACATTAGAGAATTACGTAATGTTGTAGAACGTTTAATTATTTTAGGCGAAAAAGAAGTTAGCGAAAAAGATGTAAAACTATTTGCTAGTAAATAATGCGACATACCATTTTGGCAATAACATTAGGAGTTGTAGGATTACTTTTTGTAGCTTATATTAACTATGCTTTTTACCAAGTGGTTGTTATCTTTAAAGGCGTAAATAATTTTGATCCGTATCAATATAATATTAGCATATCAAGTAAACTTGGTATGCTTTTTTTTGGTTTATTAGCTTTGCTATATAGCCTAAACTCGGTAAGTAAGCATAAGGTAGCAGCTATAATTGGTTCTGTTTTAGGATTAATTGTTGTGTTTTTATCGTTTATGCAATTATTTCGCTATTTTTTGTAAGGCTAAGTTTTTACTAGTGTTATTAGATTTAATATATTGATATGAAAATATATTTTTATTTAAAGTAAATCAGTGCAGCTTAACAATAGTTAATTTTAATAATTCATTTTAAAACAAACGTATGACACCAAAAGACTATAAAATCACATCACAAATTAACATAAAAGACTTAGCAACAAAACCAAGTTTTAATGTCGATAAAGAGGCTTTAAAAAAAGAACTTAAAAAAACACGTAAGCAATTAGGCGAACTTCAAGACAAACTTTACGCACACGGAAAATATAGTGTTTTAATTTGTATACAAGGAATGGATACCGCAGGTAAAGACAGTTTAATTCGTGAGGTTTTTAAAGATTTTAATGTTCGTGGCGTTGTAGTGCATAGTTTTAAAGTACCAACAGAATTAGAGTTAAAGCACGATTATTTATGGCGCCATTATATAGCGTTACCTGCAAAAGGAAAGTTTGGTGTTTTTAATAGAACTCATTATGAGAATGTTTTGGTAACCAGAGTTCATCCAGAATATATTATGGGAGAACATATTCCGGGAATTCATTCTGTGTCGGATATAAATGACGATTTTTGGGAACAACGCTTTAAGCAAATCAACAATTTTGAAAAGCATATTGCAGATAATGGAACCATAATATTTAAGTTCTTTTTAAATCTGTCTAAAGACGAACAAAAAAATAGACTATTACGCAGATTAGACAAAAAAGAGAAAAACTGGAAATTCTCTGCTGGCGATTTAAAAGAACGTAAACTTTGGGATAACTACCAAGATTGTTATCAAGACATCTTAAATAAAACATCTAAAGAAAAAGCACCTTGGTATAATATTCCTGCAGATTCTAAAGATGCCGCAAGAGTAATAATTGCAAATATTTTGTTAGAGACCTTAAGTCAATACAAAGACATAAAAGAACCAGAATTAGATGCCAAAACCAAAGCAAATATAGATGTGTATAAAGCGCAGTTAGATAATGAAAAGTAGATTTACGGAGTTAAACCGCTAAATAAAATTCAAATTAATTGTAATGAAAACCATTCACTTTTATAAATTAAATCTCTTAAAAACGATGCTTTTTTTAGGATTGGCAGCAGTTTGTATGTTTGTCAGTTTTTTTGAGTTTATAGCAGAAGAAAATTCACTTACAAATAGACTTTTAAATAGTTTAGGCTACCTTATAATAGCTATTCATTTTACAAAAACGCTTTGGTATAAATATTATGTAAGTCATAATAAAAAAGGTCTAACCATTAGATTAAACCGTAATATTTTACAAGAACGGACCTTTATGTATAAGCATTTAAAAGCGGTTGTTTTAGAAGATACTACTATTTCGTTTCAATATAGAAAACGTAAAGATGCTATAGATTTAGAAGGTTTTAAAATAGAAGATATAAATAAAATTCATCAATTATTAAATTCAGTAAAATGAAAAACATTAAATACGTAATCCTATTTTTAGTTATATCTATTACATCTGCACAAACCGAAGCAAAACTGCCTTTTTACCAATTACCAGAAAATGCAGAAATTTATACGGCAGGAACCGTAGCAGCAAAACAAGTTGAAGCTTTGGGCTTTCGGTTTTATCATGCAACAGATAATTTAACTCAAAAAGATTTAGCGTTTAAACCAAATGCTGAGGTTAGAACTACAGGAGAAACCATTCAGCATATCTACGATTTATCTTTAATAATTGTAAATGCCACTTTGGTAAAATCAAACTCAAAAGATAAACAAGCATTAACGTATTTAGAATTAAGAAAAGAAACATTGCTTAATTTAGAGAAAGCATCGGTATTACTTAGAGCTTCTAAAGATATTTCGACTTTTAAAATTATTTTTGGAGCCACTAAAATGCCATTCTGGAACAACATTAACGGACCAATTGCAGATGCCATTTGGCATTGTGGGCAAATTGCGTCTTACCGTAGGATATCTGGAAATCCTATTAATTCTAAAGTAAATCATTTCACAGGAACTGTAAAAGAATAAAATATTAAAATAGCTTAAAAATTAAATTGGTAAAAACTAATAGGTTGCTTACTTTTGCTACATTAAATTTAGAGTAAACTTCTGGTTAAACAGAACACAACATATAAATCTATTAAAAGATGAATTTACACGAATATCAAGGAAAAGAATTATTAAGTAGTTTTGGTGTACGTATCCAACGTGGTATTGTTGCACAAAATGCTGACGAAGCAGTAACAGCAGCTAAGAAATTAACTGAAGAAACTGGTACAGGATGGCACGTAATTAAGGCTCAAGTTCACGCAGGTGGAAGAGGAAAAGGTGGCGGAGTAAAATTAGCTAAAAACCTTGATGCTGTAAAAACTATTGCAGGAGAAATTATTGGAATGGACTTAGTAACACCGCAAACTTCGGCAGAAGGAAAACGTGTACACCAAGTTTTAGTTTGTGAAGACGTATACTATCCAGGAGCTGAAGAGCCAGACGAATTTTATATTTCTGTACTTTTAAATAGAGCTACTGGACGTAACATGATTATGTATTCTACAGAAGGTGGAATGGATATTGAAACTGTTGCCGAAGAAACGCCACATTTAATTTTTAACGAAGAAATAGATCCTTCTACTGGAATTTTACCTTTCCAAGCAAGACGTATTGCTTTTAACTTAGGATTATCTGGTGTTGCTTTTAAAGAAATGACAAAATTTGTAACGTCTCTATATAAAGCTTACGTTGAATCTGATTCTTCTTTATTTGAAATTAATCCAGTATTAAAAACAAGCGATTCTAAAATTATGGCAGTAGATGCTAAAGTGTCTTTAGACGCTAATGCATTATACAGACATAAAGATTTAGCTGCAATGCGCGATTTACGTGAAGAAAATCCAATTGAAGTTGAAGCAGGAGAACAAGGACTTAATTATGTAGATTTAGACGGAAACGTTGGTTGTATGGTTAATGGTGCTGGTTTAGCAATGGCAACAATGGATTTAATTAAGCAAGCTGGTGGAGAACCTGCTAACTTCTTAGACGTTGGTGGTACTGCAGATGCTGCAAGAGTAGAAATAGCTTTCGAACTTATTTTAAGAGATCCAGCTGTAAAAGCAATTTTAATTAACATTTTTGGTGGTATTGTTCGTTGCGATCGTGTTGCTCAAGGTGTAATAGATGCTTATAAAAATATGGGAACTATTAACGTGCCAATTATTGTACGTTTACAAGGAACAAATGCAGATATAGCTAAAAAATTAATTGATAATTCTGGTTTAGATGTAATGTCTGCTACAGAATTCCAAGAAGCTGCAGATAAAGTACAAGCTGTTTTAGCTTAATACTTATAAATATTAACTTAGTTTTCTAAGTTCAATAAAAAAGCAACCTATTTTAGGTTGCTTTTTTATGCTTTAGATTTAAATAATTTAAAATATAGATTTTTTTGAATACTGTTATATAGCATTTCTGTCGTATGGTAAGTGCTTAATCTGATTTAATAAACCTCGTCAAGTATTTAAGTTAAAACTTTTAGCTAATAATGTAAATGGTTCTGTAGCGTTTAGTCTCATAATAGTTTGAAATTAAAATATAAAATTATTTTAACTCTTAACCATTACTTCTTTTTGCCGTAATTTTTAAATTCAGGTTTAAAAGGTTTTCCGTCTTTGGTTAAATCTTCCGACTTGTTTTTGTAAAGATTCTTAGCGTTAGAACCTAAGCCTTTTTCGTCGCTTTTAGGTCTTTCTGCTTTACCAGGCATTGGACCACGTAATTTTATAATTAGTCCATTAAGGAAATTTCGTAAAATTTGATCGCCACATTCAACATAATTAGGATGATCTTCTTTTTGAAACAAAGCATTTAGTTCGCTTTTAGAAACTCTAAAGTCTACTAATTCTAAAATTTCTATAATATCTTGGTCACGTAATTTATGCGCAACTCTAAGTTTTTTGAAGATGTCGTTATTTGTCATAATGCAAAGATAGAAAAATAGTTTGTTTTTAGAAGTTTAACTATTTATAAGTTAAGTTGTTTGTTGGGTTTAGTTGGTTGTAAGTTATGATGCTTATTTGAGTAGATTAAAATAAGTTATAACATTAGTGTTTAATAAAGATATCTAGGTATTAATCTTTAAGCTCTTCTAGCTTTCCTTGATATGCTTTTAGTCGGTCACGTAATTGCGCTGCAACCATAAAATCCAAGGCTTTAGCAGCAGTTTCCATTTCTTTACGGGTTTCTCTAATACGTTTTTCTAGTTCGGGTTTAGTAAGATAATTGCTTTCAGGTTCTGCAGCTTTTAAAGCTTCTAATTCGTAATGACCAGTACTAACAGAGTTTTTGGATAAAATACTATCTAAACTTTTATTTAGAGCTTGTGGTATCTTATTGTTATCGGTATTATATTTAATTTGTTTTTCGCGTCTATATTCGGTTTCATCAATTGTTTTTTGCATGCTTTTTGTAATCTTATCCGCATACATAATAGCTTTACCATTTAGGTTTCTTGCTGCTCTACCAACAGTTTGCGTTAAAGATCTTGCCGATCTTAAAAAGCCTTCTTTATCGGCATCTAAAATAGCTACTAAAGATACTTCTGGCAAATCTAAACCTTCACGAAGCAAGTTTACTCCAACCAAAACATCGTAAATACCTTTTCGTAAATCTTGCATAATTTGTACACGTTCTAAAGTGTCAACATCGCTATGTATATAGTTTACGCGTATGTTTATGCGGCTTAAATATTTAGTTAATTCTTCTGCCATACGTTTGGTTAAAGTGGTTACTAAAGTACGTTCGTCTTTTTCAATACGTTGCTGGATTTCTTCAATTAAATCGTCTATCTGATTTAAACTTGGTCTAATTTCAATAATAGGATCTAATAATCCGGTTGGTCTAATAACTTGTTCAACAAAAACACCATCGGTTTTCTCTAATTCGTAATCTGCTGGTGTTGCCGAAACATAAATAACTTGATTTTGTAGCGCTTCAAATTCTTCAAACTTTAAAGGTCTATTGTCCATTGCAGCAGGCAATCTAAATCCATAATCTACTAAGTTTACTTTTCTGCTGTAATCACCACCATACATAGCGTGAACTTGCGAAACAGTTACGTGACTTTCGTCTACCACCATTAAATAATCATCTGGAAAATAATCTAATAAGCAAAAAGGTCTTGTGCCTGGTTGTCTACCATCTAAATATCGCGAATAGTTTTCAATTCCAGAGCAATAACCCAATTCACGAATCATTTCTAAATCGAATTCTGTGCGTTCTTTTAATCGTTTGGCTTCTAAATGTTTTCCAATATCTTTAAAATAGTCGTGCTGATTTACCAAATCATCCTGAATATCTTTTATTGCTCCTTGTAATATATCTGGAGATGTAACAAACATATTTGCAGGATATATAGTTAAGATGTCAAATTCTTCTAGAATTTCGTTGGTTTGCACATTAAATTTTTCAATTAACTCAATTTCATCACCAAAAAAGTGAATTCTAAAAGCATCGTCTGCATAACTTGGATAAATATCTACAGTATCGCCTTTTATTCTGAAATTTCCGTGATTAAAATCGGCTTCGGTTCTAGAGTATAAACTTTGAACTAAAGTATGAAGTAAATTTGTTCTTGAAATTTCCTGATCGCGTTCTAAAGTAATTACATTTTTCTGAAATTCTACAGGATTTCCAATACCATACAAACATGAAACCGATGCTACAACTAAAACATCTCGTCTTCCAGAAAGTAGGGAAGAGGTTGTGCTTAAACGAAGTTTCTCTATTTCTTCGTTAATACTTAAATCTTTTTCTATGTAAACTCCAGAGGAAGGAATAAATGCTTCTGGTTGATAATAATCGTAGTAACTTACAAAATACTCAACAGCATTTTCTGGAAAAAACTGTTTGAATTCACTATACAATTGTGCCGCTAACGTTTTATTATGTGCTAAAACCAATGTTGGCTTTTGTACCGATTCTATAACATTGGCAACTGTAAACGTTTTTCCTGAACCGGTTACACCTAAAAGGGTTTGAAATTTATCTTTATTATCTAAACCTTCTACTAACTGTTTTATAGCAGCAGGTTGGTCTCCAGTTGGTTTAAATTCTGATTGTATTTTAAATTTCATAAGTGTGAATTACATTGCTAAATTACGGAATAATTAGTAGAGATCTTCGTGTTGATTTGTTAAGATTTAAAGTTTCTAAATGAGTAGAAATGAATTGTTTTGTGTTTTTTTAAACAGTTTTTTAAATGTTATTATATTAAAAAACGCCTAAATCAAATAGATGATTTAGGCGTTTTATTTTTGTTAATTTTAATATTAATTATCGTTTTAAAGTAAAATGGGCTTTAAATTGCTTCTTAACATTAGAACCAGAGTTTGGCTCTCTGTATTCTACAGTA
>CALJFB010000006.1 GCA_938073895.1 uncultured Flavobacteriaceae bacterium
ATTAATTAAAAAGTTCTCGATACAATCACGCCTAAAAGCATGATCACTAGTACTTACAATAAAAATAATAAAAGATGAATGTCATTTCGAACGCAGTCGAGAAATCTTACAGTTAGAGATTTCTCCATTTCAGTCGGAACAACAAAAACTAAATAAAATGAACATAGATTTTAATAAAAATAACGACGGATTAGTGCCTGCAATCATTCAAGATGCAACCACAAAAAATGTGTTGATGTTGGGTTATATGAATGAAGAAGCTTTCAATAAAACAAAAGAAACGAAGTTAGTTACTTTCTTTTCTAGAACTAAAAAAAGGCTTTGGACAAAAGGTGAAGAAAGCGGAAATACATTAAATTTAGTTGACATTAAATTAGACTGCGATAATGATACGTTGTTAATTCAGGTAAATCCAAACGGTCCAACCTGTCATAAAGGTTCAGATACGTGTTGGGCAGACACTAATATAGAAAATTTTGGTTTTATTTCTAAATTAGAAGATACTATTGAACGTAGAGTAAAATCTGGAGATTCAGAAAAATCTTATGTGGCATCTTTATTTGCTTCTGGAATAAATAAAGTCGCTCAAAAAGTAGGCGAAGAAGCTGTTGAAGTTGTGATTGAAGCTATGGATAACAACGATGATTTATTTTTAAGCGAAAGTGCCGATTTATTATTTCATTACTTAATGTTATTACAAGCAAAAGGGTTTAAGCTTAACGATATTGTTAACGTTTTAAAAGGAAGAGAAAAGAAATAGTGTTTAGGTAGAATATTTAAGTTTATTACAATACTAAAATAAATATGTCTTTAGAAATAAAAATGGTGTCTTATTTTTTTAAGATAAATAATCCTTTTAGTTTTAAGACTTATAGTTATTGTGGATTACATAATTACTTCAGGAATTAATAAATCTTTAGTAAATTTATTCTAATGTGATTTTAGTTAAATCTTTCGTTTTTTTAATAAGACTAAAAACTTTTTATGTTATGTAGTACAAAATTTAAAACTATTATATTTTTTCAATCAAGTCTTTATAATCCCATTTTTCTGGAATTATATTCAATTTAAATAATTCGTCTTGTACTTTTTTAATTGTTTTTTCTGTAATATTTTCTTGAGACCATTCTGTTAAGTTTAACCATTCTTGGACATCTTCTAACTCTTGCTTGTATCTATTTGCAATGGTTGTATCAATTCGCGGAATCTCTTTAAACTCTTTAGTTGTAGTGTTTACAATATCTAAAATGGTTTTAACATCTGCTTTATTGGTTTTTAAAAAATCTTCTCTAACCGCAATAACAAAACAAGGCCAAGGCGATGGTAAATTACCAATACGTCTAAACGTTCCATTATCTACTAATGGTTTAGTTGTAAATTTTTCCCACATAAAATAGTCTGCTTTTCCATTAGTTAGACCATTTATAGCACCATCAAGATTTTTAATAACCTCAAATTTTAAGTCGCTTTCTAAATCCCAATTATTCTGTTCTGCATTTACGTAAGACATTAAATGAGATCCAGAACCATATCTACTAATGGCTGCTTTTGTTCCTTTTAAATCGTCTAAAGAATTGTAATTAGATTTAGCATCTACATGTATTCCCCAATTTAAAGGTGTTTTTACAAAGACTTGTACAATTTTAGATTTGTTGCCAGCAATAATATCTTTAATAATACCTTCGGTTAAAATAACCGCAATATCAATATCGCCATTACGCAAACCTTTACACATTTCGCCAGTACCACCAAAATAATCGTGCCAACGTAAATTTATGTTTTCGGCTTTATAATCTCCATTTTTTAAACCTAAATACCAGGCTAAATTAAAATGTTCTGGTACGCCACCAATATTTATTTGCTTCATATTGTGCTAATTTTATTACTAACAATTCTAGATTTAACAAGGAATATAATCGGTAAACAAATGATTAGCATAATTACTGCAAAAATAACAGATTTAAATAATCCTTCATAGATGTCTTGCATTATGGGATTTCTATCTAATAAATTGAAGAAATTTAATGAAAAAACACATATAAAATTTACAGTTATTAATCCAATTGATATTAATAATTTTTCAAGGGTATTTAATTTTTTATTAACTTTATAAGTAATTAACATTATTAATAATATGATTGGAGGAGTTATAAATGCTAATAAATCAATAATCAACATTTCGTTAGTACTTTGCTCTGCATTTTTACCAATCCAACTTGTAATAATGGTTATTACAATATGAATTATATAAAACAAAGTAATATGTTTCCAATTTAGTGGTTTTAAAAAAGACATCTTCAAATATGATTAAACTAAATTTATTCGACTAATTTTTCTAAGGTGTATTTAATAAGATCTTCAACTATTTCCGAAGGATTCTCGCTAAACTGACCAGTCATTCTGTTTGCTAAAATTGCATTCAAAGATACGGATTTATGACCTAATAATGACGATAAACCGTAAATTCCTGCGGTTTCCATTTCTAAATTAGTAATTTTTAGGTTGTTAAATTCAAACTGATTTAATCTACTATTTAAATTGTTATCCTGAGTTTGTAAACGTAATATTCTGCCTTGTGGTCCGTAAAAACCGACATTTGTAGCCGTAAAACCATTAATTGTTTTGCTTGAGGAAAATAGATTTACTAGGTCTTTATGAGCTTTAACTACGTAAGGATCAGATTTTTTTGTAAACCAGTTACATTGTTTTATAATTTCTTTAGAAAGATCTAAATCTTGAAATGCCTCGCTATCATAAAAATGAAGTAAGCTATCAAAACCAACCGCTAAATCGCTTATTAAAAACGAATTTATAGGAATATCTGCCTGAATTGCTCCCGAAGTTCCAATTCTAATAATATCTAAACTTGTAAGATTTTGCTTAATTTCTCTGGTTTTAAAATCAATATTAACCAAAGCATCTAACTCATTAAAAACAATATCAATATTGTCTGTACCAATTCCTGTAGAAATTACAGTAATTCGTTTGCCTTTATAAGTTCCAGTATGTGTATTAAATTCTCGTTTATGTTTTTTAATCTCTATAGTGTCAAAATATTTAGAAACAGAAGCTACACGATCTGGATCTCCAACGGTAATAATTGTATTTGCAACATCTTCTGGACGTAAGTTTAAATGATAAATACTTCCATCTGGATTTATAATTAATTCGGATTCTTTTAATGGCATTTAGACTGTTTTATATAGTTTATTTTCTTTTTTATTAAAAAGGTGTTTATATTTAGAAATACCTCCATAACGCATGTTGTTTTCAATAGTGTTGTGTACATTTTTTAAATGAAGTAGTATTAAATCACCTTCTCGGTTAATAGTTACTTTATTTTTGTTTATTGTATAGAATTGCTCTAATCTTTTTATTAACCTTTTTAATTGTAAATCTCCAAAACCATAATAGCCTTGGTAGTTTAAAGCGTAACCTAATAAATGATGTAAACTTTTAATTTCTCTTTCCTTTATTAGTTTTAAGATATTAAATTCTAATGTTCCTAAACCACTTCTTGAATCTGGAAATCGTTTTAAATGTGCTTTTAAACAATTAGTTAGGTACTTGAAACTTGATGTGGTTACTATTAAAGGTTTAAAGTTATTATGATTGTCTGAGTTGTAAATAGTCCAACATTGTTTAGCCAAATCTAAATCTGAAGCTTTAAGTGTAACTCGGTTTTTGTAGTGATTTTTAAGTTGATGCGAATTTAATTCTGGTAAACTTTTTAATCCTTTTTGGCCTTCTACACGACCACTACAAACTAATTTTAATGGTGTTTTTAAACCTTTTTGAAGTAGTAAACTAATTATTGCAATAAGGTTTATATGGCAAAACAAATCGTATTCAAACCATAAAATAACTTCTTCATATTGTTCTAAATGATTAAATTTATCTAGTTCTGCTTTAAATTCTTCGTGTTTGTATTCTAAGTTATAATATTGTTTTAAAAACAATTCACGTGTGCTTATAAAGGCTTCAGAGTCTATATTTAGAACTGTTGGTCCTTCACAAAGCATTTCGTGCCAGGTTAAAAACTCGCCTTTAAATTGTAATACTTTTAAACGTTGAGTTAAAGAAGAACCGTTGGTAATATGAAGCACTTTGTTATTCATTTATCCACCAACACGTTTTACATTAAATCCTTTTTCTTTTAGCATTACCATAATTTTATCACGATAGTCGCCTTGAATAATTATTTTATCGTCTTTAAAACTTCCTCCAACACTAAGTTTGGTTTTTATGTCTTTAGCTAACTTTTTAAAATCTTCTGTGGCGCCAGTATAACCTTCTAAAATTGTAATTGGTTTACCTTTACGCTTTTCGTATTTACAAATTATAGGATCGTCTTGTAACCATAAATTAGAGTCTTTTTTCTCTTCAATTGGTTCGATTTCTTGATGTTCTGGGAACAAGTTTTTTAATTGATCTTTTAAATCCATTTATTAGTATTCGGTATTTAGTAAATGTTACAAAATTATTATTTTGCTCTATTATTACTGTTTCTATTTTTGTACAAGCGTTATATTTAGTATTGCTAGCGTAAACCCAATAAACATCTATTAATTGAGAATTTAATTTACTAGTAAATTATAAAAATTACAGCTTTATTTTTTAGTTAATTTTGCTTTGGTACTAACAAATTTAGTGTTGGTAAAGAGTTTTAAAGCTAAATACTTTAATATCTACTTTAATAAGCCTAATTCTCTTAAACGTTCGTTTAAAAATTCTCCAGATGTAATATCTTCAAATTGTTTTGGATTGTTACTATCTATGCAATTTTCTAATACATCTAATTTCATTTCACTTACAGGATGCATAAAGAATGGAATAGAGTAGCGCGAAGTTCCCCAAAGTTCTTTTGGTGGATTTACAACTCTATGAATAGTAGATTTTAACTTATTATTGGTGTGTCTTGATAACATATCTCCAACATTAATCATAAGTTCATCTGGTTCTGCCATAGCATCAATCCAATCGCCTGTATGGTTTTGTACTTGTAAACCTTTTCCTTGCGCGCCCATAAGTAGCGTAATTAAATTAATATCGCCATGAGCAGCAGCTCTAACCGCAGCTTTTGGTTCTGTTGTAATTGGTGGATAATGAATTGGTCTTAAAATAGAATTTCCATTATGAATATAATTATCAAAGTAAGTTTCTTCTAAATCTAAATATAAAGCTAATGCTCGTAAAACGTATTTTGCTGTTTTTTCTAACATTTGAAAAGCTTGTTTTCCAATAGTATTAAATTTAGCCAGCTCATTAACTGTAACGTTTTCTGGATATTCTGCTTTAAGTTTTGGATTATCTTCTACGTATTGCCCAAAATGCCAAAACTCTTTTAAGTCACCTTCTTTTTTACCTTTAGCACTTTCTTTTCCAAAAGAAACATAGCCACGTTGCCCACCAATACCATCTATTTCGTAACTTTCTTTAGTTTCTATAGGTAAATTAAAAAACTGTTCAATTTCGTTGTAAAGGTTTTTAACAAGAGTCTCGTCTAAAAAATGACCTTTTAATGCTACAAATCCAATGTCTTCGTAGGCTTTTCCTATTTGTTCTACAAACTCTGCTTTTTTTATAGGATCGTTAGATAAAAAATCTGATAAATTAACGCTTGGTATATGGTTCATGCTATAGTGTTTAATGTAAGTCTTACAAATGTAACGAAATGGTTTGAAAAAAATAATAAGATTTATCATTCAAAGTACTAAACATATCGTAAAAATGATATATTTGATAGAGAAAATTTAAAAATCAGACATTTTGAGATACAAAGCTTTCAATTACGATAGAAAAAAACTTTCAAACGATACGTTATTAAATTTATACAAACGCATGCTAAAACCTCGATTAATAGAGGAAAAAATGCTGATTTTATTAAGGCAAGGTAAAGTAAGTAAATGGTTTGCAGGTATTGGTCAAGAAGCTATTTCTGTTGGTGTAACATCTGCATTAAAAAAAGAAGAATATATCTTACCAATGCATCGTAATTTAGGGGTTTTTACTACAAGAGAAATTCCGCTATATAGATTGTTTTCGCAATGGCAAGGTAAAGCTAACGGATTTACAAATGGTAGAGATAGAAGTTTTCACTTTGGAACTCAAGAATACAATATTGTTGGAATGATTTCGCATTTAGGTCCACAATTTGGTGTTGCAGACGGAATTGCACTAGCAAGTAATTTAGAAAACAAAAAGCAAGTAACTGCAGTTTTTACTGGAGATGGCGGCACAAGCGAAGGCGATATTCATGAGGCTTTAAATGTTGCTTCGGTTTGGGGCTTACCTGTTTTATTCTGTATAGAAAATAATGGTTACGGCTTATCTACACCAACATCTGAACAATATAATTGCGAACACTTAGCAGATAGGGCTAAAGGTTATGGTATGGAATCTCCTATTGTAAATGGAAATAACATTTTAGAAGTCTATAATCTATTACTTGAGTTAGCCGAAAGTGTGAGGCAAAACCCAAGACCAATTTTCTTAGAGTTTAAAACGTTTAGAATGCGTGGCCACGAAGAAGCAAGTGGAACAAAATATGTCCCACAAGACTTATTAGACGAATGGGCTAAAAAAGATCCTTTAGAAAATTTTAAAACCTACTTATTAGATGAAGAAATTCTAACAGAAACTATAGATTCTATATTTACAACAGAAATCAAACAAGAAATAGAAGATAATTTAGCAATTGCATCTGCTGAAGAACCTGTAACTGTAAATTTAGAAAAAGAATTAAACGATGTTTATAAAGATTTTACTTATAACGAAATTAAAGCCTTTTCAGGAACAGAAGAAATACGTTTAATAGATGCAATTTCTAATGGATTAAGGCAATGTATGGAGCGCCATAACGACTTGGTTATTATGGGACAAGACGTTGCCGAATATGGCGGTGTTTTTAAAATTACCGATGGTTTTGTAGAGCAATTTGGAAAAGGCCGCGTAAGAAATACACCAATTTGCGAATCTGCAATTATAGAAACTGCCATGGGATTATCCATAGCAGGCATAAAAAGTGTGGTAGAATTACAATTTGCAGACTTTGTAAGTTCTGGATTTAATCCAATTGTAAATTACTTAGCAAAATCTAATTATAGATGGAATCAAAAAGCAGATATTGTATTAAGAATGCCTTGTGGAGCAGGAGTTGCTGCAGGACCATTTCATAGTCAAACTAACGAAGCATGGTTTACAAAAACACCAGGATTAAAAGTTATTTATCCAGCTTTTCCTTTCGATGCTAAAGGTTTATTAGCTACAGCAATAGAAGATCCAAATCCAGTATTATTCTTTGAGCATAAAGCACTTTATAGAAGTATAAGACAAGAAGTTCCAACAGATTATTATACGTTGCCATTAGGAAAAGCTTCAGTCTTAAAAGTAGGAACAGCTATTACAATTATTAGTTATGGTGCTGCGGTGCATTGGGCTCTAGAAACTCTAGAAAACCATCCAAATATCTCTGCAGATGTAATAGATTTAAGATCTTTACAACCATTAGATACAGAAACCATTTACCAATCTGTTAAAAAAACAGGGAAAGCTATAATTTTACAAGAAGATTCTCTTTTTGGAGGAATAGCAAGTGATATTTCTGCTTTAATAATGGAAAACTGTTTTAAATACTTAGATGCGCCAGTAAAACGAGTAGCCAGTTTAGAAACGCCAATTCCTTTTATAAATCAATTAGAAGAGCAATATTTATCTAAAGGTAGGTTTGAAGGCGAATTGTTAAAGCTGTTAGATTTTTAGTGTTTTACCAATAATTATTATTTCAAAGTTTCCCATTTTAAAGAAAAAAAACTAAATGTTTAATTTATTGTTAATAACGATTATTAATCTTTTTTTAAGAAAAAGGTATGGTTATTGTTTTATTTTCGAAGCAAACCTTAACTAATTTTTATGCGGTTTATATATAGCACACTTTTATTCCTTGGAGCAATACATTTTAGTAATGCTCAAATAGATAGTAGAAATAATTCTTTTGCAATTCCTGCAGAAGAAGTAAAAAATCCAAAAGCTAGTAATGCTTTAAATATAAAACCCGAAAAAGCGACTAACGAGATTAAGCCAGACGAAACTGCAAATTCTAACGTTATTACGCCAAAGCCAAAACTAATTTCTAAAAAGCCAGAAAAACCATTTTCTATAATAGAAACTAATAATTATAAAAATCCTGCCGAATTATATACTGGAATTTTAAAAAAGCAACTAAAATTTAAAGAAGAACAAGAACGAAACAATAATGGAAGTAGAGTTAATCAGTTTTTAGGCGAATTTAAAACCAAAGCAAAAAAAGTTAATATTATTTACAGAGATCACCAAGCGCCAGATGGCGACGTAATTAGAGTTTTTGTAAACGATGATATTGTGGTTTCAAAAGCTACATTAACTGGCGGATCTAATGGATTCTTTTTAGAACTTAAAGATGGAATTAACAAAATCGATTTTCAAGCTTTAAATCAAGGTTTATCTGGTCCAAATACTGCAGAGTTTAGAGTTTTAGACGAGACAGGAAAAGTAATTTCATCTAACCAATGGAACTTAGCTACAGGCGTAAAAGCCACAATTATATTAATTAAGGAAGAAGGTAAATTGACGCTTTCTAAACAATAGTTCAAATAATTATCGTATATTTGCAATATCTGAAAAATAGTGCTTTAACTATTCTAAGACATATCACCTAATACACTACATATAAATAATGGCAAAGTCGCAACAGACATTTAACAAATTAGAAAAAGAGAAAAAGCGTTTAAAAAAACGTGAAGATAAAATTAAGAAGAAAAATGCTCGTAAAGCAGAAGCTGCAGAAAACCCACAAGGAATTCAGTTTGCTTACGTAGATTTTAATGGAAACTTGGTAGATACACCACCAGATCCTGAAGATAAAGTTGAATACGAAGCAGAAAATATTGTTTTAGGAGTTCCTAAAAAAGAAGATTTACCTGAGCCTGATCCAATTAGAAAAGGTAAAGTCTCTTTTTACGATCCATCTAAAGGTTTTGGTTTTATTATTGATGCAGAAGACAGCGAGAAATATTTCTGTCACGTTTCTGGATTAATTGACGAAATTATAGAAAATGATAAAGTACAGTTTGAACTTGAAAAAGGTATGAAAGGCTTAAATGCTGTTCGTGTTAAAAAAATATAGTTTAAATTATTTTATAAATAAAAAAGCTCAATTTGAATTTCAAATTGAGCTTTTTTTTGATGTTATTTCTGTATCATTATATTATCTATATAGTATAAGTAACGCAAAAAGAATTACTGACTAATAGTACCCAAACTATTATATAATTTAGCTTTTGTGCTAAGGTATTTATTAATTAGACTGTTTACTTTTATCTTAGCATCTATTAAGCTTTTCTCTCTGCTGTTTACTAAAAAAATGGCACTTTCACCTAAATCAAACTTACGTTCTTCGGCTGTTAAAAGCGCTTGATAGTTTATAGCAATATTTTCTATTAAGACTACTTGGTTTTTATAATTTTCTACTTCAAAAGTTAATGCTTTTACTTTATTTTCAATAGATAAACTTGTTGTTTTAGTATCAAATTTTATAGCGTCTAATTTAATTTTTGCTAATTTTAAATCGCCTCGCTCTTTTCTTAAAAATAAAGGAAAAGCAACACCTATTTTAGCTTTATAATTAGTGTTGTAAAACGTATTAACTTGTTCTGGTTGTTGAGTTACAAAATTATAAGCTACATCTATTTTTGGTAATAACTTGTTAGCTTTTAGTTTCCTATCAACCTCTAATGCTTGTGTTTTAAAATATAAAGCTCTAATTTTAGGGTGATTTGTAACATCTAGATTAGTAATTTCGTTATTTAAAACTTTATTAAAATTAGTTTCGTTAACCTCTAGCGGATTTATAGTTTCTTTAATTTCTATAGGTGTATTTTTTAACCATAAATAATTTGAAACTTCAAGAGTAGAAGTATTATATTCTATTTTTGCTTGTTCTAATTGTAATTTTCTACTATCTACAATTATTAAGGCCTCTAAACTGTCTACAGGAGCTTTATCTCCAACTAAAACTTGCTTTTTAATACCAGTAAATCTAAATGTTGCATTTTCTAGAAAAGATTGATAAACCTTTAAATTCTCAAAAGCTTGATTCCATTTAAAATAGGTTAAAGAAGCTTCAAAAATAATAGTGTTAACTAATAATTCTCTTTCAGCTAAGGTTTGATTTTGATATGCTTTTGCCTTTTTTAAGTCTGCCATTCTTTTATTAATAAACAAACCTTGACCTAAAGAAGCCGAAACACCTGCACTATATAAACCATTATTTGGAACATTATTTTCTGGATTTAAAAATATTCCTGAGTTTTCTTCAAAACCAGCTTGTAACTCTACACCATACCAAGTTGGTACTTTAAATTTAGCATTAAGCTGATCGTAATATTGTTTGTTTTCAAATTCTTTAGTATTAAAATCGCCTTCTAATTTTGGATCAAATCCTCCGCGAGCCTTAGTTAGGTTTGCATTACCTTCATCTACTTTTAAATTGGCTTGCTTAGCTAATGGATGTTCTGTTTTTACTAAATCAATATAATCTGCAAAGCTTAGTGTATTATCTAAATCTTGAGCTAAAATACTAATTGGAAATAGTAATAAAAGTAATAGTCTCATAACTTATTTTTTAGTTTTTTCAACTTTAGAATTTGTTGGTTGGTAGTAATTAGGAGGAAAGCCGTTTAGTTTTCTCCATAGCTCAAACCAAATTGGTACATCTTCTAATAAACCAATTGTTTTAGCTCCAGAACCAACACGAACAGCTTTTGGCCACTCATGATCTTCTGCATCTGGAACTAAAAGAATTCTAAATTTACCATTTGGACTTATAAAGTTTTCAATAGCTACAACTTTAGCACCATAGGTACCATAACTTATATTTGGCCAACCGCTAAAAACTATTGCAGGCCAACCATCAAACTGTATTCTAAATGTTTCGCCAATATGGACTAATGGTAAATCTATTGGATCAATAAAGGTTTCTATAGCCACATCGTAATTAGATGGCATAATACCTACTAATTTTTCGCCTTCTTTAAAGGTTTCACCAATACCTGTTTTTATAGCTTTGTTAATATAACCATTTTGTGGTGCAGTTATATAGTACATGTTATTTCTAAGTTGATAATTAGAGTTTTGATTTTCTAATTTGGATACTTGTGCTTCTGCATCAAATTGATTGGATTCTGCTGTAAATTTATTACTTCTGGATTTTGCTATTTTATCATCATATTCTGCTACAATTCTGATTAATTCTACTTTAGAGTTTAAAAATTTATTTTCTTTTGAAATAACTTTAGCTTGAACTTCTTGATTTTTTAATCTTTTTTCTTCAACATCTTTAGTTGCTTTTAAGCCTTCGGATGCTAGTGTTTCTATACGTTCTAATTGCGTATTGGCAATTTTAAAATTTAGTTTTTCAGCTTCAAAATCGGTACTATCGCTTTTAACTTTTAATTTTGCTTGTTGTATTTTTAAAACGCGTTCTTTTCTTAAAGCTCCAACTTGATTGTTTAACGCTCCAATTTTAGATTGGTAAGAAGATACAGACGATGTTTTTGCTTTTATCTGTTGATTTGTTCGTTCTACTAATCTTGGATCGAAATATTCACTTTTAACTTCTGATATGTGAAGTATTGTATCTCCTTTTTTTACAAAATCGCCTTCTCTTACAGACCAACTTTCTATACGTCCTGGAATTACAGATTGTATAGTTTGCGGTCTTTGGTCTGGCGTTAATGTGGTAACCAAACCTGCACTGTTAATATTTTGCGTCCAAGGTAAAAATAGGGTTATAACGCAAAGTATGCCAAACAGTTTTAGTAAACGGTTAAACATTTTATAGTGCGTCTTTGAAAACGCCTTTTTGTAAGCTTTATAATTATGAAGCTTAACGTGTTCTCCTACGGAATTGTCTGATATATTAAGCATATGTTTAGTTTATTTGACCTTTTTCTAAGTTAATTATTTTTGAGCATTTTGTTTGCCATTCGTTATTTTTACTAACTACAAGTAAAGACCAATTGTTAGTTTTATTGGTAATAAAATTAATTATTTTAGAAGCTTCAGCTGTTTCAAATTGATCTAATGGATCTTTTAATAACAATAATTTTGGCTCTTGTAAAATGGCTCTTGCTAATAATATTTTTTTAATGTTAGTATTTGATATTTTTTTACCTTCAGGATAAATAATAGTGTCTAAACCATTTGGCTGTTCTTTAATGAAATTTGTTAATTGAAGATTTAAAATTACATTATCAATAGATTTATCTGAAACAGTTGGATCGTTAAAGGTTAAATTTTCTCTTATTGTTCCTTCAAATGGCGTTTCGTCTGCTAAAACCTGTCCAACCAAACCTCTGTAACTATTAATATTAATTCCTGTAAACGCTAAATCGTTTATAATTAATTTTCCTTTTGTAGGTTCTAAAATTCCTGCAATAGCTTTTAATAGCGTGGATTTACCAGAATTATGTCCACCTTTTATTACAACAAATTCTTTAGGTTCTATAGTTAGATTTATGCCATTTAAAATTGGTACATCGCGATCAGGAACAGAAAAAGTGTAGTTATCTAATTCAATTTTTAAACTGTCAGATTTAGATATGTTTTTACCATTTTGATGTTCTAATTGTTTATCAGATACTTGACCTAATTTTTCTAAAGACGTTAAAACATCGTAAAAAGTTTCTAAACCTAAAAGAAGTTTTTCTACTGAATTTATAACTAGTAGAATTATAATTTCAGCTGCAACAAATTGTCCAATATTCATTTGCTGATTTAAAACTAGAATTCCTCCAATTAAAAGTAAGCCTGCAGTTACTAATATTTTAAATGCAATTAGCTGTTTAAACTGAAGTATTAATACTTTAAAATGACTTTCTCTTGCTTTTAAATACTCTGTAACTAAGTCGTCGTTTTTCTGCATAGCTAAATTGGTTTTTCCAGATAGCTTAAAACTAACAACACTTCTAGCTATTTCTTGTAACCAATGTGCTACTTTATATTTGTATTTAGATTCTATTAAACTAGTTTCTAAACCTTTTTTTGCTGTATATTTAAAAACAACATATATTAAAATTAAAAGCATCATTCCATATATAATAAAGAATGGATGATAAAAAGATAGAATTAATAACCCAAAAATTATTTGCAACAATGCCGATGGGAAATCTATTATAACTTTAGATATTCCTTTTTGGACCGTAAGCGTATCGAAAAAGCGGTTAGCTAATTCTGGTGGATAGTATGTTCTAAATTCGCTCATTTTTATTTTTGGAAAACGATAAGCAAACTCGAAAGAAGATCTAGTAAATATTTTTTGTTGAATGTTTTCAGAAATTCTAATTTGCATTAATTGTAAAACTCCAACAAATGCAACACCTAAGGTAACTAGCACTACTAAAACTATATAAGACGAACTTATTTGTGCACCTTGAATCATGTTTATAATTGCTTGAATTCCAAGCGGAAGAGATAAATTTACTAATCCTGCAAAAATGGCGTAAAAAAGAACTTGTCTTATATCTTTTCTATCTAATTGTAAAAGTCTTAGAAACCGTTTCCAAGAGGTAATTATAATTTTGGTCATAAAATTATGATTTTAAGGCGTTAAATACTAAATTTTTGAAATAATCTGTAGGTTCATTTTTTTCTTTAAAATCCGAAATAGAACTAAAATGGTCTTTAATAAATTGCATATGCAAAGCACCATCTATTACAGAACTTGCTAAACTAAATGGATGCTTAAAACTTGGTTTAACAAGTAATATAATATCTCTTAACCTAGTTACTAATCTTTTAAACGTTGCAAAATAGCCTTCTTTGTTTTCTGTATCTATTTCTTTTGTTAGATAAGATTTAGAGTATTCGTTAATAATAATTCTTTTAAGTATAATCTCGTCTATATGCTTATAATTAGCATCTAGTGTAGTTGTTTGTGTTAAAATATTTATTGCTATTTCTAGTTTTAAATCTGGATTTGTTATACTATTTGTAGCAAATACTAATTGGTATTCTAGCCAACTCCAATACCAAGAAGTTAAATAGAGTAGAAGCTTATGCTTGCTTTCAAAATATCTATAAATAGAACTTTCATTAGATCCTATTTTAACACCTAATTTTTTAAAAGTAAATGCATCAAAACCTATTTGGTCTATTAGTATAATACTAGATTCTATTATACGTTTACCTAAGTCTGAAGATTCTGGATCTTTTAAGTAAATTTTATTATTGATATTAATTTTTAAACTTGATAGTAATTTATCCATTACAATTTAATTTAATCTCAAAAGTAATAGTAATACTATTAAATAAATGCTTTTTAGCATTGTTTTAACTAATACATTCTATTAACAAAACTTATAATTACGCTTTAAAAGTCTTTGAGTTTGGTAATTCAAAAATTTCTAAATCAAAATAAGGAACTGCTGCCATTATATGATCAAAAATATCTGCCATTATATATTCGTAGTTTTCCCAACGTTTGTCTTTACTAAACGCGTAAATCTCTATGGGCAAACCTTGAGTTGTAGGTTGTAAATGTCTTGTCATAATAAACATTTCTTTATTAATAGCAGAGTGATTTTCTATGTAGGTTTCTACATATTTTCTAAAAACACCAACATTAGTAAGGTTTCTTCCATTAATTAGTACGGACTTATCTATGTTAGAGTTATAAGTGCTTATTTCTAATTGCTTAGTTTCTAAATAAGTGCTAATTATACTAATTTTTTTTAATCTACTAATGTCTTCGTCTTTTAGATATTTAATGCTATCCATATTAATAAACAAAGATCTTTTTATACGTCTACCTCCAGAATTCTGCATGCCTCGCCAATTTTGAAAAGATTCAGAAATTAAGGCATAAGTTGGTATTGTAGTAATTGTCATATCGAAATTTTGAACCTTTACGGTTGCTAAATTAATTTCGCAAACATCGCCATCTGCACCATATTTTTCGAACGTTATCCAATCTCCAATTCTAACCATATCATTTATAGAAACTTGAATACTGGCAATAAATCCCATTATAGTATCTTTAAATATTAAGATTATTACTGCAGAAACGGCTCCTAAACCTGTTAAAAACTTTAATAAAGGTATGCCGCTTATGTATGCAAAGGCAAATAAAAGTCCTGTTAGCCAAGCAAAAATCATAAATACTTGTATGTAACTATCTATTGGTTTGTCTTTAAAATTAACTAAGGTTTTTAGGTAATATTTTACAGCATTTAAAACACTTCTAACTATCCAAAGTGCTAATATAATGGTAGATACACCAACAAGTTTATTTGCGGTATTTAATACAAATAAATAATCTTTAAATACATATGGAATAAGTTCTAACGCTACAATTACTGGTATAATGTGCGCTATGTTTCTTGGCACTTTATTGGTTATTAGAATATCGTCAAAATTGGTTTTAGTTCTTCCTGCTAATTGGGCAAAAAGGATTCTAAGCGATTTTCTTGTTAAGGTATCTACAATAAAAATTAGTAACAATAATGCTATTAAAAGCACTAACATATTTAGAAATTTTGCTGTATTCTCTGATAGGGATAAAGACAAAAAAAGATTGTAGAAAAAGCAGCTAATAGCATCCATAAAATTTATAGTTTTAAACAAAAATACTATCCTTTTAGGTAATTAATCTATATAATTTGCTAAAGTTTATTTAAATATAATTTGCAATTATGAGCTCTTCTGGATTAATAAATAAACTGGAATTTAATTTAATAGCTCCAATACGCATTCTAACTAGACGTAATGTTGGAAATCCAACAGCAGCAGTCATTTTTCTAACTTGCCTAAATTTGCCTTCGGTTACAGTTATAGAAACCCAAGATGTTGGTCCATGCCTGTCGTCTCTTACTTTTTTTCCTCGGTTTGGTAATTCTGGTAAGCTTTTTATTTTAATAGCTTTAGAAGGTTTTGTGGTATAAGTTTGGCCATTTACACTAATATTTACACCTTTTTTTAGTTTATTTATGGCATCTTCTGTTATTAAACCATCTACTTGCGCGTAATATTCTTTTTCTACTTTAGAGCTATTTACATAATAACTTGTTTTACCACAGGTTGTTAATAGAAGTAGACCTTCGCTATCTTCGTCTAATCTTCCAATTGGCATTATGTGTTCTGGAAACTGGCCTAATTCGCCTAAAAACCGTTTCTTTTTTTGATGTTTACAATTTGTAGCAAACTGACTTAGCATACCAAACGGTTTGCAAATTTTATAATGTTTATGTGTGTTATTGACTTGCAATTGTTATGCTGTAGTTTAATAGATTTTTATTTTACACGTTCTACTAGTTCTAATAATTCTAAATTAACACTAGAGGTAAAAATGCCATAATTTACAATAGCCTTTTTCTTTTCTATTTTATCTATTGTTCCAACAGCTCTACCATCGTGCATTCTAACGCGATCGTTTACTTTTAATTCTACTTTTGGGACTTCTACAATTGGAGCTTTCTTTTTGGCTTCTTTTTTCTTTTCTCTTATAACTTCTACCTTAATTTCGGCTTCTTTAATTACTTGAGTTTTCTTTGTTTTTTCTACTTTACGTTGTTTTGCGGTCTGTTTTTTACGCTTAGAATTTTCTATTTGAACTAATTTAAATAGTTCTGCCATTAAATCCTTTTTCTTTCGGTCTGTAAAAAACTTCTCGGAGATGTCGTTAACTTTTTGTCCTAAATAAATTAAACGCTGATTAGAATCGTATAATTCTTGATAGCTTTCTAATTTTTTCTGAATTTTATTATTAATAACTTCTAACTTATCTGCTTCGGTTTGTTTTTTACGTTCGTTAACTTTTAGAGATTGTTCTGTTTTTTCTAATTTAACGCGTTCTTTTTGAAGTTTAGCAATTGTTGCATCAAAACGTATTTTACTTCGTTCAATTTTCTTTTTAGAACGATTAATTAAACTAAAAGGAATACCATTTTTTTGAGCGACCTCGAATGTAAAAGAACTTCCTGCTTGACCTAAAGCTAGTTTATACATTGGTTCTAATGTTTTCTCGTCAAACATCATGTTAGCATTAATCATTTCGTCCTTTTCATTTGCTAACATTTTTAAATTAGCATAATGTGTGGTTATAATTCCAAAAGCATTTCGACTATAAAATTCTTCTAGAAATGTTTCTGCTAAGGCGCCACCTAGTTCTGGATCTGATCCAGTTCCAAATTCATCTATTAAAAACAACGTGTTTGCATTACATTTTTTTAAAAAGTAATTCATTTGTTTTAATCGGTAACTGTATGTCGATAAATGGTTTTCTATGGATTGATTGTCTCCAATATCGCTTAATATTCTATCAAAAACACTAGCTTTACTACGTTCGTGTACTGGTATTAAAAAACCGCTTTGTAGCATTAATTGCAACAAACCAACTGTTTTTAAGGTTATACTTTTTCCTCCAGCATTTGGCCCAGATATAACAATAATTCTACTTTCTTGATTTAAGGAAATGGTTTGCGGAAATGTATGTTCTTTTTTTTCTAAATTATTTAAATATAGAATTGGATGATAGGCATCGCGTAAGTAAATTTCACGATTTTCGCTAATTTCTGGTAAAATAGCGTTCATAGATTTTGCGTATTTGGCTTTCGCCGAAATCACATCAATTTCTGTTAAAAAAGTTTGGTAATTAGTTATTAGCGGATAAAAATCTCGAAGAAAATTAGTTAATTCTTTTAAAATTCTAACTTCTTCTTCATGTTCTTCGTATTCTAAGTTATTAAGTTCTCTACTATGGTTTAATGTGGTTTCTGGTTCTATATAGACTATGCTACCAGTTTTACTTCCGCCCATAATTGCACCTTTAACCTTACGTCTGTACATGGCTTTTACAGCTAAAACGCGACGGTTATCTACCACAGATTCTCTAATGTCGTCTAAATAATCTAAATTGTGATAGGTGTTTAATGCCGATGAAAAACTTGAGTTTATTTTACCTTTTAGTTTATTAATGTCTTTTCTTAATTGATACAATAGAGTAGAAGCGTCATCTTTTACTTCGTCAAACCTATTAATTACAGCATCTATGCGTTCTATAATAACTTTGGTAACTTCAATTTTCTGACTAAATTGCTTTAATGTTGGATAATATTCTTCAAATTTATTAAGGAATTTTACAATCTCGTTAGAGGTTATTGAAATGGCTATAATTTTTTTAAAACTTAGTGGTTCTAAAAATGTGTTTTCAATTTTAAGAAGTTTTAATTCTTTAGTAATTTCATCAAATCCGTGATTAGGAATTCTATTGTCGTTGTAGTAAGACGATACATAATCGTTGGTTAATTGTAATTCGTACAATAACTTTTCTTTATCCGAGAATGGTAAAATAGTTAATGTTTTTTCTTTACCTAAAGTTGTAGTACAATGCGCACTAGTTTGCTCTAAAACGGTTAGAAATTCTAAATCTTTTATGGTTTTTTCGTGAATGTTAATCATTCTAATAATTTGCTTTCTTTTTTTTAACAAATTTAGGGCAAACAATTGGTTTTAAATAGCATTTTATAACTCTTTTAACGTCTAAATAGAACACCAAGATTAACTTTGTATTACTATTAAAATAAACGTTTTAGGTAACAACGGTAACTTTATTATAAATTTAGCAGTTACCTGGTAATCCAAAAGTTAACACTAATTCCTGTTCTACAAATTGGCCTGTAGAGTTTTTTGCAGAGTTCCATAAACCGTTAGTTTTAGAAATTAAATCTAACAATTGTCTATCTATTTCTTTATATCCCGAAGACCAATCTATTCTTAAATTTTTTACATTTCCGTTTTTTGTAATTATAAAATAAAATTTAGTGGCACGTATTTTCTTAAAATCTATAGCTTTAGGAAAATTAATAATGTTTGCTTTAAGATAATCCAAAAACACTTTATTTCCTTGAGTAAATACTGCTTGGGTTTCTGGAACAACAGTATGATGAAACGTAAATCGATTTGATTCAAAATTTCCAGATCCAGTATTTTTGGTTTTGTAATTAATGTTCATTTTATAATGTTCAGAATAATTTAAACCTTTTAGAAGTGTAATTTGCTTTTTACTTAAATATTGATTGTTATTAGTTACTCTAATATTAGATTCTTGATTGTTTACTATTTTAATAATTTCTACGGATTCTATTGCATCAACATCATTAGACTCTTCAGGAGATAAATAGTTGTGAACTGTTATAGATTGTAAAATTTCGCTTTTCTTTTTTGGATTAAATCTAGTACTAATATTGTAATAAAAAGGTTTTTCGGTTTTGGCCTCTTTTTTTATAGCTAAATCTTTAGAATTAGATTTTTTTGCTGTATAAATTAAAACATTTCTGTTTTCTAAAATTATAGCGTCTGTTTTTATTGTTTTATTACAACTAACCAGTTGTATTATAACACAAACTATTATTATTTTGTAAGCTATATGTTTATAATTCATTATCCTGTAATTTTATTGTTATTATCTTTAAGTAATGATAAAAACTTGTTAATTATTGATTTTACATCTCAAAAAAAAAGTACTAAAACGTAAATCTTTAAGTTTTAAATTATGCTTAAACATTAGTTAAGAGTAATGTTTTTCTATATTTTTTTTAACTTTATAGAACCTGTAAATTCCTATTATTAAAACAAACAGAGCAATTATAATTAAAGTTAACCCGAATGATTTTAATTCTAAAAACAAATCAATTTTAAGAATTGTAATTCCTGTACCTACAATTACTAGAAAGGTTCTAAAATAAGCTAAAAAAGTACGTTCGTTTGCTAATTTTGTTCGTTCTATAGCAAGCCAATCTGTTCTTTTTAATGTGTTTTTTAAATCCATAAACTTATAATGTAAATTTAATTAGTAGTATTTCTTAATAGTTAAAGATTTTAGGTTTTTGTTCTAAAATAATATTACAAAACTTAAAGATAGTATTATTTTTATGGCAAATTACTAAACACACCTCTTATGTTGAAGACTTTAAATACTGATTGGAAATTAATATTAAAAGATGAATTTATTCAGCCTTATTTTAAAGATTTAGATGTTTTTGTTAATAACTCTTATGCTAACAATCAATGTTTTCCGCCAAAAGAGCAAATATTTAACGCGTTTAATTCTTGTAATTTAAAAGATATTAAAGTGGTTATTTTGGGACAAGATCCATATCATAATTTCAATCAAGCCAATGGATTATGCTTTAGTGTAAACAATAATGAGAAATTGCCACCATCATTAAAAAATATATTTAAAGAGTTGGAAACCGATGTAAACAAGCCTATTCCAAAACAAGGAAATTTACAAAATTGGGCAAATCAAGGTGTGTTTTTATTAAATGCTACGCTAACAGTAGAAGCACATAAAGCTGGAAGTCATCAAAATAAAGGTTGGGAAACATTTACAGATCAAGTTATTAAGACTATTAGTACTAATTCTAAAAATGTAGTTTTTTTACTTTGGGGCAGTTTTGCTAAAAAGAAAACGAAACTAATAGATACAAGTAAACATATCATTTTTACAGCGCCGCATCCATCACCATTAAGTAGCTATCGCGGTTGGTTTGGTTCAAAACATTTTAGTAAAACTAACGAAATTTTAATAAAAAACGAAAAAACGGCTATAGATTGGTAGGTTTTAATTTTATGCTTTAAGGTTTTCTTTTTTGTTAAAACAGCAGTTAAAGACCTTAAAAAGGTTATAAATTTTTAATTCCAAAATGTTACAAAACACTTAGAGATTTTTCCATTTGGAAACTTTAACCAAACTAATGGCGTGTATTTTTCTAAATAATAAATATCTAATTGCGGTTTTATAGATTCTAAGGTATTCCAGCTAACATTAGCATTTACGTCTAAAAGCCAATCTATTTTTTTAGGTAAATAGAACTTACAATCTTTAAATTTATCTAGTGCGTTATAATTAAAATAAAATCCATAAACACAATTTAAGTTAAGGTTTGTAAACGCTATGTTTTCGCCGTAAGGCAAAAAAAGTTGAGCTTTAAAATATATATTTTGCGTAATATTTTTAGATTTTAATAGCAAAGAATCGAGTAGAGGCTTGGTTTCGTCTTTGTATAAAAGTGGTAATTGTTTTTCTTTAAGTTTAGTTAATTTTTCTAATAAACTATCTTTTCGGTTTGGTCCAATGCAACAATTTATATCGTTATTACCTAAAGACGCATCATATAAATAGAACTTAAACTGAATTTCTAAATGAATTGCTTCATTTTTATCACTAATAATTGCATCTAATTCGCCTAAAGTAATTTTATCTTTATTGACTTGGTAATTTTCGGAAAGAATTTTAATAGTTTTATGCTGATTTAATTCACAAGAAACAAAACGCTCTACTAATTGACCTAATCTATAATTTTTGGATATTAAGGTATTAAAAACAGGCGTTTTAGAACTAATTGTAAGGTAAGGTTTTAAGCCAAACACTTCACTATTAAAAAGATGTGGTGTATTGTAAAAACCGCTAAAATGTTCTTGAAGATTATCCATTATTATTAACGAAACTAGTTTAAAATAATGGATTAAAAAATTTTTCTAATATTAGTTGTTATAAGCCTTAGAAACATTGTACTTTTGCACATCGAAAAAATAATTAAATTTTTATTTAATGCCATTAAAACCCCTAGATTTACAAGAGCAAACCGAAGGTAAAAGTCTTTATAGTTACCAAAAAGGTGCCATAGATAAGATTTTTAAATGTTTTGAAGATGCTCCAGAAGATTACCATTTACTTTACCAATTACCTACTGGTGGAGGAAAAACGGTTATTTTCTCTGAAATTGTACGTCAATATTTAAAACACCACAACAAACGTGTGTTAATTATGACGCATAGAATTGAGCTTTGTAAACAAACCTCTAAAATGTTAAAGGAGTTTGGTGTAAGTAATAAAATTGTAGATTCTAAAGCCGATTTATCCGACCAAAATGAGTACAATTGCTTTGTTGCAATGGTAGAAACTTTAAATAACCGTTTAAACGATGATCAGTTAGATATTTCTGATATTGGTTTAGTTATTATTGATGAAGCACATTACAATTCGTTTACAAAATTATTTAAATTTTTTGAGAAATCTTTTGTATTAGGAGTTACAGCAACACCTTTAAGTAGTAATATTAATCTTCCAATGAAGGATAATTATAACGAACTTATTGTTGGAGAAACCATTCAATCTTTAATAGAAAATGAATTTTTAGCACGTGCCGAAGTCTATTCTTACAATGTAGGATTAACCTCTTTAATTGTTGGTGCTAATGGAGATTATACCGTTAAATCATCAGAAGATTTATATACTAATACAGATATGTTAACCAAGCTTGTACAAGCTTATGAAGAACGTTGTAAAGGTAGGAAAACATTGATTTTTAATAATGGTATTAACACATCTTTACATGTTTACGATACGTTTAGAAGTGCTGGATATCCAGTAGCGCATTTAGATAATAATAATACAAAAAAAGAGCGTAAAGCTATTTTAAAATGGTTTAAAGAAACACCAGATGCTATTTTAACATCTGTAAGTATTTTAACTACAGGTTTCGATGAGCCAACTGTAGATTGTATTGTTTTAAATAGGGCCACAAAATCTTTAACACTTTACTACCAAATGATTGGTCGTGGTTCTCGTATCTTAAAAAGTAAAAATAAGTTTACGGTTATAGATTTAGGAAACAATCTTCATAGGTTTGGACCTTGGGGAAGCGATTTAGATTGGCATAGAATTTTTCGTTCACCAAATTACTATTTAGATGGTATTATTAGCGACGAAGATATTGAAACAACTTTTAGATATGAAATGCCTGAAGATTTACGCAAGCAATTTGTAAAATCTAAAGACGTCTATTTTGATATTAATAAAACCTATATTGCATCTGTTAGAAACGGAGAATCTAGTAAAGTTGTTTTAGAACGTTCTATAGAACATCACGCTAAAATTTGTATAGAAAATAGCGAAGATTTATGGGATGCCTTAGATTTAGCTAAACTTTTAAAAGAAGATATTAGCTATAGAATTGGACGTTATACTAAATGTATTAGTAAAAGTACTTACAATTTTGTGGATTGGTTAAAAGACGATTACAAAAAGAAATTAAACGCACATTTACGTTCTAATTTTGATGAAATTTTTGAAGAAATTCACGGTTTTCCACCAAAAGAAGATTAAACTAAAAGCAAAGAAATAGAATAAAGACTAATTTTTAATAATTAAAATTTTCTTTACATATTCTAATTATCGTAAAATAATTAAGATTAAAAATTAAAGGAAATTCTAAAATAATAAGTAATTGATTCTTTAAGTTAATACTAATAAAAATTAAAACTATGAGTACTTTTAAAGATTTAGGTGTAGAAAAAAATTACGTTAAGTCGTTAAAGGAACTTGGTATAAAAAACCCAACACAAATACAAAAAGAAACTATTCCAATACTTTTAAAAACTAAAACAGATTTAGTTGGCTTAGCACAAACAGGAACAGGAAAAACTGCTGCTTTTGGTTTACCATTATTACAAAGAATTGAGACTTCTAAAAATGAAGTTCAAACTTTAATTTTAGCACCAACAAGAGAATTAGTTCAGCAAATAAAAAAACAACTCTTTAAGTTTACTAAGTATAACGTAAATAAAATATTTGTTGAAGGTGTTTATGGTGGTGAAAAAATTGATATTCAATTAAAAAATCTTACTAGACCAACACACGTTATTGTTGCAACACCAGGACGATTAATAGATTTAATAGAACGTAATGCTATTAATTTAAGTGCAATTAAAACCGTTGTTTTTGATGAAGCAGACGAAATGTTAAGCATGGGTTTTAAAACAGATTTAACGACCATTTTAAGCACAACACCAAAATCAAAACAAACCTGGCTATTTTCGGCAACAATGCCAGACAGTTTAAAAGATATTGTTTCAAAATATATTAAACCAGACGCTACTAAATTACAAGTAAATAGAGAAAGCTTAGTTAACGAAAACATTTCTCATTTTTTTATAGAAACAAATTTACCTGTAAAAGTAGATACTTTAATTGCTGTTTTAGAAGAACGTGAAGAGGAAAGAGGAATTATATTTTGTAGAACAAAAGCTGGTACACAAGCCTTAACCAAACAATTACAAGATCTTGGTTTTAATGCTGCTGCTTTAGAAGGCGACATGCAACAACGCGATAGAGATAAAGTAATGCGTGCATTTAAAAACACAAGCTTACAAATGCTAATTTCTACAGATGTGTCTGCAAGAGGAATAGACGTAAATAATTTAGGTTTTGTTATACACTACCAATTACCAGAACATTTAGAATATTATACACATAGAAGTGGTAGAACTGCCAGAGGCGGAAAAAGAGGCGAATCTATAGCTATTATTCTTGGTAACGAAAGAAAACGTATTACTGAAATAGAAACCGCTTTAGGTATTAAAATAAAACAAAAAACAGTGTAACGTTTTTAGGTTAAAATTACTGCATAAAAAAAGAGCTTCAAATTTGAAGCTCTTTTTTTATGTATTAAAATACATGGAATTAATGAGCATGCATTTTATCTTTTCGTTTTTCTGCTTGTCGTCTTACTTTTTCTAAGGCATCTGCAAAACTAATTTTAAAGTTTTCTTTGCTAGATTCCGCAAATAAATAAGGACCAGGCATACTCAATTTAATTTCTGTAACCTTTCCTGTTTCGTTGGTTGGTGTATTTTCAATTTTAAAATAGACATCTGCTTTAATTAAAAACTCGTATTTATCTGCTAACTTGTTAAGTTTTTCACTTACAACAGCTTCTAATTCATCGCTTGCTTTAACGTTGTTATATTCAAAATTTATATCCATATATAGTGTTTTTAAGTTAGTAATTATCTAAAGTTAATCAATTTGTAGATACAAACAGTACTTTAAACGGAAAAAAAAACAGTTTTAAGAGAGTTTTATGATTTAACAACATAGTTGCTTTTATATTTTAACAATCAGTTTTTTTTAGTTTAAGCATTTGGTTTAATTATACTTTTATTGAATTTAAATTGCTACATAAACTAATTATCTTAAAATTGAGTTTAAGTATAAATTAATCTCTAAAAACCAGTTCCAAACATAAATTTAAAAACAAATAAAGTTCTTATAAATTGTAATTATCTCAAATTAATATAGTGCCATCTTCTATTACTATTTTAAATTAATTATACAATTATATTATAAATGTTGTTAGACATATTTAAAGTAGAGAACTAGTTAAAAATTAATAACTCTATATAAAAGAGAATACTATAAATAGTATTATTTAAATTATTTAATATATTATCTTTAGTAAAAAATTAAATAAAGAGAAATGAATTTAATAAAGGCTTACGGTACAGAAAATTCTAAAGCAGATTTAAAAGAAATAATTATTGAACGTCGTGATGTTTTAGAAAACGATGTTAAAATAGATATACTCTATTGTGGTGTTTGCCATAGCGATATTCATGCAGCAAGAAATGATTGGGGAAATGCAAAATATCCTTTAGTACCTGGACATGAAATTGTTGGAAAAGTGGTTGCTGTTGGTAACAAAGTTATTAATTTTAAAGTAGACGATATAGTTGGTGTTGGTTGCATGGTAGATTCTTGTAAGACATGTAATCCTTGCAAACAAGATTTAGAACAATTCTGCGAAAAAGGCATGGTTGGCACCTATAACGGAAAAGATAAACATACCGGAAAACAAACTTTTGGTGGCTATTCTACAAATATTATAGTTAAAGAAGATTTTGTTTTAAAAGTGCCTACTAACCTAGATTTAAAAGCCGTTGCTCCATTATTATGTGCAGGAATTACAACTTTTTCACCATTAAATCATTGGAAAATTAAAAAAGGAGACAAAGTTGGTGTTGTTGGTTTAGGTGGTTTAGGACATATGGGAATTAAGTTTGCTCATGCTATGGGCGCAGAAACTTACATGATTACTACAAGTCCAGGAAAAGCCCAAGATGCTAAAAGATTAGGTGCAGATGCTGTAATTATTTCTAAGAATGAAGATGAAATGAAAGCACATAAAAATTCATTCGATTTTATTTTAAATACAGTTCCTGTTAAACACGATATTAATCCATATTTGGGTTTACTTAAAATTGATGCAACTATGGTTATGGTTGGTGCTATAGAACCTCTAGAACCAATGCATGGTGGAAGTTTAATAATGGGAAGAAAACGTGTTGCAGGTTCATTAATTGGTGGAATTAAAGAAACGCAAGAAATGCTTGATTTTTGTGGTAAACATAACATTATAAGTGATGTAGAAATGATAGCAATAAAAGATATTAATACAGCCTTTAATAGAGTGACAAAAAACGATGTTAAATACAGATTTGTTATAGATATGGAGACCTTAAAATAATAATAAGATAAGTATATGTTAAAAACGGTTTCATTGATTTGAAATCGTTTTTTTTATGTAAACTTTGCAAATTATTAGCCAATCTAATTTTAGGCTAAATTTTTAGTGTTATGGAAAAAAAATCATCAACAATAGTAATTGTTTTAGCGTTTATTGCTATTTATGTTATTTGGGGTTCTACCTATTTATTTAATAAAATTGCAGTTACAGAAATTCCTGCTTTGTATTTAGGTGCAGTTCGTTTTAGTATTGCAGGAATTCTAATTATAATTATTGCAAAACTCTTAAAATTGCCCTTAAATATTACAAAAAAACAATTTAGAAACTCTGTAATTGCCGGATTCTTGTTTTTAGTATATGGAAATGGTGTATTTGTTTGGGCTTTAAATTATTTAGATAGTGGTTTTGCGGCATTATTAGCTTCTACACAACCATTAGCAGTCTTAGTTTTAATGCGAATAATTGATAACAAAAAAGTGCAATTAAAGTCTATAATTGGAATTGTCTTGGGATTAATAGGAATGTATTTATTAGTTTCGCAAAAAGGAATTACAGCAAATAAAGACAGTATTTTGGGGATATTCATGATCTTTACATGTGTATTTAGTTGGAGTTACGGAAGTATATTTGTGTCTAAAGCAGATTTGCCTAAAAACTTCTTTGTTGCAACAGGTTACCAAATGTTAACAGCAAGCGTTATTTTATTTCTAGGCAGTCTATTATTTAAAGAATCTTGGGTGTCTCCATTAAAATGGAGTAATCCAGCACAATGGTCTGTATTATTTTTAATAGTATTTGGTGGAATTGTAGCCTTTACAGCATTTAATTATCTACTAAAAAAAGTTTCTACAGATAAAGTAGCATCAAGTGCCTATGTAAATCCTGTTATTGCTTTAATATTAGGTTGGCTAGTTTTAGACGAATCTATATCAAAACAATCTTTAATTGCTGCAGTAATATTACTAACTGGTGTATATTTTATAGCATCAAGAAAGGAAAAACGTTCTGTTAAATCTAAGATTTAATAATATTTATAAGCTTTGCATATTTACGTAGAATAAAATCATTTTTGAGATTTATAGATTTTTTAAGATAATTCTTACTTAAATCCAATAGCTTTTATTTAATTTTAGCTAAAATTAAATGTCTTAAATTTATGAATAAATATATACTCTTAGTTTTAACTTGTGTGATGTACTTAACAACATTAAATACTCAAGCACAATCTAAAAGAAAAAAGAAAAAAAACGACAATACAGTTGCTGCTACTCAAAAAGCCAAAAGTAAAAAGTCTAAAGACAATATTAAGCCTTACAACGAAGTCATTACAAGTAAAGCTATAACAGATAATGGTTTGTTTTTGGTACATAAAGTAGAGGATAAGTACTATTTTGAAATACCAAATACACATTTAGGAAAAGAAATGCTTTTAGTAAGCAGAATTTCTAAATTACCCGCAAATTTAGGTGGTGGATATATAAACTCGGGTTCTAAAACCGGACAGCGATTGATCGTTTGGGAACGTTTTGAAAATAAAATTTTAATTAAAGAACGCTCATACAATGCTGTTGCAAATCCAGAATTGCCTATAAGTATTTCTGTGCAATCAAATAATTACGAACCAGTACTAAATGCGTTTAATATTGTTGCATTTAATAAAGACTCTACGGCAATAGTTATAGATGTTACAAAGTTTTACAGCTCAGATATTAAAGCATTAAGTGGCTTAAATGGTAATTTAAGAACAAAATACAAAGTAAAAAACTTAGATGCTTCTAGAAGTTTTATTAATGGAATTAAAAGTTTTCCTAAGAACATTGAAGTTATTCAAGATTTAACTTACAATGCTTCAAAACCACCTTCTTCTTATAGTTCTCAAACTATTAGCATGCAAATGAATCAATCTATGATTTTATTACCGGAAAAACCTATGCAACCACGCTTTGCAGACGAACGCGTTGGCTGGTTTACCTATAGTCAAGTAGATTATGGAAGTAATAAATTAAAAGCAGACAAGAAAACATACATTAGACGTTGGAAATTAGAACCAAAAGACCCAGAAGCTTACGCTAGAGGTGAATTGGTAGAGCCTATAAAACCAATAGTATACTATTTAGATCCAGCAACGCCAAAATCATTAAGAAAATATATTAAAGAAGGTATTGAATTATGGCAAGGACCATTTGAAACTGCAGGATTTAAAAATGCAATTATAGCTAAAGATCCACCTACAAAAGAAGAAGATCCGGATTTTAGTCCCGAAGATATTAGGTATTCTGTAATTAGATATATAGCAAGTGAAACAAGAAATGCAATTGGACCAAGTGTTTCTGATCCAAGAAGTGGCGAGATTATAGAAAGTGATATTATATGGTATCACAACCATTTACGCTCTTACAGAAACCGTTATCTTTTAGAAACTGGTGCTGCAAATCCAAATGCAAGAACTTTAGATACGCCAGCAGAAGATATTGGTGAAATGATGAAAATGGTAATTGCACACGAAGTTGGGCATGCTTTAGGATTACCACATAACATGAGTGCTAGTAAAGCTTACAATGTAGAAAGTTATAGAAATGGTGCATTTACCCAAGAATTTGGAATTGCATCTACAATTATGGATTATGCGCGTTACAATTATATTGCACAACCTGGAGATAAGAATATTAGGTTTATTCGTAAAATTGGACCTTATGATCATTATGCAATAAATTGGGGTTATAGAAATATTCCAGAAGCAAAAACTGCGGAAAATGAAAAATTAACTTTAAATAAATGGATCTTAGAAAAAAGTGGAGATCCTAAATATTTATTCGGAAAGCAGAGTAGTACCTTTGATCCAACATCTCAAACAGAAGATATTGGTAATAATGCTATAAAAGCATCAGATTATGCACTTAAAAATCTAAAAATTGTAGCTAAAAACTTACCGCAATGGACAAGTAGTCAAACCAATAATTATAACGATTTAAGAGAGCTTTACGGTGAATTATTAGGATGTTATAATAGATATGTAGTTCACGTTTTAGAAAATATTGGTGGTGTAAAAGAATATCTAGTTACACCAAATCAAGGCGGCGTATCGTATGAAGCTGTTAATAAACTAACTCAACAAGAAACCCTACAATGGCTGCATAAAAACGCATTTAAAACGCCTTTATGGTTGTTAGACAAAACAATGCTTCAAAATGTAAATTATACGGATTATACCGAACGATTAAGACGTTTACAAAGTAGATATATATCTAAATTACTAGATACAGATCGCTTAGAAAGATTAATTAATCATACTAGCTTAGATAAGTATAATTATAGCGTTTTAGAATTAATGCAAGGCTTACGAAAAGGCATTTTTTCTGAAATAAATGCTACACAAAATGTAGATATATACAGAAGAAACTTACAACGTACCTATGTAAATAGACTTGCTTTTTTAATGTCAGAAAATTCTAAATCAGATATTAAAGCTATAACTCGTGGCGAATTAAACATTTTAAAATCTCAATGTATTAAAGCGCAATATAGAGCTGTTAATACTATAACAAAATATCATTACAGAGATTTAAAAGAGCAAATCGATAAAATTTTAAATCCTAGAAATTAATTTTAAGTTAGACATTTAACCGTCCTATTAATTTTATGTTCAAGGTGCTTTTTTCTTATGAAGAAAGTAGAATTTATTATCAAAATTTAAATCATTTAAAGAAGCTAAAATGAATAAAAAGGTACATATAATTGGTGCAGGAATTAGTGGGTTAATAACAGCTATAGAATTAGAAAAAGCAGGTTACAACCCAACTATTATAGAAGCCACTAATTCTGTTGGTGGACGTGTTAAAAGCGATGTTATAGACGGTTTTGTTTTAGACCATGGATTTCAAGTTCTTTTAGACGCTTATCCTAAAGCTAAAAAATATTTAGATTACAATGCTTTAGAATTGCAAAAATTAATTCCTGGTGCTATTATTTTTAAAAATGGAAAAACACAAACTATTGGCGATCCTTTGCGCCAATTAAACTTACTATTTCCAACTATAATTACAAGTATTGGTTCTTTAAAAGACAAATTAACTATTCTAAAATTAAATTTAGATTTAAAAAATAAATCTATAGATTCAATTTTTAATGACACAGCTCATACAACAACTTTAGAGTACCTAAAAGCAAAAGGGTTTTCTAATAAAATTATAACAAACTTTTTTAAACCATTTTTTTCGGGTATATTTTTAGAAACCGAATTAAAAACTTCAAGTGTAATGTTTGAGTTTATTTATAAAATGTTTGGTGAAGGTTTAGCTGTAATACCTAAAAACGGAATGCAAGCAATTCCAAATCAATTAAAATCGCAATTAAAACGAACTAATTTTATATTTAATTCTCCTGTAAGTAAAGTTGAAGAAAAGTTAATAACATTACAAGATAACTCATGTATTGAAACCGATATAACGGTTATTGCTACAGAAAGTTCCAAAATTTTAAACACAGAAGAAAAGGTCCAATGGAAATCTTGTGACAACCTTTATTTTACAGTTGAAAAAGATACTTTAAAGCAACCAATAATTGGATTGTTAGCTGATGAAAACGCGCTAATTAACAATCTGTTTTTTACTACAAGTATAGATAATAATAATAATAATAATACGTCTAAAGCACATTTATTATCCGTAACTATTGTTAAAGAACATAACTTTACTGAAATTGATCTTATTAAAAAAGTAGAAGCAGAGCTTAAAAATAAATGTAAAATTATAACTAAGACCTTTATTAAACGATACAGAATAAAACAAGCCTTACCAGATTTAAAAAGTATTAAAAACAACTTAGATTCTGAAAGCTTAAAAAAATCTAACACACTATTTTTAGTAGGCGATTATACTTTAAATGGCTCTTTAAATGCAGCAATGACAAGTGGAGAACAAGTTGCTAAACATATTATAGAGTTAAATAATTAGATTAATTATAGGCTTTAAATTGCATATTTTTTTAATAATTCTAACGATACATATTTTAAAGCAATTTTGTTGGTTGATTTTAGACTTATTTTAGGTGCAACATTAGCTTTTTCTGCTTGTTTCCATCTAGACACACATAAGCACCATTTATCACCAGGTTTTAATCCAGGGAAATTCCAATGTGGTTTTGCTGTAGATAAATCATTTCCTTGTAATTGTGTATATTTTAAAAACTCCTTTGTCATAATAGCACAAACTACATGTGTCCCAAAATCGTCTGGCGTAGTATTACAGAATCCATCTCTTAGATAACCTGTTAAAGGATTACAAGAACAGTTTTCTAAAGGTGTATCTAAAACATTTAACGTGATATTTTTATTTGTTGTCATAAAACAAAGATAAAGGTTTATATAATATATTCTATTTTACATAATATTAATTATAGTGCATTTCACAACAATTAGCGAAATAGCGCTTTTGGGCGATATTTTACATAATTAATGATATAATTGCCTTTAGGCTTATATCGAGTAATTATGTAAAGCTAATTGTGGCTTCGTTAGAATAATTTAGATGTGTAGCTATAATTAAATATTATGTAAAATATCCCAAAGTGTGTTGTACTCAAAATAAACGTTTGTACTTGGGTCATTAAACAATTAAATGGTTTGCTTCGCAGAGTTTTTTTTAAACATTATGTAACTATAATTAGCCGCTACCAAGCGCTCGATTGTTTTATAAAATCAAATTGCTCTGGAAATATATTTAAAACAAAATTTAAATCGTTGAATAATAATTTATGAACTTTAAAAGATTAATTTAATACAATAAAACAGGGATTTAAGTTAATTAATACATTAAACCATTTAATAACATTAAATCTAAAGTATCTTTGTAACTGAAATTAATACAAATAAATGATAGTTGTAATTGCTCCAGAAACAGATATTCCAAACGAAATTGAAATTCTTAATAATTTATTTCAAGAAGGATTAGAATATTATCATTTAAGAAAACCTACTAAAGATTATAAAGCACATTGCGCTTATATAAACCAAATTGATAAACACTTCCATAATAGAATAATTGTACATTATTATCATGAATTGATTAACGATTTTAATTTAAAAGGTATTCATTTTCAAGAAAAGGAAAGAATTAAATATATAGATAATCCTGGTCAATATTTTAAAAATCTTAGCTTATTTGGAAAAACAATTAGTTCGTCTTTTCATGAGCTTAAAGACTTAGAAGACTGTTATTTTGAATTCGATTATCACTTGTTAAGTCCCGTTTTTTCATCAATATCTAAAAAAGGTTATAATGGTCGTGAATTTAATGTTACTGGGATTGATAAAAGAATTATTGGTATGGGCGGAGTTTCTGTAAACAATTTATCTAAATTTGAAGATTTAGGCTTTACTGGTGTTGGCGTTTTAGGTGGTATTTGGAATAGTAATTCTCCTGTAGACGTTTTCAAAACAATGATGAAACATTATAAGTAATTAACTTTAGAAATTTAGAATTAAAATTTAAATAATGATTATACCAAAACTACATTATATATCTCAAGGAAATTCTCCTAAAGAGCATTTAGAAAACATACAAAAAGCCTGTACTTCTGGTGCTGAACTGGTTCAGTTACGTTTAAAAAATGTATCAGAAAAAAAATTATTAAAGATTGCTACACAAGCAAAAGAAATTACATCTCATTTTCAAACTCGTTTAATTATTAGCGATAATTACAAAATAGCAAAAGAAATAAAAGCCGATGGTGTACATCTTGGGCCTTTAGATACTTGTCCTTTAGTTGCTAGAAAGCATTTATACAGTTGGCAAACTATTGGTGCAACTGCAAATACATTACATGATTGCGAAACCTTGTTGGATAAAGAGGTTAATTATATTAGTTTAGGACCATTAAGAGAAACAACAACTAAAGAAAACACAAGTCCAATTCTAGGATTAAATGGTATTAAAGCTATAACAAATGTTTTAAAAACACCTATTCCAATTATTGCTGTTGGCGGAATTACTACTGAAGATATTAAGGATTTATTAGCTGTCGAAATTTCTGGTGTTGCTATTTCTAATGCTATTACACAGAATTTTGATTCTATAAGAACGTTTAATAAACTACTAAGTGCTTCATCTACAGAAGAACAACGTTATACGTTTAATAAAGAATAAGAAAAAAGACATGTTATAATAAAACAAGCAAAAACGCAATCTTATTAAGATTGCGTTTTTTTGTGAATACTTTTATTTAAAATTTCCGCAATAAAAAAGCCCATCTAAAAGATGAGCTTTTTTTGAAAAAATATATGAATATATCTTAGATAACTTTTACGTTAACCGCGTTTAATCCTTTGTTTCCTTCTTGTAATTCGAACTCAACTTCGTCACCTTCTCTAATCTCATCGATTAATCCAGAAATGTGTACAAAATGGTCTCTTTCAACTCCTTCTTCAGTTATGAATCCAAATCCTTTAGTGTCGTTGAAAAATTTTACTGTTCCTTTGTTCATTGTAATGTAATTTAATTTATTAATACTTTAATGATTACAAAGATAGTGCCATTAATTTGAAATACAATCATTCAAAACAAAATTATGTCAAATTTATCGATTTAACGTATTTATCTAAACCCTAAACCTGTATTAATTATCGTTATATCCATAATAATTACTTAACTATTACCTGTTATAATTTTTGTAGCAGTTTATTAAACAGCGCACTTCTACTCTACTTCTGCGTTATTTATAAATAATTTAATTTTTAGAAATCTAATAAAATTAATGTTCCAATAAAATTTAAGCTTAAAATAAGCAAAAGTTAATTTATTTTAAAAAAAAGCTATAAAACGTTTAAATTTTAGACTAAAATTAAAAAACCAAAACGTTTTTCAATAATTAAAAAGCTTTATAATCCTTATCTTTACATTTCAATAATTTTTACTCCAACCATTGCAACAGATTAAGAAATATTTAGAGCAATTAGCTACCATCTCAAATTCAGATTGGGAATTTTTTATGTCGAAATTACAACGACGTATTATTTCTAAGAAAACAATCTTCCTAAAAGTTAATGACATAGAAAATCATATTTCATTTATAGAATCTGGAATAGTTAGATTATTTATTCCAAAAGAAAACCCAGAAAAGGAAATTACATTTGGATTTAGTTTTAAAGATGAATTTATTAGTGCTTACGATTCTTTTTTAACGCAAAAACCATCGGCTTACAACTTACAAGCACTTACAGAAACAACGGTTTTAAGTATAACTTATACCGATTTACAGTTAGTTTATAAAAACACACAAATTGGAAATCTAATAGGTAGATTAACAGCCGAACGTTTATTTTTATTAAAATCTAAACGCGAACAAAATCTATTAAACCTTACTGCAGAGGAACGTTATATAACATTATTTAAAGAACGTCCAGAATTATTACAAGTTGTTCCTCTAAAATATATTAGCTCATATATTGGTGTAACAGCACAAGCTTTAAGCAGAATTAGAAAGCGTATTTAAGTTCTAATTTATTGACTTAGGTTCATTGTTTTAACAGTAATAGCATTATACCTTTACAAAAAAAAGGTATGATTATTATAATTTTTGTTTTAGTACTTTGGTATGGTGGTTTGTTTTTTCAATCGTTTTTTCTGCATCGTTATGCAGCACATCAAGTATTTACAATGTCTAAAACTATGGAACGAATTACATTTGTTTTAACATGGTTTTTTCAAGGATCAAGCTACTTAAGTGCTTATGGTTACGGAATTATGCACAGAATGCATCATGCGTATACAGATACCGAAAAAGATCCTCATTCGCCATCTCACGATCCAAATATGTTTGCAATGATGTGGAAAACAAAAAACATCTATCAAGATATTAATAAAAATCGCATTGTAGTAGATCCAAAATTTACTAAAAATGTACCACAATGGAAAAATTTCGACGTATTTGCTAGTTCTCGTTTTTCACGTTTACTATGGATAAGCTCTTACATTTTGTTTTTTGCAGTTTTTGTAACCGCTTGGTGGCAATGGTTATTATTACCAATTATATTTTTAATGGCGCCAATTCATGGTGTTATTATTAATTGGTTTGGTCATATTTATGGCTATGTAAATTTTAAAATGAAAAACACAAGTAAAAATCTTTTCCGATTTGATTTTTTAATGATGGGCGAAGGCTATCATAATAACCATCATAAGTTTGCAAGTAGTCCTAACTTTGGGTTTAAATGGTACGAAATTGACATTACTTACTTAATTATTAAAGTTTTAGATGCTTTAGGAGTTATTAAATTAAAACCTATAGCAGTAAAGAACTAATTGCATAAGTTTTTAAACAATTACCATTTACTCTTTTTACATAAAAAGCGTTTAAAATATAGTAAATAAAAAGGCTATTAATTTATTTAAAATAAATTAATAGCCTTTTTATTTAGTGCTAGTTATTTTTAGTTTGCTCTAATTCAATTCTTAATTAGTAAAAAAAAACAAGGTTACTTATGGTCTAAATATTTAAAATATAACTTTGTAAAGTGATTTAATAAAGGTAAATATTATAAATTAAAAACTACATATCTATTTTCTATCTGTTTTTTTTAAGCGATATAACTTATTGTTGAGATAATAGTATTAGTAAAATTACAGACTTAAGTATAAGACCTATTTTTGAGTTTTTCTTCGTTTTTTCTCCTTAGACAATAACATTAATTCTCTACTTGTTTGTCCTTCTACACTTGTATTTTCTTCAGCTCTACGAATTAAATAAGGCAAAACATCTCTAACAGGTCCAAAAGGCACGTATTTAGCTACATTGTAACCTAAATCTGATAAATTATAACTAATATGATCACTCATACCGTATAATTGACCAAACCAGACTCTATTATCGTTTTTAGAAATATTCTTTTGAGCCATAAGTTCCATTGCTAAAAGATTACTTTCTTCGTTATGCGAACCAATAAATACAGAAATATCGATTAGATGATTTAAAATATAAACCAATGCTTCATTAAAAGAATCGTCTGTTGCTTGTTTAGACTCACAAATTGGAGATTTATAACCTTTTTGTTCTGCACGTTCGCGTTCTTTTTCCATGTAAGCACCACGCACAATTTTAAAACCTAGTTTAAAACCTTCTTTATTAGCACGGTTATGAATATCTTTTAAGTAAGCTACTTTATCCCATCTGTATAATTGTAAAGTATTATAAACAATAGGTTTTTCTGTGTTATACAAACGCATCATATCTTCAACTAAATTGTCTGCAGTGTCTTGCATCCAACTTTCTTCGCCATCAATTAAGATTTCAATATCCTTTTCTTTAGCTAGCTTACAAACTTCATTAAAACGATTAACTACTCTATTCCACTCGCTTTCTTCGTCTAAAGTAAGCGTTTGATTTTCTCCTATTTTTTGAAATAAAGCAAAGCGACCAAAACCTGTAGGTTTAAAAACAACAATTGGCATAGCTTCTTTTTTGTCTGCAAAACAAATAATCTTAATTATTTTGTCTTTGGCAGAATCAAATTGTGCTTCATCTTCTTTGCCTTCAACAGAATAATCTAAAACAGAACAGACATTTTTAGTAAACATTTTATCAATAACTGGAATACAATCTTCCTCGTTTACACCACCACAAAAATGATCAAAAACAGTAGCTCTAATTAAACCTTCTACTGGTAATTTAGCTTTTAAAGCAAAATTTGTAGCAGCAGTTCCTATACGAACTAATGGTTGATGCGATATCATTTTAAATAAAAAATAAGCGCGTTCTAATTCTGAGTCGGTTTTTAAATTAAAAGCGACTTCTGTATTATCAAAAGAAGAATTTTGAGACATGTCAAATAAATTTTTGACAAATATAAGTCACAAACTGTTTTGTTTTTTTCAAAATGTGTAATTTCGTTAAAATTTTTTCATCCTATTATGCTCCAAATTAACACTCAAGATTACTCTATAGTTTTTAATAACGAAGGTTTTATAGCTTTAAACACTCTTTTAGCAAAAAACAACTACTCAAAAATCTTTGTAATTGTAGATAATATAACGCATGAGCACTGTTTAAACATACTGCTTCAACAACTTGAAACCGAAACAGTTATTGAAGTTATAGAAATAGAAACAGGAGAAGAAAACAAACATATTGAAACTTGTTTAGGCGTCTGGAACGCGTTAAGCGAACTTGATGGAGATAGAAAAAGTGTTGTTCTAAATCTTGGCGGTGGCGTAGTTACAGATTTAGGTGGATTTGTAGCAAGTACATTTAGACGTGGCATAGATTACATAAATATTCCAACAAGTTTATTAGCAATGGTAGATGCATCTGTTGGCGGAAAAAATGGTGTAGATTTAGGTCATTTAAAAAACCAAATTGGTGTAATTAATACGCCTAAATTAGTTTTAATAAACACCTTGTTTTTAGACACTTTAAGCTCTGTTGAGTTACGTTCTGGTTTAGCTGAAATGTTAAAGCATGGATTAATAAAAGACCAAAAACACTGGCAAGAACTTACAGCATTAAAAGATCTAACTTTAAATGATTTAGACCGACTTATTTATGATTCTGTAATTATTAAAAAAACAGTTGTTGAATTAGATCCACTTGAAAAAAAAGAACGAAAGACTTTAAATTTTGGGCATACTTTAGGTCACGCAATTGAATCTTATTTTTTAACAGAAACAAGTAAAACAAGGCTACTTCACGGAGAAGCAATAGCAATAGGCATGATTTTGGCTTGTTATATTTCTGAAAAGCAACTTGGTTTCCCAACTAACGATACAGAAAAAATAAAGCAGTATTTGATTAAAATTTACGGAAAAATTAAATTTACACACAAAGATATTGCTGCTGTAATAGCACTTTTAAAATTTGATAAGAAAAACGAACACGGAAATATTAATTTTGTACTTCTTAAAGCAATAGCTAAACCACAAATTAACTGTTTAGTGGATAACAAACTTATTTACGATGCTTTTGAGTATTACTTAAAATAAGACAAAAAGTTGTAAGGTTATTTTAAATAACATAACACTAATTACCATTAGATGATTTGTTTGTTAGACTTAATTATATTTAAGTATAATTTTCTTAATTGTTGCGTAAAATATATTTAAAAAATAAAAAAACAGTTAAATCAACTTAAAAGCTATAAATAACGTTCTTTTATTATGTTTACATGATGAATTTCGTGACCAGAAATAATAAACCCAATTGCTCTTACAGAAACATTATGTTTGCTTGCTACACCAGTAGCTAATAACATTTCTGGCGTAAAGCTTTTAAACAAAGTAATTGTAGCTAATTTTACAGCTTTATATTCTTCTATTAAACTCTCTATAGTTCTTGAATTAGCATTACCATAATCTACATAATCGTTTTCGTTAAAACCAGCCATAGGTGTTTTATCGCGTCTTGAGATTCTTAAAGCTCTGTAATTAAAAATACGTTCTGTATCTATTAAGTGACTTATAAGTTCTTTAATAGTCCATTTGTTTTCTTTGTAACGATATTCTAACTTATTTAATGGAATACTCAAGAAAAAATCTAAATGCTTATTATATACAGATTCTAAGCTATTAATTATTGTTTCATCTTGTGGAACTAAACTTAAGAAGTGCTTAAAGTAGTCTAGATATTCTGATGAGTTTAACGCTTTTACGGTCATAAATTTAAAGTTTAGGTATAAAAAAACGCTTCAAAGTACAAAAATTGAAGCGTTTTACTATTTTGTTGGAACAAAAAAGGTTATATCTTATTAAAGATTTCGTGCATTAAACGTTTTTTATCGTTTAAACTTTCTTCAAGCGAAATCATAGTTTCGGTTCTATAAACACCTTCAATATCATCTATAGAAAAAATAACATCTTTGGCGTGCTGAGTATTTTCTGCTCTTAATTTACAGAAAATATTAAATTTACCTGTTGTAATGTGGGCTACAGTTACATATGGTATAGCGTTTAAACGCTCTAAAACAAATTTGGTTTGAGACGTGTTTTGTAAAAACACACCTACATATGCAATAAATGAATAACCAAGTTTACCATAATCTAGAGTTAAAGACGATCCTTTAATAATACCAGCATCTTCCATTTTCTTAACACGAACGTGAACAGTTCCTGCAGATATTAAAAGTTTTTTTGCAATGTCTGTAAAAGGAACTCTTGTGTTATCTATTAACATATCAAGAATTTGATGATCGATTTCGTCTAATTTAATTTTACCCATAATTAACTATTCTTATATATGAGACGAAATTAATACATTTTTATTAAAAATAAGACAATATTCATATGTTTTATTTTGGTAAAAGCGTTATTTTTTCACTATTCAATATTACGCAAACGTTTTCGTATCCAAGTTTCAACACCCTTCCATGAGCATCTCGTACCTCAAAGCCATTAGCTTCGATCTCTTTATGTCCAAAAAAACCATCTAACTTTTCAATTCTTTCAACTTTGGGTATAAATTCGATCTTATTATCATGTAACCGCTCTTGAAATTGAATTCCAATATCCACCAACTCATGAGTTACTTTCGCATTTCTGATAATGACGTCTAAAAAACATTTGTTATTTTCTGGAATATTAAAATACGTGTTATAATGACTACCATTAACCTCATTTGTTGAAATGTAATTCAATGACGTTAAATAAGACGTGTATATCAATTCGCGGGTTTTTTCACGCTCGTAATCATTTTTAGAATGTCCAGCTTCGAAAAGGATGGTTGGTACATTTTCGCTTTGAAAGGTATCTCCAACACAATTTAAATTAAACGCATCATCATAAACACCTACTTGGTTTGGAATCATACGTTGCAAAGCGTCATTCATGACTCCTATAACCTCCATAGCCACCTTTCTATTTGGCGTGATCGTACATGCAGCATCTTGTGCTGGCGCTAAAAATGATACCGTTGCAGAATTATTTGTAGTTCCAGCGCTAAAAATAGTACGCTGCCCGTGTAAATTATAACAAAAATGGGGCTTAAAGGAATCAAAAATGTTTCGCAACACGTTACTTTCAGGTTGTGTTAAATTTTGGGCATCTCGATTTAAATCTACTCCATTAGCATTTATACGCGTATAAGCTAATGCGCCATCAGGATTCAAAATTGGAATAATATATAGAGTGCAGGCTTCTAAAATATAATTAAGCTCAGAATGGGTGTCTAAAAACGTGTTAAAAAGATCGAACAACGCTTTGGTAGTTGTCGATTCATTTCCATGCATTTGAGACCACATTAAAATTCGT
>CALJFB010000007.1 GCA_938073895.1 uncultured Flavobacteriaceae bacterium
GAACTTCAGCAACATCGGCATAATGAATCTCAGAAAATAATTTTTTAATTTCAGAATCTTTATTCTCGTTGATGAGTCCAATTAATTTTTCTAAAAATGATGCGGTAATTTTAAACGCCATTTGATGCTATTTTTTGAGTAAGTATAATAAACTCTTGAACAGACAATTGCTCTGGTCTTTTCGCAAATATAGGATCTTCTTTTAAAGAATCCGAAAGATTCAATGATTTTAAACTAGAGCGCAACATTTTTCTCCTTTGGTTGAATGCTGTTTTTACAACTCTAAAAAACAACTTTTCATCGACAGGGAGTGAATAGTCTTTCTTTCTGATGAGTCTAATAACACCAGAATCTACTTTAGGCGGCGGATCAAACACAGAGGGAGGAACTGTAAATAAATAGCTCACTTCAAAAAAAGCTTGGGTTAAAACCGATAAAATTCCGTAAACCTTACTGCCTTCTTTTTCTGCAATTCGTTTTGCTACTTCTTTTTGAAACATTCCTGAAAATTCAGGAACATAGGCCCTATTTTCTATGGCTTTAAAAACAATTTGAGTAGAAATGTTGTAGGGAAAATTTCCACTTATAGCAAATTGCTCGTCGCCAAAAGTTTTAGAGACATCGTATTTTAAGAAATCTTCCTCAAGAATTCTTGCCGATAAGTTTAAGTAGTTTGCCTTTAAATAATCTACACTTTCTGTATCTATTTCTACAACATAAGTTGTAAAATCTTTATTGTCTAATAAGTATTTGGTTAAAACGCCCATTCCTGGGCCAATTTCTAACACTTTATTATAGCCATTTCCAGTTAAGGCTTCGCCAATGCGTTGTGCAACAGATTCGTCTTCTAAAAAATGCTGACCAAGAAATTTTTTAGCTCTCACGGCATTTGGATCGTGTTGCTTTTTATGGTTTTTTGTAAACTCTTTTTTAAATTTCTTTTTTGCCATTTTTAACCTTTAATTGGTTTTTAGATGAATTATAATCTGCTATAATAGTTATTTAAAGTCTACATTATAATCGTCTACAACTTCTAATTCTGTGCGAAAAGCTAACATTTTATCTGCAAAACGTTTTATGCCATCTGCTTGTAATCTGTCTTGATCTTCTTTGTAATAAGCCTCTAAAGCCTCGCGTGAGTAGGATCTGTATTGAATTGAGTAGGTTTGTCCGCCCATATCTTCTTCTACTAAAACTCTAGTCATTGTTGCGTTAGAGAATTTTCCAGTTCCTAAAACTTGTGGTATGTGTTCCTTGATCCAGATTAACCATTCGTTGTGAGCTTCGTCTGCAATATTTACAGTTACGTTATATATTATCTGCATTTGGTACTATTTAAAAGTATTGTAGTCTAATAACTAAAGGCAAAGGTAAGGTTATTTTTTAGTTGAATTTTAATGGAATTAGAAAACCATTTTAAATCATTGTTATTCGTTAAAAGATAAAAGACTGCTTGGCTTTTAAAACTAAGAAGCAAAACCTGTTTTTAAGAACTAAGAAACTAGTATTGTTAAGTTATAAAACAATAGTTTACAGCTTTAAAGTTACTTTAAAATTAATGTTTTACTTTATAGTATCGCCTCTTTAATATCTGTATTTTTTTCTAGCTGGTTTTAGTGTAATTTATTTTCCGTAGTGATAACGACAAGCCGCTATAAATATTTGATTGTTTTCGTATTTGTAAACCAATCTATGTTCAGATGTTATACGTCTTGACCAGTAGTTTTGTAAATCTCCTTTTAATGCTTCGGGTTTTCCAATGCCTTCAAAAGGTGCTCTAATGCAACTTTTAATAAGTTCGTTAATTTTTTTCACTGTCTTTTTATCAACTTTCTGCCAATACAAATAATCTTCCCAAGATGATGTAGACCAAGTTAACTTCATCTATTTAATTATTTTTTTCTCAACACCATTACCTTCTTCTAGTTCTTTTATTGAGTCTAATAAAACAGTTCTGTTTTTTCCTGTTAATAGATATGTAGTTTCTTTTAAAGAATTATATTCGTCTAACGATATTAAAACAAGGTCTTTACCGTTTTTACGTTTAATAATTATATCGCTTACATCGTTAACCACTTTGTCGAACCAATGCTTTAGGTTTGAGCGAAAATCTGTATAATTTACTGTTTCCATAATACAAAGATAATAAAAAGTACTTAATTAAGTACTTTTAGGTGTTTTTTTTGATTTTCAGGGTAAATTTTACTCAATATTATCGCCTCTTAAATATCTATACTGCTTCCTTGCTTCTGGAGAATAACTACTATCTAAATGTTCAAAAATAATAGTTTCAAAGCCTTTTTTTGCTTCTTCCGGAAGATCTAAAAAGTTTAAATCTATTAAGGCTAAATTGTATAAAGCATTATCTATTAGAATACTATTCTTAAAGTTTTTAATTAAGAATTTGTAGTTGTTTTTAGCGTCTTGGTATTTTTTTGTTTTCTCGAATAATAAGGCTTGCTTTAAAAGAACTTGCGGAATTATAGTTTTTGTTTTGTGCTCAATTTTAATTTGCTCTAAAAGTACAATAGCTTGTTCTGGTTTGTTTTGAAACGCAAACAAATCTGCTTTTGCATATTTAGTTAAAGCTACTTGCAAACTGTCGTCTTGCTTATTATCGCTTATTAATAATTTTAAATCTAAAGCATCGTTTGCAGTTAATTGAGATGTAGAAGCTTTTAGAATTTTAAGCTGACTTTCGGCCCAAATAAAATCGCCTTTATAATAGCTTGTTTTGGCGACTTTAAAACGTGCTACTTGTGCAAGTGTACTGTTTTTTAATCTACGTTGAACTTGCGTGTAATAAATTAAAGCTTCGTTAAACTTCTCCTGAAAAACCAATATGTCTCCAAGTTCCATTTTAATTTTTGCAAGATTTATTTGCTTTAAAGGTTCTTCAAGAGTCTTTTTTAATAAACTAGAAGCAGCTTTTGTGTCGTCTAAATAAAATGCTAAAAAGTGTGCGTAGTTTATTTTAATTTCGGAAATTTCGTTAGGAAATCTTTTATCTAAAATAATAGTTTCATACGCTTCTTTAATAGCCGGATATTCTTTTTTAGAAGCAATACTGGTTTGCAATTCTAAAATGTATTTGTCTGCAGTTAATTGTATAATTGGATCTTGAACACTTTCTTTAACAAAGTTAAAGATGTCTATAGCAATTTCTGGCTCGTTTTGGTTTTTGGTAATTAATCCTAATTCTATAACTCTATTTAATGGATTAGATGTAATTTCTGGATCGTTTACGCTTCGTTTAAAAATGGCTTTTTCTTGAGCAAAAGCTTTTTTGTATTCTTTTTGCTGAATAAACAACCAACTTAACATTTCGCTCCAAAATAAGTTTGGTTCGACTTGTAGGTTTTTTAAAAGTGTTTTTTTAAGAAGTATATTATTTTTATCATCTCCATTTTCTGTAATAAAATCCGAAATATATCTTTTTATTTGATCTCTATAGGCTTCCTTTTTTAGTGCTAAATTTAAATAGCTAGCAAACATTTTTTCAATATTTCCTTGTTCTCCATAAATACGAGCCAGCTGGATATTATAATCTTTGTTAGGATACAATACCATTGCTTTTAAGTACAATGTTTTTGCTTCCTCTAATAAAGAAAAACTCTCAAATTTCTGACCTAAAGTAGTTGCATAACTACTCATGGCATCTATAGATTTTATGGCTTTGTTATAATTTAAATTGGCATTAATGGTGTCTTTTTGTAAATCGTAATTACGACCTAAATCTATAAGGCTTGGCGGATAATAAGAACGTTTTAGTCGTGCTAAAATAATAGTTTCGGCTTCTTTATATTGTTTTAATTGCTGGTGGCAAGCCACTAATTGCGCAATAACATAACTACTTGTTGGTTTGTTTTTATACATTTTAGTATAAATAACAATAGCTTTTTCAAACGCGCCAGTTTTTAAGTATTCTTTAGCTAAAATATCGTCTTGTGCAAAAGCAGTTAAAGAGAAACTTATAAATAAAAGAAAAAGCCAACGCATAAATAAAAATAGATTTACTGTAAATATACTAATTGTTAGAGCAAAAAAAATGCCTGAATTAATTTCAGGCATTTTTTTAAGATTATGTTCTAGTTCTCGACGTAGCCTGTCTTGAGTTTAGTCGAAAGGCTCGAACGGACAATTTGTATTAATTTATAATATCAAAACCAGTATAAGGAATTAAAGCCTTAGGTACTTTTATACCTTCTGGTGTTTGGTAATTCTCTAGAATACTAGCTAAAATACGTGGTAAAGCTAAAGAACTTCCGTTTAAGGTATGCGCAAATTCATTTTTACCATCTTTATTTTTAAAACGTAACTTTAATCTGTTAGCTTGGTAAGTTTCAAAATTAGAAACACTAGAAACTTCTAACCATTTTTCTTGCGCAGCAGAATACACTTCAAAATCAATAGTTAAAACCGATGTAAAAGTTAAATCGCCACCACAAAGTCTTAAAATACGATAAGGCAATTCCAGTTCTTTTAAAATCCCTTGAATATGTTCCACCATACCTTCTAAAGCTTTAAAAGAATTATCTGGATGTTCTACTCTAATAATCTCCACTTTATCAAACTGATGTAATCTGTTTAAACCTCTAACATGCGCACCATAACTACCAGCTTCGCGTCTAAAACAAGGCGTATAACCTGTAATGGAAATAGGCAAATCTGCTTCGTTAACCAAAGTATCTCTAAAAATGTTAGTTCCTGGCACTTCTGCAGTAGGAATTAAATATAAATTATCTCCAGTTACGTGGTACATTTGTCCTTCTTTGTCTGGTAACTGACCAGTTCCAAAACCAGAAGCTTCGTTAATTAAGTGTGGTAATTGATATTCCGTATAGCCTGCCGCCGTATTTTTATCTAAAAAATAAGCAATTAAAGCGCGCTGTAAACGTGCACCTTTATCTATATAAACCGGAAAACCAGCACCAGTAATTTTAGTACCTAATTCAAAATCAATAATATTATAATCCTTAGCTAATTCCCAATGTGGTTTTGCAGCATCGTGTAACTTTGGAATATCGCCTTCTCTAAAAGTTTCCAGGTTATCTTCGTCAGATTTTCCTTCAGGAACAGAATCATGCGGTACATTTGGAATTTTATATAGTGTAGAATTTAATTCTTCCGTAGTAGCATTTAAATCGTCAGATAACGTTTTAGATTTCTCTTTTAAAACAGCAGTTTGATCTTTAAGCGCATTAGCTTCGGCACCTTTTCCGGACTTAAAAAGCATACCAATTTCTTTAGATAATTTATTAGACTCTGCTAATGTGTTATCTAATTCTGTTTGGATCGCTTTACGTTTTTCGTCTAAAGCAATCACGCTTTCCACCATTTCTGTAGCATCTATATTTCTTACAGCTAATCTAGAAATAACTTTGTCTTTGTTTTCTTTAATAAAAGGTACTTGTAACATATTGTTATGTTTATGGCGTTACTATTTTGCTTTTAATGGCAAAATAGTCAGGCTTTCCGTTACATCTTTTTTAATTAGAAAAAAATTAAAAAAGGATACCACATCAATCCTTAACGCAGGTGTATTTAGTTAATAAGATGTAAAAATAGTAAGATTTTTGTGTTTAAGAATAGTAATTTACTATTTAATTAAACTTGCTTGGTAATAACCAACTAGTATGTCCAAAATAGTTCCATTTTTGATTGGCAATATCCACATCTTGATCTGTAAATTTTTGAAATGGTTTTCTATTTACACTTAAAGAACTTTTAATATAAACTGAAATAGAGTCGCCTTTCTTCTTGTATTCTTTTTTTAAATGTTGGCTAAATTGCCACATAACATCTGGTTTAGTATGGGCTAGGTTTTGTTGTTTTTTAGTTAGATAATTATTTAAATTCACTCTAAAAGTGGTGTCTTTAGTGTGGTTTGTTATTTTGTAATAAGTAGCGCCTTGCTTGGATCTTAACATCATACGCCAAGATAATCTATGGCCTTCTTCGGTCCACAAGACATTATCTTTAATAAAATAATGTCTAAGTGGTAGCGCAATTTGTATGGTAAAATAAATTAATCCTAAACCAACCAAAATAGGTTTGTAAGATTTTACAGAAATTTCATTTCCAGTATAAAGTGCTTTCTTTTTTAAAAAGATATTTCTAATTTTTTCGGATTCAAAAAAGAATAAACTAAAAGCTAAAGCTAAAAACGGAAAAATTCCAACCTGGAAAACCACAGAATTAAATAAATGGAAAAACAAAGAACTGTAAAAAGCTAACTTTCTAGTGGGTTTAAAAAGTAGTAACGGAATAATTAAGCCATCATATAAAATACCACCATAACCAACTAGGTAAGGCATAAAATCGTTTTGAAGAAACTCGCCAATAATAGGGTAATTCCTTTTGCCTTCCATTAACAATTTAGGCATTGTTAAATCCAGCCAATCTGGATATATTTTAGCAACAGAAGCATAAGTGTAAACAATAAATAACTGAATAACAAAAATCCATTTACACCAACTTGGCATAGAAATAGATTTTATACTTGGGTTACGTTTTACATCTAACGAAGCGTATTTATGTGCTGGCAAAAGCGCCATAATTGCGCATAGTAAAATTAATAAATAATAATGATTGTTGTAAGATGCTTTTTGCATAAAATAGGTAGCAGCCCACATAATGGTAAAGGCAATAATACTAAGTCTGTATTTATAGCCTAACATTATGCCAAGTCCAAAAACACCCATAATTATGTAATACGCATACATCCAATTTCCTGGTAATGGCTGTAAAACGTCTAGACCAATAAAATTAAAAGTAAAGTTAGGCTCTATTAACGTTTTTTTTACCCAACCTGTAAAAATAGCGCCAATAGATTCTAAAAAACATAGCAGTCCAAATATTATTCTAAATACTATTAGAGATGAGTTGTCTATGTTTTTAAATAAGAATTTATTAAACATTAGTAATAAATGTTTTTGCGGTTTCTTGATCTTTTTTTAGCTGTTTTTTAAGTGCATCAATAGATTCATATTTTTTTTCGTCTCTTATGCGCTTTAATATTTCTATGGTAAGGGTTTTAGTATATAAATCTTTATTAAAGTTAAAAAAGTGTACTTCTATGGTTTTAGTAGTTCCGTTAACTGTTGGGTTATTTCCAATATTCATCATTCCAAAAACAACTGTATTGTCTATGGTAGATTTTACAATATAAACGCCATCTTTAGGGATTAGTTTGTAGGTTTCACTTATTTTTAAGTTTGCAGTTGGAAATTCAATAGTTTTACCAAGACCTTTTCCTTTAACAACAGTTCCTGTTAGTATAAAATTATAATCTAAATATTGATTTGCAGTGTCAATATCGCCTTCTAAAAGTGCTTTTCTAATTTTAGTAGAACTTACCGAAACTTCATTAATATCTTGAGCAGATATTTCTTCAACCGTAAAACCAAATTGTTCTCCAAAACGTTTTAAATCTGTAATATTAGCGCTTCTGTTCCTTCCAAAATGATGATCGTAACCAATTATTATGTGTTTAGCGTTTAGTTGTTTTACTAAAATATCTTCAACAAATTCTTGGGCCGTAAGTCTAGAGAAATCTTTGGTAAATTTATTAACTACTAAGTTTGTAAGTCCTAAGTTTTTTAAGATTAGCTCTTTTTCAGCTAAAGTATTTATCATTTTTATATCAGCATCTTTTTGCAAAACCATTCGCGGATGCGGGAAAAAAGTTAATAAAACAGAAGTTAAATTATGCTTTTCTGCAATAGAAATTACTTTGCTAATAATTTTTTGATGTCCATAATGCACGCCATCAAAAGTACCAATAGTAACTACAGATGGTTGCAATATTTTAGTATTATACTTCAAGGAAATGAGTTTGAAACAAAAGTAAAAAAGTAATCCTAAATAATAATCATTTTTTAGTTCCGATTTTATTTTAAGTTTTTAAAACTTTTTTAATTTAAAGTAAATATTACATCAATAAAAAACGGTCTTTTGGTTGGTTTAAGTCATTTGTTTAAAAAGCTTAGGCTTAAATTTTATACTTTTTTAATTGTTATAAACACGTATAATATTTCCATTAACCTCTACAAAATAACGCTTTAATGTATATTGAGATGTTGTGCCATTAATTGGTTGGCCGCTAACTATTTCAAATTTCTTTTCATCATCGCAGCCACAAGTTGCTAAGCCATTTTGAATGGTTAATTTAGAGCAATCAGAAATAGCGTGACTAGGATCTGTAAGTTCAAAAGCATTATAGTTTGTGCCACCAGAATACTGAACAACAACTCCATTTAAACCATAATTATTGTTAAGTACAATATGATTTCCTGGAAATTGTAAATTATTATATTGTGGTAAATCTGTATTTATTAAAGTTTGCGTATCAAAAGCAATGTTTGGAATAAAAGGATTGTTTTGAATTGTATCATCATTTTTTTGGCAGCTAGAAAGAGTCAATACAAATAGAGTTATTACAATAAAGTATCTCATTGGGTAATTATTTTTATTGCAATGTACTACAAAAAGTGTTTTCATTTAATTATTTTATATATTTGTCTTACAATCTCGTGTATGCGAGATTTTTTTATTTGCCAAACCTAGTTGAGCATCTTAATTATTATATAAACGAAATAATTATGAGTAAAGTATCTTATTATACCGCTGAAGGATTAAAAAAGTTAAGAGCAGAGCTTAAGCAACTTAAAGATGTAGAACGTGTAAAAGCATCTAAAGATATTGCCGAAGCAAGAGATAAAGGAGATTTAAGTGAAAATGCAGAATATGATGCAGCCAAAGAAGCGCAAGGTATGCTAGAAATGCGTATTGCTAAATTAGACGAAGCTTTAGCTGGTGCTCGTGTTATAGACGAATCTCAAATGGATGTTTCTAAAGCTTTAGTTCTATCTAAAGTAAAAATAAAAAACCAAACCAATGGAATGGAAATGCTTTACACTTTGGTTGCAGATGGAGAAGCAGATTTAGCTTCTGGTAAACTTTCTGTAAACTCTCCAATTGGAAAAGGCTTACTAGGTAAAAGTGTTGGCGAAGTAGCCGAAATTAGCGTTCCAAGTGGAATTATTAAATTCGATATTATTGAAATTACAAGATAATTTAAATCATATATAAAACCTTTAGCTTATGTCTTCTATTTTTTCTAAAATTATTTCTGGAGAAATTACGTCTTATAAAGTTGCAGAAACAGACGATTTTTTAGCCTTTTTAGATATTAACCCAAATGCTAAAGGACATACACTTTGTATACCAAAAAAAGAAGTTGATAAGATTTTTGATTTAGATGAAGAAAGCTACACCAAACTACTTCAGTTTTCTAGAAAAGTAGCCATAGCTATAGAAAAAGCTATAGATTGTAAACGTGTAGGAATGACAGTTATTGGCCTAGAAGTACCGCACGCACATGTGCATTTAATTCCATTAACAACTATGGAAGATGCCCGTTTTACTAACAAAACGAAATTATCTCCTGTAGAGTTTAAAGCTGTAGCCGATTTAATTAAGGCGCAATTATAGACTTATAGCTCATTTTAAAAGTAGTGCCTTTGTCTCGTTCAGAATGGGCAACTTTTATTTGACCATTATGAAATTCTTCTACAATACGTTTAGTAAGCGATAACCCTAAACCCCAACCTCTTTTTTTAGTGGTATAACCAGTTTCAAAAATAGTATTAAATTTATTTTTAGGAATTCCTTTACCTGTATCCGTAACAGTTATATAAACATTATCTTCTAATTGCCACATTTTTAAATGTAGTTTTCCTTTACCTTTCATGGCATCTACACCATTTTTAAGTAAATTTTCTATAGTCCAACTAAATAATTGCTTATTTAAATTTACAGATATTTCTGTATCTGGTAATTCTAATTTAAAGTCTACTAGTTTAGAAAGTCTTGTGGTTAAATAGTTAAAAGATAGTTTTGTTTCTTCAACAATATTTAAAGGTTCTAAAGTAGGAATTGATCCAATTTTACTAAAACGTTCTGTAATAATTTTAAGCCTATCTATATCTTTTTCCATTTCCAAGATATAAGTTGGATTTACATTTTCTAATTTTAGAATTTCAGTCCAACCAATTAACGAGCTTAAAGGCGTTCCAATTTGATGAGCCGTTTCTTTAGCCATTCCAGACCATAATTTATTTTGAGAAGCTGTTTTAGAACTTCTATAAAAGAAAAAAACTACAGCAGCAAAAAGAAAAATAATTAATAATAACGCTAAAGGATAATATTTTAAACGGTTTAAGCGTTCCGAATTTCCATAATAAATAGTTCCGTAAAATTCGTCTTTATATTTAACTAGAATTGGTGTGTTTTCAGTTTCAAATTGTGTTTTCAGATTTTCAAGATACTTAATGGTATTTCTTTTTTTAGTAGTATCTATATTTTTAAGATTTTTAAATTCGCCCATTTTACCAAGCATAAGCATTGGCATTGTAGATGTGGTGTCTAGCAGTATTTTTGATATGACCGGATTTGTATCACTTTCTAAATCGTTTAAACTGTACAGAAAATCACTTTGTGCAGCAGACCAAATCTCCATTTTAACACGTTCTTCAGTTTTAAACTCCTGAAAAAAGGTGTAGGTATTCCAAAGAATTAAAGAAATTATAGCAAAAGAACTAATTATTATAATCCAACGAATTAATTGTCTGTTAGCAGTAAACATTAAAATCTAATTTAGGTTTCAATATAATGCAAAAGTGTTAATAATATTGTGTAGCACGCTAATAAATTGTTTTTAGAAGGCTTTAATATGTCTTATATTTGCCATCTAAGACATTTTAAAATGAAATCATTTAAGCCAAGCGAATTAACTACTGCCAAATTACATGGGTATTTATTAAGTGCAGTTGCACCAAGACCAATTGCATTTGCAAGTACAATAGATGCGGATGGAAATCCAAATCTATCGCCATTTAGTTTCTTTAATGTATTTAGTGCAAACCCACCAATATTAATATTTTCGCCAGCAAGACGTGTTAGAGATAATACAACAAAACATACTTTAGAAAATACTGAGATAACTAAAGAAGTGGTTATTAATGTGGTAAATTTCGATATTGTTCAGCAAATGTCTCTAAGTAGCACAGAATATGGGCAAGGTGTAAACGAGTTTGAAAAAGCAGGTTTAACAATGCTTAAAAGTGATCTTGTAAAACCTTTTAGAGTAGCAGAAAGTCCAGTACAAATGGAATGTAAGGTTAACGAAATTGTAAAACTTGGAACCCAAGGTGGCGCAGGAAATCTTATTATTTGCGAAGTCGTTAAAATGCACATTAACGAAGCTGTTTTAGACACATCAGGAAGCATAGACCAAACCAAACTAGATTTAGTTTCTAGAGCTGGAGGAAGTTTTTACAGCAGAGCAAAAGATGGTTTTTTCGAAATTCCAAAGCCTTTATCAACTTTAGGAATTGGTGTAGATAATTTACCAGATGCTATTAAAAAAAGTAGTATATTATCTGGTAACGATTTAGGATTGTTAGCAAATGTTGAAAACTTACCTTTAGAAAGTGAAATAAAAGCCTTTAATTGCACTCTTAAAAATAACGAAGAAAAGCACCTAAAAGCAAAAGCTTTATTAGAAAATCAAGATGTTAAAAATGCTTGGCTAACATTGTTATCATAAAATAAGACGAATAAATAATACATTATATAGAATGGAAGTAGAAGGAAAAGTAAAAATGATTGGAGAAACTGAAACTGTTGGTGGTAACGGTTTTAGAAAAAGAGATATTATTGTAACAACTGAAGAGCAATATCCTCAGCATATATCAATCCAATTTGTTCAAGATAAAACAGATTTATTAAACAACTACCAAGTTGGTCAAGATGTAAAAGTTAGCATTAACTTAAGAGGTAGAGAATGGGTTAGCCCACAAGGTGAAACCAAATATTTTAATACTGTGCAAGGTTGGAGAATTGAGGGCGCACAAGCGGCTGCACCACAAGGTATGCCAGCAACTCCACCTGCAGAGGCTTTTGAGTCTGCTCCAGATTTGAAAAAAGAAGATCACGACGATTTACCTTTCTAAATTAAGGTAAGTTTTGATCAAAATATTAACCTCAATAGTTTTTAACTGTTGAGGTTTTTTTATAAATTAGATTTAAGTTAGTACTTATAATTAAACAGAAACTAATGTCTGTTTTGCTTATTTAAGCTTAGTTAAACATAAGCCAAAGTAGAAAACAGATTGTTTTACTAAACGTATGTAATTATATGTATAGATAATAAGCATGCTAGTGTTTAATTCTCTAAAAATTATTTTAACAAAATGATTCCTTTTTTAAATTTTGATGACGATTTTCCTCCAGTTTCTCAAACAAGCCAGGATGGCATATTAGCTTTTGGAGGAGATTTGTCTCCCAAACGCTTATTGTCTGCTTATCAACAAGGTATCTTTCCATGGTTTGAAAACGATGATCAGATTTTATGGTGGTCTCCAGATCCAAGGTTTGTATTATATCCAAAAGATTTAAAAGTCTCTAAAAGTATGAAGCAGTTTTTACGTAACTGTAATCTAACAGTTACTATTAATAAAGATTTTAAATCTGTAATTACACATTGTGCTAAAGCAAAACGTGCTGGACAAGACGATACTTGGATTACAAAAGGAATGATTAATGCCTATACAGAGTTACATAAATTAGGCTACGCAAAATCTGTAGAAGTTTGGCAGGATAACGAGTTAGTTGGTGGTTTTTATGGTGTAGATTTAAATAATGGTGTTTTTTGTGGCGAAAGTATGTTTAGCAAAGTAAGTAATGCTAGCAAGACTGCTTTAATTACCTTTATTCAGAATACGGATTATAAATTAATAGATTGTCAAGATTACACCAATCATTTAGAAAGTCTTGGTGCTAAAGATATTTCTAGAGATATGTTTATGGCGTTTCTTAGATAAGAAATTAAGGTGTTGGTTACTTACATCTTAGTTTTGCCAAAATATAATCTGTACGTGCCAAATGTAGTTGCGTTTTTTAGCTTTGTTTAAGCGTTTAAGTCTCTAATATTTTGCTATTACTAAGTTTTAGGCTTAATACGTTTTTTAGCTAAAAAAAAGCGATTGTGTATTTTAGTAAGTTTTAATGAAATAAGAATCTAGTCTCTAGACGTTTTTCTTTTGATATAGTTTTTAGTATCTCAAAAAAAATAAAATTTTAAATTGTGAGATGCTTAAATAAACTTAGAATTAGCTTTTCTAAGTAATCTTAAAAACAAAAACAGTTTGTTTCATGATCGTTAATCAATCCTGTGGCTTGCATATAAGCGTACATTACAGTAGAACCTACAAATTTAAAACCTCGTTTTTTTAAATCTTTGCTAACTGTATCGCTTAAAGGCGTATTTGCAGGTGCATCTTTATAGTTTTTCCAAGTATTCTTTATAGGTTTATGGTTTACAAAAGCCCAAATATAATTTGAAAACGAACCAAATTCATCTTGAATTTTAATAAAATTCTGAGCATTTGTTACCGCCGATTTTATCTTAAGTTTATTTCTAATAATTCCAGAATTGTTTCTTAGTTCTTCAAGTTTATCGTCGTTATAACTGGCTATTTTCTTATAGTCAAAATTGCTAAAAGCAGTTCTAAAGTTTTCTCGTTTACGCAAAATAGTTATCCAACTTAAACCAGCCTGAAACGTTTCCAGGATTAGAAATTCAAATAAAATTGTATCGTCAAAAACAGGTTTTCCCCATTCTTTGTCATGATATGTTTCATATAAAACATCACCAACACACCAACCACATCTTTGTTTTTTCATATTTGTGTAAGTTTATTAAAAAAACTCCTACTAAGGTAACAAATGTCACTTAATTAGAAATTATTTAGACTTAATTTTATTCTATGGAAACAGCAACAATACAATTACAAGAAATAATACAAACTAGTTTAACAAAGCATATAGATTATAAGGCTTATAGAAGCTTAGTGCATCAATTAGTTGAAGATAAAAGTAATTCTGGAAACGAAAAATCTGAAGCGTTAGCAGATTACACAATGCTTAACGATAAGCGAATGAAACGTTGGGATAAAACAGTAAAAGTAAACGAAGCAACGCAACAGTTTTTAGCTAATTATAAAGAGAAAGTTACTTTTTTAGTAATTACAGAAAGTTGGTGTGGCGATGCAGCTCACGTTATACCTGTAATAAATAAAGTAGCAGAATTAAATCCAAATTTAGACTTAAAGTTGGTGTTTAGAGACGAAAACGAAGCTTTAACAGATAATTTTCTTACTAATGGCGGAAGAGCAATTCCAAAACTTATAGCTTTAGATCAAGGAAATAATGTGCTTTTTACTTTTGGACCAAGACCAAGTACTGCTACTAATTTAGTAAACCAGTATAAAGCTGAAAATGGTGCTATAACACCAGAGTTTAAACAAGATTTACAGCATTGGTATAATAAAGATAAAGGGCAAACTATTATAAACGATTTAGTAACGTTTTTGAGTAATACGAAATAAACGTCTAAATAATTTTACTATTAGATCGCTAACATATTTGCCTAGTGTTTTATAAGAATTACATAAAGCGCGTTTTGCATATTGCAAGGCGCGTTTTTATGAGTACTTTTTATAGCCTAAATTACTTTTTAGTTAGAATTTATACCAATAGATTTATTTAGTGTTATCTGCCTTAGGTTAAAGTTCTTTTTTAGTAGCCAAATAACTCATGATTTAAATAGATTTACTTTGCTAAGTTTTTAATAAAATCATCAATAGAAATAGCATCATTAACATTGTAATCTCCAATTTTTGTTCTGCGTAGTGCCGATAAATGTCCGCCAGAATTTAAGGCTTTTCCAAAATCGTATGCTAAAGACCTTATATAGGTTCCTTTACTGCAAACTACTCTAAAATTTACATTTATGGTCTTGTTTGTAGTGGTTTCAATCTTAGTAATGTCAAATTCATTTATAGTAATTTTTCGAGAAGGAATATCTACTTTTTCGCCAGCACGAGCAAATTCATATAAACGTTTACCTTCTTTTTTTAAAGCCGAAAAAATAGGTGGAAACTGATCTATTTCTCCAGTAAACTGTTTTGTGGTTTCACGAATTAAATCTTCGGTAATATGTGTAATATCAAAGGTTTTATCTACTTCAGTTTCTAGGTCGTAAGATGGCGTTGTTGCCCCTAAAACAATAGTTCCTGTATATTCTTTAATCTGACCTTGAAACGTGTCTATTTGCTTGGTCATTTTACCAGTACAAATAACTAATAGTCCAGTTGCTAAAGGATCTAAAGTTCCAGCATGACCAACTTTTATTTTTTTTATATTATAAGCTTGGCGTATTTCCCAACGTAATTTATTTACAGCTTGAAAAGAGGTCCATTCTAAAGGTTTATCAATCAATAAAACATGTCCTGCTTGGTAATCGTCTCCAGTCATAAAAACTTAATTTAATAATGCAAATGCTATGGCAATAGCGCCAACAATGGCACAATAAATGGCAAAATAAGATAGTTTACTTTTTTTAACTAAAGAAATCATCCAGGTACAAGCTACTAATCCAGAAAGGAAAGCGGCTATAAAACCAGCCGATAATGCTACAGTATTGTGTCCTTCTAAAGATAAATCGCCGCCAATAATATCTTTAGCAATTTTTCCAAATATTAATGGAATTACCATTAAGAAAGAAAATCGTGCTGCTTTAGTTTTATCGTTTCCTAATAAAACAGATGTAGAAATAGTTGCTCCAGAACGCGAAATCCCTGGTAACATAGCAATAGCTTGAGAGATTCCTATTATAAAAGCGTTTTTAAAAGTTACAGGTTTATTAGTGTCTTTTGCTTTGTCTGCTAAAAATAATAATATGGCTGTAATTAAAAGCATACAACCAACTAGTAAGATGCTTCCGCCAAATAATTGTTCTAATTGTTCTTCAAAAAGTAAGCCTACAATTACTGCAGGAATCATAGATAATGCAATTTTGAATATAAACTGCGTGTCTTCGTTCCAAGAAAAAGAAAATAGGCTTTTTAGAATTTCTAAAATGTCTTTTCTAAAAATAACTAAAGTACTTAAAGCAGTTGCAAAATGAAGTAAAACTGTAAAAAGTAAGCTTTCTTGTGGCACAGATTGATCGCCTAAAATGGCTTTTCCAAGTTCTAAATGTCCGCTAGAAGATACAGGCAAAAACTCTGTTAAACCTTGTATAATTCCTAAAATAATTGAATCTATAATATCCATGCCGCTAAAGTATTAAAAAGAACCTTTAATACTTCAAAATATAAATAAAAAGCAAATACTAAGCTTTCTTGTCTTCTTTACGCGTAAGAATAGCGTAAACCTGGAAACCAAAACCAAGAATAATTAATGCAGGAGCTAATCTAATACGTCTCCAGTTAAAAATTTCAGGATTAAAAACATTTGGATCATCGCTTCCGCCACCAGACATTAAAATAAAACCTAAAGCCATACAAGCTAGTCCTATAAACATAAATTTATAGTTGCGTTTTCCGAAGATAAACTTGTTCTCGTTAGATGTTTTAGACATAATATGTGGTGTTTAAGTGTTGCAAAGTAAGGCAATTATTTAAAAATTGTGTTTAATTTTAATAAATATTTAATCAAAAATAGGAATAGATTTTTATATATGTTCTGCACCTTTTTAGGTTTGTACCTTTTCTGTTTGTGTGTAAAATAAAGTACAACCTTTAAACTAATTTGATTTTCCGTTATTGTATTAATCTAAAAGAATGTTTTAATTAAACACTAAAAAATTAATACAACTGATCTGTTTTTAAATTCAAGAAACGAGATGTAGCTAAAAATGTAGAAAACCAGGTAATTAGTATTCCTAATAAAAACACGCCACCAAATAAGCTAGCAATTAAGACCTGATTTTTTAGAATCTCTAACTCAGGAAAAGTCTTGTTTCCATAATAAACCACAATAGCTAAACCAATTACAGCTATTATAGCGCCAATAATTCCTAATCTAATACTTTTAAAAATAAATGGTTTTCTAATAAAGCGTTTTGTAGCACCAACCATTTGCATGGTTTTAATGGTAAAACGCTTAGAATAAACAGATAATCTAATAGAACTGTTAATAAGTAAAACAGCTATAAGTGTAAAAATAGCACTTAATACTAAAACCCAAAAGCTTATTTTTTTAACGTTATTGTTCATTAAATTCACCAAATCGTTATCATAACTAACTTCGGCAACAAAGTTTTTACTTAAGGTATCTTTAGATATTTCTTCTAATTTATTGGTGGTAACAAAATCTGCTTTTAAGTTTAAATCTATAGAGTTTTGTAATGGATTAAAGCCTAAGAACTGCATAAAATCTTCACCGTTTTCATCCTTTAAAACATCGGCAGCGTTTTCTTTAGAGACGTAATGCGTAGATTTTACAAAATCCGACATTGCTAAACTTTTTTCTAATTGTTTAATTTCAACATCTTTTGCAGTATCTTTTAAATATATGGTTACGGTAACTTGTTCTTTAAAATGATCGGCTACTTTTTTAGCATTTATAATTAATAAACCTAAAACACCAAGTAAGAATAGTACCAAAGCAATGCTTAGTACTACAGAAAAGTATGATGATATTAATTTTCGTTTTTGATATTTATCAAATGAAGAGCCCATAAGTAACTTATTAAGCGTTAAAAATATAAAAGAATTTGCTTCTTCTTGTGATTACAAGCCATTATCTTTTAATCTTCTTATAATAAGTTTAAATTTGCACCTTTATTAAGCTCAAAAACATCAAAATGCAATATAATTTTAACGAGATTGAAGCAAAGTGGCAAAAATATTGGTCGGAGAATCAAACTTTTAAAGCCTCAAATAATTCCGACAAGCCAAAATATTACGTTTTGGATATGTTTCCTTATCCAAGTGGTGCAGGATTACATGTTGGTCATCCGTTAGGTTATATTGCTAGCGATATCTATGCGCGTTACAAACGTCACCAAGGATTTAATGTATTACATCCACAAGGTTACGATAGTTTTGGCTTACCTGCAGAGCAATATGCCATTCAAACTGGACAACATCCAGCAGTAACTACAAAAGATAATATTGCAACGTATCGCAGACAATTAGACCAAATTGGGTTTTCTTTCGATTGGTCTCGCGAAGTTAGAACCAGCGAACCAGAATATTACAAATGGACGCAATGGATTTTTACAGAATTATTCCAGTCTTGGTATAATAACAATTCAAATAAAGCAGAACATATAGATACGTTAATTGCACTTTTTTCTTCTGAAGGAAATGCCAACGTAAATGCTGTTTGCGATGAAGGTATTGAATCGTTTTCTGCAGATGATTGGAATGCATTTTCATCAGAAAAACAACAAGACATCTTATTACAATATAGATTAACTTATTTAGCAGAAACCGAAGTTAATTGGTGTCCTGTTTTAGGAACTGTATTGGCAAACGACGAGATTGTAAATGGACTTTCAGAACGTGGAAGTCATCCTGTGGTTCGTAAAAAAATGACACAATGGTCTATGCGTATTTCTGCTTATGCAGAGCGTTTATTACAAGGTCTAGAAACTGTAGATTTTACAGATTCTCTTAAAGAAACACAACGTAATTGGATTGGAAAATCTCAAGGTGCAAGTGTAACTTTTAACTTAAAAGATCATAAAGAGACTATCGAGGTTTTTACAACAAGACCAGACACTATTTTTGGCGTAAGTTTTATGACTTTAGCTCCAGAACACGATTTAGTAGCCAAAATTACAACACCAGAACAAAAAGAAGCTGTTGAAGCTTACATTTTAGCAAGCGCAAAACGTAGCGAACGTGATAGAATGGCAGATGTAAAAACCATTTCTGGTGTATTTACAGGTGCGTATGCAGAACATCCGTTTACTAAAGAACCAGTTCAAGTTTGGGTTGGAGATTATGTATTAGCAAGCTACGGAACTGGAGCTGTAATGGCTGTTCCTTGTGGAGATCAACGCGATTACGATTTTGCAAAACACTTCAACATAGAAATTCCTAACATTTTTGATGGTGTAGATATATCTAAAGAAGCTTTTGCAGGAAAAGACAACGTAAAAATTACAAATAGCGATTTCTTAAACGGATTAAATTGTAATAAAGCCTCTAAATTGGCTATCTATAATTTAACACAATTAGGTCAAGGTATTGGAAAAACAAATTACCGTTTACGCGATGCTGTTTTTAGTCGTCAGCGTTATTGGGGAGAACCTTTTCCTGTATATTATGTAAATGGCAAACCGCAAATAATTGAAACGCAACATTTACCAATAGCATTACCAGAAGTAGAAAAATATTTACCAACCGAAGAAGGCGAGCCACCATTAGGTCGCGCCGATGTTTGGGCATGGGATACTAAAGCCAACAAAGTTGTTTCAAACAATTTAATTAATAACCAAACTATTTATCCTTTAGAATTAAATACAATGCCAGGTTGGGCTGGAAGTTCTTGGTATTTTTTCCGTTATATGGAAGAAAAAGCTAATAGAGACGAAAATTTTGCCTCTAAAGAAGCACTTAACTATTGGGAAAACGTAGATTTATATATTGGTGGAAGCGAGCACGCAACCGGACATTTATTATATTCTCGTTTTTGGGTGAAATTCTTAAACGATAGAGGTTTTGTAAATGTTGAAGAACCTTTTAAAAAGCTTATTAACCAAGGAATGATCTTGGGGACAAGTGCTTTTGTATATAAATTGTTGCCAACTTCTACTAATACTGCAGATAAAGTGTTAGCGTTTATTGAAAGCATAAAAAGTAAGGTTTTTGTTTCTCTAAACCAGACGAAACCTTTTCCAATTGACGAGAAAATTGATTTACTTTCTAATGAAGAATTATCAAAAGAAGTAAATGCTTTTAAAAATACGATTCCAAATTTCCTTAAATCAAAATTTCCAGGAAACGATGCAATAATTGAAGATTTAGAATTTGATTTTCAAAAATCTCACGTAAAAGTACAATATGTAAACTCATCGGACGAGTTAGATATTGAAGGTTTAAAAAACGATGCTGAATTTGGAGCAGATTATAAAGATGCAGAATTTATATTAGAAAATGGCGTATATAAAGTTGGTCGTGAGGTAGAAAAAATGTCTAAATCTAAATATAATGTGGTAAGTCCAGATAATATTTGTGCGGATTACGGTGCAGATAGTTTACGTTTATACGAAATGTTTTTAGGACCATTAGAACAATACAAACCTTGGAACACTGCCGGAATTACAGGAGTTCACGGATTCTTAAAAAAGCTTTGGAAATTGTATATGGACGATAATGGTTGTAAAGCATCAGATGTTGCAGCTACAAAAGACAATTTAAAAACATTACACAAAACCATAAAGAAAGTACAAGAAGATATAGAGAATTTCTCTTTTAATACTTCGGTTTCTACGTTTATGATTGCTGTAAACGAGTTAACAGCACAAAAATGTACAAGTAAAGCTATACTTGAACCGTTATTAGCTTTAATATCGCCTTATGCACCACATATTTCGGAAGAATTATACAGTCAATTAGGATATAAAACGTCTATTTCTACAGTAGCTTTTCCAGAATTTGATGGCAGTCATTTAGTAGAAAGTAGTAAAAATTATCCAGTTTCGTTTAACGGAAAAAAACGTTTTGAGTTAGAATTATCTTTAGATTTAACCAAAGATGAGATAGAAAAAATTGTAATGGCAGACGAAAGAACGCAAAAACAATTAGATGGTAAAACACCTAAAAAAGTAATTATTGTACCTGGCAAGATTATTAATTTAGCAGGTTTTTAGAATAGAATTATTATAAATATTAAAAACTCAGATTAGCTTCTTTAATAAGTTAATCTGAGTTTTTTGTTTAAGAAAGTTTATGGTATTAATTTTTTTATTCTTTTAATTAAGTAAATCAAGCCTGAAATTTCAATAAAAAAACCAATTGTATATAATATATTTACAACAAATCTATTGACATCGTATAATTTAAGCATAGAAGCAAATACTATGATTAATGACCCAAATAATAATAATTTTACATCTTTTTTTCATGCTAATTTAAATTAGTGTTATTCAATGTATAAGATTTAATATAGAACTACAGGTAAAAGTATAATCTACTGCTACAATTTATTTTGTAGGACTTAAAACCTAAACTGACCTATTTTATTAGTTAGTTAGTTATTGGCTTACTTTTTGTTATATTTATAACAGAATTAAAAAATTAAATTAAAACTATGGGAAATGGTATGACAGGTTTTTATATTCTTTTAGGAGCAATATCCCTATTTAGTTGGTTGGCAAGTAGTCAATTAAAAAAGAAATTTAAAAAGTATTCTCAAATTCAATTAAGAAACGGAATGAGTGGTGCCGAAATAGCAGAAAAAATGCTAAAAGATAATGGTATTTTTGATGTTGAGGTAATTTCTGTCCGTGGACAGTTAACAGATCATTATAATCCACAAAATAAAACCGTTAATTTAAGCGAAGCTGTTTATGGAGAAAGAAATGCAGCAGCGGCAGCAGTTGCAGCTCACGAATGTGGTCATGCAGTACAACACGCAACCGCATATAGTTATTTAACAATGCGTTCTAAATTAGTGCCAATTGTAAGTGTAACCTCTAATATGTCTCAATATTTAGTCTTTGGAGGAATTACTTTAGGAGCAGCAGCTGGTTTAGGTCTAGGTTGGTGGGTTGCGGTTGCAGGTCTTGCTATGATGGCTTTTGCAACGTTATTTAGTGTGGTTACATTACCAGTAGAGTACGATGCCAGTAATAGAGCTTTAGCTTGGTTAAAGGCTAAGAATATTGTAACTCCAGAAGAATATGCAGGATCTAAAGACGCTTTAAAATGGGCTGCAAGAACGTATTTAGTAGCAGCAATTGGATCAATAGCATCATTATTATATTGGGCAATGCAAGTTTTTGGAAGCAATAGAAATTAATGTTTTTTAAATAATAAATAATAATATCACTAATGGAAGAATTTCAAAATCATTCAGAATCAAGGCTTTTATTAAGTCAAATAGATACAGAAGCACAAGTAGCATTTTATAAAAAGACTTATACGCATGTTGCATTAGGCGTCTTACTATTTGTTTTTTTTGAGTATTTATTATTACAAAGCGAAACTGTAGTTAGTTTTATGATGTCGCTTACTGTTGGATATAAGTGGTTATTGCTTTTAGGTGGTTTTATGTTTATTACCACTTACGCAGAAAGTACAGCATTAAAATCACAAGATAAAAATTTACAATATTTAGCGTATGCTATTTATGTATTAGCTCAAGCTATTATTTTTGTACCAATGATTTATTTTGCTATGTATTATGCAGAAGCTGGACCAGAAATGTTGCAACAAGCAGCAATTGTTACTTTAGCTTTGTTTACAGGATTAAGTGCGGTAGTTTTATTAACAAAAAAAGATTTTTCGTTTTTAAAAACTGGTTTAATCGTTGGCGGATTTATTGCTATTGGACTAATTATAGCAGGAACATTATTTGGTTTTGATCTTGGACTTTGGTTTTCTGTAGGTATGTGTTTATTGGCTGGTGGCTCTATCTTATATCAAACATCTAACTTAGTGCATAAATACAGCCAAGACCAATATATTCCTGCTGCATTAGGTTTATTTGCAAGTTTAATGTTATTGTTCTGGTATATTTTAAGAATTTTTATGTCTAGAGATTAAGACAGTTTTAGCACACGTAATTAACAAAGCTCTAAGTTTAAATTTAGAGCTTTGTTTGTTATTAGACATTAATTCTGTTTTTGGGATAAATAGGTTTTAAGTTGTGTTCATTAGTTCAAAATATATTAATTTGCATTTATAAATTTTTTTAATGTTTTCTTCCCATAAATCTAAAATTCAGCATATTAATTTAGATCATTTATCAATTTCTTTATCTATAAAGAGAGAAGATTTATTGCACGAATTTGTATCCGGAAATAAATTCAGAAAATTAAAATATAACATTGCTTTTGCTAAAACTGGCGGCTTTAATCAGATTTTAACTTTTGGTGGCGCATTTTCTAATCATATATCTGCAACTGCTGCCGCTGGACAACTTAATAATATTAAAACTATTGGTGTTATTAGAGGTGAAGAGTTAGACTCTAATAGCAACGCTACATTAAGATTTGCAAAGCAATGTGGCATGGAGCTTATTTTTGTTAATAGAGATGCTTACAGATTAAAAGAAGCTAGTACATTTGTTAAAACTCATATTACAGATAAAACCTTTGTAGTGCCAGAAGGAGGAACAAATGCATTAGCTATAAAAGGTTGCCAAGAGATTTTAGATAGTGAAACATCTTCCTACGATTATATTTGTACATCTGTTGGAACTGGAGGAACAATATCCGGAATTATTAATGCAAGTTTACCACATCAAAAAATCGTTGGTTTTTCTGCCCTAAAAGGCGACTTTTTAATAGAAGATATTAGTAAATTTGCAACTAATACAAATTGGGAATTACAAACAGATTATCATTTTGGTGGATATGGTAAAATAAAACCAGAATTAATTTCGTTTATAAATCAATTTAAAGAAAATAATAACATTTCTTTAGACCCTATTTATACTGGTAAAATGATGTTTGGAATTTTTGATTTACTATCTAAAGGTTATTTTAAAGAAGATAGTAAAATTTTAGCCATTCATACTGGTGGATTACAAGGCATAAAAGGAATGAATGCTTTTTTAACCAAAAAAAAATTACCCACATTAATATGAAACAGTTACTAATATTATGCGCTTTACTACTAATTATATCAAGTTGTGGTACACGAAAAAAAGTAATTACTACTAAAAAAGGAAGCTCGGTTGAGGTTAACGTTAATGTGCCTGCGGTAAAAGCACCAACTAAACCTAAAACACCAACAACTCCAAATATAGCAACTACAATTCCAAGCTCTACACAAGACTATGTTAATAGATATAGTACTATTGCAATGGAAGAAATGAAAAATTACGGTATTCCTGCTAGTATTACATTAGCACAAGGTATTTTAGAATCTGGTTCTGGAAAAGGAAGACTTTCTACTAAAGCAAATAATCATTTTGGAATTAAATGTCATGGTTGGAAAGGCGATAAAATTTATCATGATGATGATGCTTCTCAAGAATGTTTCAGAAAATATAAAGACGCTAAATATTCTTACAGAGATCATTCATTATTCCTAAAAGGTAGAAAACGTTATTCAAAACTATTTCAGCTAGAAAAAGACGATTATAAAAATTGGGCAAAACAATTGCGTGCAGCAGGTTATGCAACAGATAAAAAATACCCTCAAAAATTAATTAGTTTAATTGAGAGATACAATTTAACACAATACGATAAAATGGTTTTAGGCAAAGAATATACTTCTATAGAAACTATGCCTAAATCTAATTATAGTATAACACACAAAGTTATTAAAGGCGATACGTTATATTCTTTATCAAAAAAGTATAATTTATCTGTAAATCAATTAAAAGAATTAAATAAGTTAGATTCTAATAGTTTGTCTTTAGGTCAAATATTAAATATTAAATTGTAATTATGATTTATAAAAGAAGTAGTGCATTGTTTGCCAATGCAGAAAAAGTAATTCCTGGAGGCGTAAATTCTCCTGTTAGAGCATTTGGATCTGTTGGTGGAACGCCTGTTTTTGTAAAAGAAGCCAAAGGTGCTTATTTATATGATGAAGATGGAAACACCTTAATAGATTATATTGCATCTTGGGGACCAATGATTTTAGGCCACGCATTTGCTCCAGTTGTAGATGCGGTTATAGAAAAGGCTAAAAAAGGAACCTCTTTTGGTATGCCAACAGAAATTGAAACCAAAATAGCAGAATTAGCTATTTCTATGGTGCCAAATATAGATAAAATTCGTTTTGTAAATTCTGGAACAGAAGCTTGTATGAGTGCTGTTAGATTAGCAAGAGGTTATACCGGTAAAGATAAAATTATAAAATTTGCAGGTTGTTATCACGGACATTCTGATTCGTTTTTAATACAAGCAGGAAGTGGAGCGGTAACATTTGGCTCTCCAAATAGTCCTGGTGTAACTCAAGGAACTGCAAAAGATACTTTACTTGCAAAATATAACGATATTGAAAGTGTTAAAACTTTAATTGAAGCTAATAAAGGAGAAATTGCTTGTATTATTATTGAGCCTGTGGCAGGAAATATGGGTTGTATATTACCTTTAGATAACTTTTTACAGAAATTAAGAGTTTTATGCGACGAGCACAATATTCTTTTAGTTTTTGATGAAGTTATGACTGGATTTAGGTTAGCAAAAGGTGGCGTTCAAGAGCTTTATAATGTAAAAGCAGATATTGTTTGTTTTGGAAAAGTTATAGGTGGCGGATTACCAGTAGGCGCATTTGCTGCTAAAAATGAAATAATGAATTACTTAGCACCTTTAGGACCTGTTTATCAAGCAGGAACATTAAGTGGAAACCCTTTAGCTATGGCTGCGGGATTAGCTATGTTAACAGCTTTAAATGAAGACGAATCTATATTTGAAGAATTAGCAAACAAAACCGAATATTTACATAAAGGTTTATCTCAAGTTTTAATTAAAAATAACGTAACCCATACTATTAATAGAGTAGGATCTATGATTTCTGTTCACTTTGCCGAAGATGCAGTAGTAGATTTTGAATCGTCTGCTAAAGGTAATAATGATACTTTTAAGAAGTTTTTTCACGGCATGTTAAACCAAGGCATCTATATTGCACCAAGTGCATTTGAGAGTTGGTTTTTAAATAATGCTTTAAGTTATAGCGATTTAGATAAAACTATTGCGGCTTGTAATACTATTTTTGAAGTTAAATAGTATTAGATGTTAGTCCAATAAAAAAGGGATTCATTTATAAATGAATCCCTTTTTTTATATTTTAAAGTAAACTTACTCTGGTTTAGACAGTTTTTCTTTTTTTAAGAAAATAGTAAACTCTTCGTCATTTAAAACTTTAGCCATTTCTGTTACAAAAACAGTTTCTAGCTTTTCTGTAGCTTCCATGTAACTTAATGTGCTAGCATCTATTTGTCTATTAATAGATTCTAATTTTCTGTCGTACTTTAAGTAAGTAGAATAAACAGTTTTAAACTTAGATTGTTCGAAGCTAGATAATTCTTGCAGTTCTTTAGTTTGTGCCATAGCATCAACTTTAGCTGTACTTTGTGCAGTAGCAGAGTTAGAAAATAATGCTAATCCAAAGAATAATACTGCAATTTTTAATATTGATTTCATAGTAATAATGTTTTAATGGTTCTAAAGTAAGAAAAAAAAATAAACTTATACTGTTTTAATACCACAAGCTTTTTTACAGGCTTTTTTTTCTGCTTCAGTCTTGTTCTTACAATTGTTCTTGCATTCTTTTTTTTCAGCTTTAGTTTTGTTTTTACAACAGTCCTTTTTACAGTCTTCTGTACAAGTTTTCTTGTCTTTTGTAAATATATTTACTGTTTCCATATCTCCAACTTTATAGGTGTCAGAAACTTTAGTTACAGTTTTAGTAAAATCGTTTAAAGATAATTTTTCACTATCATATTCTACCATTGCTAATTTTTTATCGAAATCTACATTAACAAAATGGACACCATCTAACTTTGCAATTTTATTTTCTATTGTTTTGGCGCATCCCATAGCACAAGTCATTCCTTCTATGTTAAATTCTACTTTAGCATAATCTTTATAAGGATTTTCTGGTGTTTTTAAAATGGCAGTTTGCTCAATTGCTACTGTTTTTATTTCTGGAGCTTTATCTTTACAAGCGCTTACTGTTACAATTAGGCAAATGGTAAGGATTTTAAGTAGTGTTTTCATTTTAAATATTATTAGGTTTTGTAAAACAAACTTACAAATAATAGTCTATAATCTCTTTTTTTCAACGAATTTTACAATTAAAATATAATATTTATGTCTAACGAAACTAAAAAGTGGCTTTACTTAGGAGTACTTTCGTTAATTTGGGGAACATCTTTTATACTTATTAAAAAAAGTTTAGTGGGCTTAACGGCTTATCAGTTAGGAGCTTTAAGAACAGTGGTTACTGGTTTTATTTTATTTATAGCAGGTTATAATTATTTTAAGTTTATTAAAAAAAAGGATTTAATTTGGTTAGCCATTTCTGGAACTTGTGGTACTTTTTTGCCTTCGTTCTTTTTTTCTATTGCAGAGACCGAGATTGATAGTGCTGTGGTTTCTATATTAAATTCTTTAGTGCCTTTAAATACTATTTTGTTAGGATTGGCACTTTTTAAAATTACAACAACTAGAAATCAGGTTATTGGCGTTATTATTGGATTTGCAGGTACAGTTGCTCTAATCTTGGCTGGAACCGATTTAAATCCAGATCAGAATTATTATTTTGCTATATATGTTTTGGTATCTACTTTGCTTTATGCTACTAATGTTAATGTTATAAAGCGTTATTTACAAGATGTAAAACCTTTAACTATTGCGGTTGGAAATTACGTTTGTATTTATATTCCTGCTTTAGTTGTGTTGTATTATACCGATTTTTTTACTGTGGAAACATTTAGTCATCCAGAATTTAAGATGTCTATATTTTATGTGGTATTTCTTTCTTTATTTGGAACTGCAATTGCAAAGGTTTTATTTAATAAATTAATACAGATATCTAATCCTATTTTTGCTTCTTCTGTGGCATATGTAATGCCTATTATTGCTGTTTTTTGGGGATTATTGGATGGCGAAAAGTTTAATTTTTATCAATTATTAGCAACAATTATTATATTATTTGGTGTTTATTTAGGAAATAAAAAACAAAAAATAAGCGCATAAAAAAAAGCTTCAAAAAATTAATTTTGAAGCTTTTTATAATTTTAAGAGTTAACAGATTAGTTAAAATCTGCTTCTGTTACGCCTTCATTTATTTTAATAGAAGTCATATTAATTACTAGATTTTGTGGTCCAGCTTTAATCGTATTAACAAAAGCTAACTTTAAACCATCTACATCTTGGTAGTTTGAGAATAAAATTGTTTTAGTAATACTTTGTCCTTGTATTTTTGAAGTTGATTCCACTTTAGATAATAATCCAGTTTTTACATCGTAATATCTAGATTCAGTTTCTTCTCCTTTAGTTACTTTTAACAAGTAATTATCATTTCCGTCTACGTCTACAATACTTTCAAGTACTGTATTTGCAGTTGTGTATTCTAATTCAGGGAATATAGTTCTAGAACTTTTCTTCTCAGCAATTTGTTCTGCTGTTAAGTCAGTTCTCATTCCTTGTTGTGTTCCGTAACCAGTTGTTCCGTTCCATTTTTGAGTCATTAAAACGCCCATGCCTGCCGCAGACATTTCCATAGATTCTTTATTAGGAGTCATGCTTTTTAAGCTTGCTGTTAATGGAAAAGGTACTGCGTCAATTTTTACATTGGCATCCATGTTTAGTGTTTTTACGTTTTCAATTTTTGATTTTCCTCCACTAGCTGCGAAGAATTTTTCTAAAACTGTATTTGCTGTAACACCTTTTGGTACTGGTTTAGAAAACACAGGTTTTTCTACAGAATTTGCGTAAGTATCATAATATTTTACTGGAATACCAGATTTCTCTAGGTTAGGAATTACTTCGCTACCTTTACCAACAATAACAATTCTACCGTTATCTGCTAAAAAATACTTATTTGCAACTCTTAGAATATCATCTTGAGTTACAGCATTAATTTTAGACAAATAAGTTTTGTAAAAATCTTCTGGTAAACTGTTTATTTTAGTATTTAGAGCATATCTAGCTACGGTTTCTGGTCTTTCTATAGCTAATACAAAACTACCTGTGTACTTAGCTTTAGCATCTTTTAAACGTTGTGTGTCTACTTTTTCTGTTCTAATACGTTTAATCTCGCTTAACATAGCAACTACAGAACTATCTGTTACCATATTTCTAACTGAAGCAGTTGCAGAGAAATTACCAATATATTTGTTTGTAGAAACGCTAGAGTAAGATCCATAAGTGTAAGCTTTATCTTCGCGAAGGTTTAAGAATAAATAGCCTTCACCGCCACCACCAAGTATGTAGTTAGCAAGCAATACTGCGTGATAATCTTCTTCGTTCATTTTTAGGTTTACATTGTTTGTAAACTTAATACTAGATTGTACTGCGTTTGGCATATCCACAAAATTTATTTGTGTGTATGGTAAGTTTGGAGAAGAAGCAGTCATTGTTCTTGTAACATCTACACTTTCTTGCCAGTTGTTAAAACGCTTTTTAATCTCTCTTTTTACCTTAGAAGCCTCTACATCTCCAACAACTACTAAATAGGCTTTATTAGGATTAAAGTATTTTTGATAGTAAGATCTTACATTATCTAGTGTAATTGCATTTAAAGTTTCTTCTGTAACAAATTCTCCGTAAGGATGATTTTTACCGTAAGATAAGGCATTACTTACTCTAGATGCTACAGCATCTATACTTTTCTTATTAGATTTTAAGCCCTCAATAGCTTTGTCTTTTTCTTTTTGAAACTCTTCTTCTGTAAATAAAGGATTAATTGCAGCATCTGCCATTAATTCTAATATTCTGTTAGAGTATTTTGTTAAAGAACTTGCTGATGCACTAGTTGCGCCAAAATTAATTGAAGCGCCTAAGAAATCAACTTCTTCATTAAAGTCGTCCTTAGAAATAGTTGTTGTTCCGTTTCCAAGCATTGCGCTAAGAATTTGAGAAACACCTGCTATTTCACCTTCTAAAATAGGCGTATTTTCTATTCTTAAAGAATAACTTACTTTAGGTAATTTGTGATTTTCTACAACTAAAACTTTAAGGCCATTTTTAAGCTCAAACTCATACGGCTTTTCTAAGCTTATAGTTGGAGCTGGTCCTGGTTTAGGTTGCTGTGTTCTGTCTATTTGTGCCGAAGCTGAAAGTGTTAATAAAAACACACTAGCTATTGCTATAAATTTTAATTTCATCTTTTTATGTTTTTATTGTTTGTCTTCAGGTGTTGGTAGGTATTCTAAAACCAAACGTTGGTTAGGATTTAAATACGTTTTTGCTACTCTTTTAATGTCTTCGCGAGTAATAGATCTAATAATGTCTATTTGCGTATTAATAAGATTAGTATTGTCATAAAGCATATAGTTTCTTGCTAAAGAATTTGCAACACCTGCGATACTAGAGTTAGAGTTTACAAAACCATTTTCTGCTTTGTTTTGAAGTTTTTGATAATCTTTTTCTGAAATTAATTCAGTCTGAACTTTTACAATTTCTTCATCTATTTCTGCTAGTAAGTTATCTAGAGAATTATCGCCTTGTGGTAAACCATATAAAATGTAAGTACCATAATCTTCTTGACTTTGGTTAAATGCACCAACTTGTAAAGCCATTTTTTTATCGTCTACAATTTTTTTGTATAGTTTAGATGTTTTTCCACCACTTAGATAAGTAGATATCATATCTAAAACATATGCATCTCTTTCTGTCATGGCAGGAGTTCTGTATGCAGCAACTATAGCAGGTATTTGTATGTTAGAATCGTAAGCTTTTGCTTTTATAGTTGTTGTAATTGGATCTTCTTTTGCAAAATTTCTTTCGATTGCTTCTCCTGTAGGAATAGGACCAAAATAATCTTTAATCATTTTTTTTGTAGTGGCAATGTCAATATCTCCAGCAACAACCAAAACAGCGTTATTAGGTACGTAGAATTTCTTATTAAACGCTTGAAATTCTTTTAAGGTTGCAGCGTCTAAATGAGCCATTTTCCCAATAGTTGTTCCTTTATAAGGATGTTTTTTAAAAATATTTAATTTTACATTCTCTATAAATTTACCATAAGGTTGATTGTCTACGCGAAGTCTTTTCTCTTCTTTAACGACTTCGTTTTGTGTGTCTACACCAATTTGATTGATTACAGGATGCAATAAACGCTCAGATTCCATCCAAAGTCCTAATTCTAGATTGTTTGAAGGAAACGTTTCGTAGTAGTAAGTTCTGTCGTCTGTAGTGTTAGCGTTTACTTGTCCACCATTAGCAGCAACAATTTTCATCCATTCTCCTCTGCCTATGTTTTCTGTACCTTCAAATAAAAGGTGTTCAAAAAAATGCGCAAAACCAGTTCTTTCAGGATTCTCATCTTTTGCACCAACATGGTACATAATAGATGTTGTAACTACAGGAGCAGAGTTGTCTTTGTGAAGTATAACGTGCAAGCCGTTATCTAGTTTGTACTCTTCAAACTTTACTTCTTGCGCATTGGTTATAAAAAGACCAAAAGCAAAAGCTGATAAAGCAATTAATTGTTTTTTCATTATTTAAATCTATTTATTAATAATATAATATATGTCTTACAAATATAATATATGTTACAGCTATTGCCCCAATATTTTGTTAATATGTACTTTTTTTAGCTGAAAGGTCATGAAATAAAGTTTATTGTAAGGTTTAAATAATACAATAACAGGAATCTTCATTTTAATTTCTAAGCACAAATGTTATAACTAATAAAACCTTACACATGTTGGATTGTATTTTAATATGTTCAAAAATTAGATATTCTTTGCTGTTTAGATAATTAGATGTATATTTGCAGACATTTTTTAATCAAAATTAATAAAAAACGTAACGCTATGTACGCAATTGTAGAAATAGCAGGGCATCAATTTAAAGTTGAAAAAGACCAAAAAGTTTTTGTTAATCGTTTAGCAATAGAAGAAGGTAAATCAGTGTCTTTTGACAATGTACTTTTAATTGCAGATGGTGATAACATAACTGTAGGCGCCCCAGCTATAGACGGAGCACAGGTAAGTGCAAAAGTCTCAAAACACCTTAAAGGTGACAAAGTTATTGTTTTCAAAAAGAAAAGACGTAAAGGTTATCGTGTCAAAAATGGACATAGACAATACTTAACAGAAATCGTTATTGAAGACATTTTAACTTCAGGAGCTAAAAAATCAGCCCCTAAAAAAGAAGCTAAAGCAGCAGCACCAAAAGCTAAGCCAACTACTAAAAAAGCATCTTCTAAAGGAGATGATTTAAAAAAGTTAGAAGGTATTGGACCAAAAATTGCTACAACATTAGCTGAAGCAGGAATTTCAACTTTTGCTGAATTAGCAAAAACAGATGCTGCTAAAATTTCTGAAATCATTGCAGGAGTTCGTGGAAATCACGTTACTGACACATGGCCAGCACAAGCTCAATTAGCTGCTGATGGTAAATGGGATGAATTAAAGAAATGGCAAGACGAATTAGATGGTGGTAAAGCTTAATAGCATTATTACTTTATATTAACAATAAAACCTTAAGACAATGGCTCACAAAAAAGGAGTTGGTAGTTCGAAGAATGGTAGAGAATCAGAATCAAAACGTTTAGGCGTTAAGATATTTGGTGGACAAGCTGCTATTGCTGGAAATATCATATTAAGACAAAGAGGTAATACGCATCACCCAGCTGAAAACGTATACCAAGGAAAAGATCATACTTTACATGCTAGAGTAGATGGTTTAGTTAAATTTACTAAGAAAAGAAATAATAGATCTTATGTATCTATTGAGCCTTTCGAAGCTTAATTTACAGTTTCCTTAAAACTTAAAAATCCCTTTCAAATTTATTTGAAAGGGATTTTTTTATTAAGTTCTTATTTTAGTAGCTATAGTTAAAACAATATATAGTCTTAGTTTCTTATTTAAAAATCAATTTGGTTATCTATTACTATTAAATAGTTTTACGCTTTATAATAACTCTTAACGAGCTATAAATTGTCTTTTAAGTAAATAATTACATATAATTATTGCTTATGTTTATTTCTTTAACGTAAGTTTGAGTTTAGATCTAACTTTTTCAGCTATAATTTTCGTGCTTTAAGTGTGTAATAACTACCCTAAAACAAAAAAAGCATCCCGATTTTCGAATCCAAAATTGGAAGAAAAAAGGAAAGCTTCTCATTGGTTTTACTACAAACCGTGCTAATAACCTTTCGATTATTAACCAACACAACTGACTTTATTGCTAAAAAAAAGCCTTAAATTTCTTTAAGGCTTTAAGCAATCTTGCGGTCTGGACGGGATTCGAACCCGCGACCTCCGCCGTGACAGGGCGGCATTCTAACCAGCTGAACTACCAGACCGTTGCGTTATTGCGAGTGCAAATATAGAACCCTTTTTCAAACACACAAAACAAAATCAATCTTTTTTTTTAAAATTATTTTATTTTCTGCCTTTCTACTAAATATGTGGCCAAAATATTGTCAAAATTCTGATTTACGTCTGCTAAAACATATTTTATTTTATTCTGCCCACATTTTAATTTAAAGTTGTTAAAATAGTTTTTTATGGTCTCTTGGTAGGTTTCTTTAATTTGATCTGCATATAAATCTATTTCTTCGCCAGTTTCTAAATCTACGTAACGTTTTGGCGTGTTTGCAAAATCGAAATCTAGCTCTTTTGTTTTGTCTGTTACGTGAAATAAAACGACTTCATGCTTATTGTGTTTTAAGTGTCTTAAGGCTTCAAATAATTCTTCTTCAGAAGCTGTAGTTTGAAACAAATCTGTAAACACAAATATTAAAGAACGTCTATGTATTTTTTCGGCAATTAAATGCAAATACTTATAAGTGTCTGTTTGCTGCTTTTTTGGAACTGTAGTTAATAAATCGTCTAACTTATTTAATAACATATTATGATGGCGCTCGCTTCCTTTTTCTTGCGCGTAAAAATTGTAGGTATTGCTGTAAATACTTAAACCTACGGCATCGCGTTGCTTTTTAAACATATGCATTAAACTGGCGCTTGCTAATGCAGTAAAACCAATTTTATTTAACTTATCTATAGATTGTGTTTTAAGCTCCGGAAAATACATAGAACTACTGTTGTCTATTATAATATGGCATCTAAGATTGGTTTCATCGTCGTAACGCTTGGTGTATAACTTATCTGTTTTTGCAAAAAGTTTCCAGTCTATATGTCTTGTACTTTCGCCTGGGTTGTAGATTTTATGTTCTGCAAATTCTGCCGAAAACCCGTGAAACGGACTTTTATGCTTTCCAGATATAAAACCTTCTACCACTTGCTTGGCTAAAAAGTCTAAGTTTTTAAATCCACCTACTTTATTTACTTCGTCTCTAAGTATCATACGTCTACCGCTTGCGTTAAGGATGGAACAATTGTTTAAGCTCTTAAAAAAAGTATGGCTTTAGCTTACTTTTTTAAAGCGAGTTGTGATAGCCTGACCTAAAATCTGTTTTTCTCAGGTTTTGGGTAACGCCATAAAAATAGTTATCAATAATTAGTTGTTACTCCAGTTTTCTAAACTAAAAAAGGTTTGCCATATAGACAAACCTTTTATAAATTATATGTGATAATTGACTATAATAATCCGTCAATTGCTTCTGCATAAGTATTTTTTGGTGCTACACCAACTTGGCGACCTACAACTTCTCCGTTTTGAAATACTAAAACTGTTGGAATGTTACGTACACCATATTTTGCTGCAAATTCTTGGTTAGCATCTACGTCTAATTTTCCAACAACTGCTTTACCTTCGTATTCTGTACTAATTTCGTCTATAATTGGTCCTACCATACGGCAAGGTCCACACCAAGCTGCCCAAAAGTCAACCATTACTGGTTTGTCGCTGTTTAATACTAATTCCTCGAAATTTGCGTCTGTAAATTCTAATGCCATAATTTTATGTTTTATTGTGTTTGTATATTGTTTATATGCAATATTAGTCAAAAATTTTGCCAAAGCTTACAAACCTACTATTCGATTTATTTATTGACAGATTGACATTGCTTATTATTACTTGGGCACAACCCTACGTTGCTCTTCGGGTCAGGCTATACGCACTCGCTTTTTGTATTATTCCTATAAGGTTAAACAACCTTTTAGGAAAATAAAAAGAGCTCAAACAATGCTGCTATCCTTTGTGCGGGATTAGGCTTGGTTTTTAAATTTTTAGTTTCTTGTGTAAAACTCTATATTTAGATTTGATATTAAATTATATCGGTTTAATCTGTAATTTTAAAATGAATATCCATTTCTTCTAATTCTTGTAATAATTCTGGCGAAATAGCTACTTTTAAACGTCTGCTTGGCATTGTAATTTTTGCATTATCTACCATGTCAAACACCTCGAAGGTTAATGATTTATTTCCAGGATGCATTGCTAACAATTCTTTTAGCTGTCGTAATTTCTCGGAATCTAATCGTTTTACATTTAATTGTATAGATAATTTACGTGTATAATTCTCCAGCACATCGTGTAACAATTGGAAACTGTTAAATTGAATTCTTGGTTCGCCAACTTTTCCTGTATCTCTATTAGTCCAACCTTGGTTTATACGCGATTTTACAAATACAAATGTATTTACTACTAAGTGGTTTCTGTGTTTTAGATAATCTTCTCCAAAGACTCTAAACTCAAAACTATCGTCGTAATCTTCTATAGTAAACATTGCCCAACCTTTTCCGGCTTTACTAACGCGATGTTGCACATCTGTAACAACGCCACCAAAAGTAATATCCTTATTTATGTTGGCTTCTAAGTCTCTAAACATAGATACATTACCGTTACAAAAGGTTTTCATTTCGGTTTTAAAATCGTCTAACGGATGACCAGAAATATAGATACCAACCACTTCTTTTTCTCGTGCTAAGGTTTCCATATTTCCCCAAGTTTCGCATGCAGGAACTTCGGGTTCTGCAATTTGCACATCACTTGCAGCGCCAAACAAGCTAACTTGTGCAGAATTTTCGTTTTCTTGATGTTTTGCACCGTATTTAACCGCTTTTTCTAAAAAGGTTAAATCGCTGCCTTCTTTATGAAAATATTGCGCTCTATGATTTAAAAAGCAATCAAATCCTCCAGCTAATGCTAAACCTTCGAACGCTTTTTTATTGGCTGCTCGTAAATCTATTCGTTTAGATAAATCGAAAATAGACTCGTAATTACCATCTTCTTTTCTGTTGTTAATAATAGTCATTACTGCGCCATGACCAACACCTTTAATTGCGCCCATTCCAAAACGTACTGCATTATCTTGGTTTACAGAAAATTTATAAAACGATTCGTTTACATCTGGACCAAGTACAGGTAATTTCATTCGTTTACATTCTTCCATAAAAAATGTAACCTGCTTAATATCGTTCATATTATTAGACAAAACCGCAGCCATATATTCGGCAGGATAATGTGCTTTTAAATAAGCCGTTTGATAAGCAATCCACGCATAACATGTAGAGTGAGATTTGTTAAATGCATAACTTGCAAATGCTTCCCAATCCTTCCAGATTTTCTCAAGCTTTTTGGCGTCGTGACCTTTTGCACTTGCTTGCTCAATAAATTTAGGTTTCATTTTATCTAAAACCGCAATTTGTTTTTTACCCATTGCTTTACGCAGTACATCGGCTTCACCTTTGGTGAAATCTGCTAATTTTTGCGACAGTAACATTACTTGCTCTTGGTAAACGGTAATTCCGTAGGTTTCTTTTAAATACTCTTCCATTGCTGGTAAATCGTATTCAATATCTTCGTCTCCGTGTTTACGCGCAATAAAACTTGGGATGTATTCCATTGGACCAGGACGATACAAGGCATTCATTGCAATTAAATCGTCGAAAACCGTAGGTTTAAGACTTCTCATGTGTTTTTGCATTCCTGGAGATTCGTACTGGAAAACTCCAACTGTTTCTCCACGTTGGAATAACTCGTAAGTTTCTACATCATCTAATGGGAAATTTTCTGGATCTAATTGTATATCGTGTTTTGCTTTTACAAGCTTAACTGTATCTTTAATTAAGGTTAACGTTTTTAACCCTAAAAAGTCCATTTTTAATAATCCGGCATCTTCTACAACCGAGTTGTCAAATTGGGTAACATATAAATCTGAATCCTTTGCTAAAGCTACAGGAACGAATTTAGTAATATCGTCTGGTGTTATAATTACACCACAAGCGTGAATACCTGTATTTCTAACAGAACCTTCTAATTCTCTAGCAAGGTTTAAGGTTTCGGCTTGTAGATCTGTACCATCGGCTATATTTAAAAGTTCGTTAACTAAGGCTAATTCTTCAGCTCTAAATTTTTTGCCTAATTCTTTTTCGCTTAAGCCAAAAATCTTTTTTAGCTTAGACATATTAGGAATAAGCTTGGCAATTCTATCGGCATCAAAAAGTGGTAAATCTAATACACGAGCTGTATCTCTAATACTTGACTTTGCAGCCATAGTACCATAGGTAATAATTTGTGCTACTTGATTGGAGCCATATTTTTCGATAACGTAATCCATAACTCGAGATCGACCTTCATCATCAAAATCGATATCAATATCTGGCATGCTTACACGATCTGGATTCAAGAAACGCTCAAAAAGCAGATTGTATAATAATGGATCTATATTTGTAATCCATAAACAATAGGCAACTACAGAACCGGCTGCAGAACCACGACCAGGACCAACAGAAACATCCATTTTTCTGGCTTCTCGAATAAAATCTTCTACAATTAAGAAATAACCAGGATAACCTGTTTTCTCAATAACGCTTAATTCAAAATCTAAACGTTCTACAACTTCGTCAGATAATTCTTCGCCATAACGTTTTTTGGCTCCAACGTAAGTAATATGACGTAAAAAGGCGTTTTCTCCACGTTTTCCGCCATCTACTAAATCTTCGGGATGCATAAATTCTTCACCAATATCGAAAGCAGGTAACAGTACATCTCGAGCTAGCTCGTAAGCCTCAATTTTATTGGCAATTTCTACGGTATTAGAAATAGCTTCAGGTAAATCTTTAAACAAGGCTTTCATTTCGTCTGCCGACTTAAAATAATATTCTTGGTTTGGTAAACCATAACGATAGCCTCGACCTCTACCAATAGGTGTGGCTTGTTTTTCGCCATCTTTTACGCATAATAAAATATCGTGTGCATTAGAATCTTTTTGTTCGCCATAATACGTATTGTTAGTAGCTACTAATTTTACGTTATGTTTTTTGGAAAACTCAATCAATGTTTTATTAACTCGATTTTCGTCTTCTTGATTATGGCGCATTATTTCAATATATAAATCGTCTTGAAACTGCTCTTTCCACCATAATAAAGCTTCTTCCGCTTGACTTTCGCCTACGTTTAAAATCTTACCAGGAACTTCTCCATTTAAATTTCCGGTTAAGACAATTAAATCTTCTTTGTATTGTTCTATTAATTTTTTATCGACTCTTGGTAAATAATAAAAGCCATCTGTAAAAGCGTGAGACGATAATTTTGCAAGGTTGTGATAGCCGTTTTTATTTTTGGCTATTAAAACTACCTGGTATCCGTTGTCTTTTACACTTTTATTGGTGTGATCTTCGCACACAAAAAACTCGCAACCTAAAATAGGTTTTAGTAGTTTATGTTTTGGTTTTTCGCCTTGCGCTTTTGCTTCTTCAATTTTAGCTTTTACGCCTCTATTGTAAATTCCAACATCTCTAACAAAGTGAAATGCGCCCATCATATTTCCGTGATCGGTAATGGCAACTGCAGGCATATTGTTTTTTCCAGCAAGTTGAACTAAATCCATTACAGAAATAGTAGATTGTAATACCGAAAATTGTGAATGATTATGCAAATGCACAAAATCTGTTTCTTGTAATTCTTGAAGATTCTGTTTAATTTCTTCTGAAGAAATAACAGGATTTTCTTTAGCTCTTAAGCGTTTAGCAATTTTTTCGCTTTCTTGCTTAAGGTTTATGTGTTTTAAGCCAATAAATTTTATGGGCTGCGGATTAGCTTGCGAGAAATTCTTAAAATAATCTAACGGAACATCTAATTGCTCTTTTGTAAATTGTTTTAAACGTATTAATTCGAAAAAACATCTAGTTGTTGCCTCAACATCGGCAGTTGCGTTATGCGCTTCTCCAAAAGGTGCATTAAATAAATGTTGATGTAATTCTGTTAATGTAGGTAGTTTAAATTTGCCACCTCTACCACCAGGAATCATACATAGTTTTGCCGTATGTTCTGTACATGTGTCTAAAACTGGTAATTCTTGGAGTTTGTTTTCTACATTTAGACGCACAAACTCTGCACCCATAATATTTAAATCGAACTTTAAATTCTGGCCAACTACAAATTTAGTTTTGGCTAATGCAATATTGAATTTTTCTAAAACTTGTGATAGTGCAATTCCTTGTTCTTCAGCTAATTCTGTAGAAATACCGTGAATTTGTTCTGCATCGTAAGGAATATTAAATCCTTCTGGTTTTACCAAATAATCTTCGTGTTCTATACAATTACCCAAATCATCGTGCAATTGCCAAGCAATTTGAATACACCTAGGCCAATTATCTGTGTCTGTAATTGGTGCATTCCACTTTTTTGGTAATCCTGTAGTTTCGGTATCGAAAATTAAATACATTCGGGAAAAATTTGTTTTAGAGAATGTATAAAATTACAACATATTATTAATTTATTAAAGTGATGTTGAGATAGGTTATAAACAAAAAAAAGAGCCACTTAAAAAGTGACTCTTTTGATGTAATTATTAGATTATAATAAATATTATATAACTTATTTTAAAGAGTTTGGAGGATAGACTTCTAATATTTTAGATACAAACTCTCTAATTTTTGCTTCTTTTTTTTCTACGCTACTAGTAGTTAAGTAGCCAGATCCAACACCTTGCCATATTAGAGCATTTGTTTTTGTATCTATTAAATCTATATATAAAACGCTCTGAGTAGATCTGGAAATCTGTGTTCCCATATTAGCACCAAAAAATCCTCCACCAAAACCCCAACCAAAATTGGTGTTATTTACATTAACTTCTTGGTTAGATTTAGTGAAAAATGATACTAGAATTTGTGGGTCGTTTGATTTTACTAATCCTTTATTTTGTAATTCTGCATCTAAAGCTCTAAGAATTCTTTTTTTATCTAAATCGTTAACTTCTGCATTATCAATTCTATATTTAGAATAAGCAAATGTTTTGTATTCGCTAAAATTAGTTTTAGAATCATAATCAGAGCTAACATTAACGCTTATACAAGACGTTAAAAATACAGTTAGAATAGCTAAAAGATAAAAGTTATTTTTCATAATAGTTGTATGTGAGAATTAGTCTAACAATTCATCATCTACTAAATTAGGAATTGTTATTTTTAAATTAGGTTCTACCTGCATAGCGCGTTTTATAGCAAAAATAGCTTCATCGTTTCTTGCCCAACTTCGTCTTGCAATACCATTATTAACATCCCAGAATAGCATAGATTTTAAGCGTTTTCCTGCTTCTTTACTACCATCAAGAACCATACCAAATCCACCATTTATAACTTCGCCCCAGCCAACGCCACCACCATTATGGATGCTTACCCAAGTAGCGCCACGAAAGCTGTCTCCAATTACATTATGTATGGCCATATCTGCTGTAAAACGCGATCCATCGTAAATGTTAGAGGTTTCTCTGTAGGGTGAATCTGTTCCAGAAACATCATGATGGTCTCTTCCTAAAATTATTACATCTATATCTCCTTTTGCAATTGCTTTATTAAAGGCATCGGCAATTTTCATTCGTCCTTCTGCATCTGCATATAAGATTCTTGCTTGAGATCCAACAACTAATTTGTTTTCTTGTGCTCCTTTTATCCATTGGATATTGTCGGCCATTTGTTGCTGAATTTCTATTGGAGAATTCTTCTTTATTTCTTCAAGCACATCGCAAGCAATTTGGTCTGTTTTTGCTAAATCTTCTGGTTTTCCAGATGCGCAAACCCAACGGAATGGTCCAAATCCATAATCGAAACACATTGGTCCCATAATGTCTTGTACATAACTTGAGTATTTAAAATCGATACCATTTTTAGCCATAATATCTCCACCAGCTCTAGAAGATTCTAGCAGAAAGGCATTTCCGTAGTCAAAGAAATAGGTGCCTTTTGCAGTATGCATATTAATTGCTTTTGTATGTCTGCGTAACGTTTCCTGAACTTTTTCTTTAAAAAGCTCTGGGTTGTTGGCCATCATTGTGTTAGACTCTTCAAATGAAAGTCCTACAGGATAATATCCGCCAGCCCAAGGGTTATGAAGTGATGTTTGATCGCTACCTAAATCTATATGGATATTAGCCTCGTTAAACGTTTCCCAAACTTCTACAATGTTTCCTAAGTAAGCTATAGAAACGACTTCTTTTTTTGCTTTAGCTTCAGTGACTCTTTCTACGAGTTTACTTAAGTCTGTTATTTTTTCGTCTATCCAGCCTTGGTCTAATCTTACTTGGGTTATTTTTGGATTAACTTCTGCACAAACTGTAATACAACCTGCAATATTACCTGCTTTTGGCTGTGCTCCAGACATTCCGCCTAAACCAGATGTTACAAATAAATTACCTTTTGGTTCTTTTTTTATTTTTCTAAATGCATTTAACACTGTAATTGTTGTTCCGTGAACTATGCCTTGTGGTCCAATATACATATAACTTCCTGCAGTCATTTGCCCATATTGTGTTACTCCAAGTGCGTTAAATTTTTCTAAATCGTCTGGTTTAGAATAGTTAGGAATCATCATTCCATTGGTAACTACAACTCTTGGTGCTTCTTTATGACTAGGGAATAAACCCATTGGATGCCCAGAATACATTACTAAAGTTTGCTCATCATTCATTTCAGCTAAATACTTCATGGTTAGTAAGTATTGTGCCCAATTAGAAAACACACCACCATTTCCACCGTAAGTAATTAGTTCTAATGGATGTTGTGCTACTGCGTGATCCAAGTTATTCTGAATCATGAGCATTATAGCTGCTGCTTGTTTTGATTTTGCAGGATATTCTGATATTGGCCTTGCAAATATTTTATAGTCTGGATGAAATCTATGCATATAGATTCGACCATAAGTTTCCAATTCTTGTTTAAATTCTGGAAGTAAAATTTTATGATCTTTTTTATCGAAATAACGCAGCGCATTTTTTAAGGCTAATTTTTTTTCGTCTGGAGAAAGAATTGCTTTGCGTTTTGGTGCGTGATTTATTGTTGAGTCGTATGCTTTTGTTTGTGGTAATATTGTTGGTATTCCTTGTAATATTTGCTCTTTAAATGTCATGTTTTTTACGTTTAGATTAGTGGTTTCATTTTATTAAATATGAAAAAACTATGGATAACGTATGTCTACACGATGATGTGTGCAAGCTATTAATATTTTATATGTTGTAAATGTGATATCCAATGGTTAGTCTTTTTTTTGCTTTGTTTTATTAAATCCGTATGGGCAATGTCTACAATTGCTTTGGCAACAATAACCTCTTTTTAAATGATATTGTTCTGTAAAGCACCTGTAGCCTTCTGGAGTTAAATAATAATCACCTTCTTCTAAAGGAATAATTTTCTTCATTTAACAAATATAAAGGATTGTATCTGAGATCGCAATATATAAATAAGCCTTCAATAAAAATTGAAGGCTTATTGGTAAAAGTTTAACATATAGACTTCGTAACGTATAATGAAATCTATAAAAGCTTTAGAAAATAACTAGTATTATAGTCTAATTTGATTTTTAATAAGTTTAATTATTTTTTTAAAGCTAGTGTTTATCTATTATTTAGAAATAGTAGCAGGTTTAATTTTAGCATCAAACGAGTCGTTATATTCATTAAGTAAATATGCGTTTGCTTTAAGTAAATCTTTAGTCTCTACTAATAAACTAAAATAAAGTGTTGTGTTTTTTGGACTTGATTCTTCGGTTCTAGTTCTATCTACTTGTTTGTTAATTTTTTCTCTAACTAAAGTTTGAACAGCACTGTTTTCATTAATTAGTTTTTCAATTCCTATGAAAGAATTTGTTTCGAATGCAATTCTAGTGTTTTCGAATAAATTGTCTAGGTTATTGTTAATTTCTTGAAGCTCTTTTATTTGTGAGAACTTAAGATTTTTATGATTGTTATTAATATGTTTATGACTAATTTTAGTAATGTATTCTAAAGATTGTGTCATGTCTTGTAAATAACCTAAAATGTTGATATAAAAATTACTTGCTCCAACACTAGATTCGTCTAGGTTTTTAATAAAGTAAAATATATTATCTCTTAAATCGTCTACTTCATTAGATAATTTAGTGACTTGTTTTTTATTCTTTTTAAGTGCACTTAAGTCTTGCTTTGCTAGGCCTTTAACAGCAACTGTGTAAATTTTATTTCCACGTTTTACAACACTTGCAATATTACTTGCACTTTCTAAAATTACACCTTGTACAGAGCTACTTTCTTCTGTAGTAGATAAACTATCTTCTTCTGCAACTTTATTTGTGGATTTTTTATGAGCTAAATAGTTTCTAACTAATAAACCAGCTGTAATTAACAATAAAATTGGTGTCATTACTTTTGGATTCCATTGGATTAAGAATACTACAAAACCAGCTGCTAAAAATGCACCTAAAGCAGTACCAAACCAGCCACCAATAACATTTAAAACTCCTGCAACTCTATAGACTGCACTTTCTCTACCCCAAGCTCTATCTGCAAAAGATGTACCCATTGCAACCATAAAGGTTACGTAAGTAGTGGATAAAGGTAATTTCATAGAAGTTGCAATTGCAATTAATACACCAGCAACCATTAAGTTAACCGATGCTCTAATCATGTCAAAAGCTGGAGCATCTATACTTTGATCCTTAGTTAAGGCAGCTACTTGAGGTTTCTCGAAACTTTTATTTATTTTTTCTTGTGTAGCTTTAGGTACGATAGCGCTAATAGCATAAGACAACCAAGACGTACCTTTAACAACACCTCTAGATAACATGTTAGGTTGAAATTTTTCGTGAGTATCTCCTTGACGTGATAGACTTAATTCTGTTTCGGCAACAGATTTTGCCTTCTTAGAAAACCACAATGTTAATACCATTATTCCACCAGCAATAAATAATAATTCTGGTTCAGCTGGCATTTTCTTACTTAGTACTGCCATAGAGAAATCTTGTGGCAAAGTTCCAGAAGATAAAAAGGCATCTTGCATTGCTTCGTAAGAATGAAATGCTGCCATTGGAACACCAATAAAGTTTACTAAGTCGTTACCAGAAAAAGCTAATGCTAATCCAAAAGTACCAACTGCTATAACAATTAATAATATTGTTTTTTTAGTAATGGCTTGAAATACAAACGATACAACTAGCCATACTAAATAACTTCCCAAAATTATAAAAATCTCGTTACCTTCAATTAATCCTTTAATATCCTTGTAATAAGGAGATCCTTTTAATCCTTTTAGGAATATAAAATAGGTGATTGCTGTTAAACAAAATGCACCAAAAAATGCACCAAAGTTTTTTATTTTCTTTTCATATTGAAAGGTAAAAATCATTCTAGAAATCCACTGCACAAATGCACCAACTGTAAAGGCTATAAATACAGACATTACAATACCTCTAATAATTTCTATTGCTTTTTTAGTATTAATATAATTACTTAAATCTGCAAATGTTTGTGTTTCTGAAGCCGAAATTTTTATTAAAGACATTACTACTGCGGCACCTAATAAATTAAAAACAATAGAAACCGTTGTAGATGTAGGTAATCCTAATGTGTTAAAGAAGTCTAATAGCAATATGTCTGTAATCATTACTGCCATAAAAATGTACATAATATCTTGGAAATTAAACATTGCTGGTACAAAAATACCTTTACGTGCAACTTCCATCATTCCACTAGAAAACACAGCCCCTATAAATATTCCCAAACTGGCAACTATCATAATAGTTTTCATTGAAATAGCCTTAGAGCCAATTGCTGAGTTTAAAAAATTAATTGCATCGTTACTAACGCCAACAACAATATCTGCAATTGCAAGTATTACAATTGCAATAAGCATATATAAATAAATATTATCCATAATCTTTTATTAAAATAAATGTGTAAATGTTGTTCTTTTTATCGAATCTAATGTTACCTAAATGTTAACTTTCATTTTTTTTTAGAAATGAATATCAAATCCTAATCTAAACATAATATTACTATTGTTTCCGTCTACAGTTGTATGGCTTATATCTGATTGTACTTTTAATTTATGACCAACTACATATCTAGAAATACCTAATGTATATTGTTTTAATGGTAATGCAGCCGTAATTGCTTCGTAATTTACAGTGGTATATCTTCCAGTAACTTCGTAGTTGTTTTTAAACACATAACTAGCTTGTCCGTTAAAAGAATTACCTATTAGAACAACGTCTCCTGTTTTAGTACCATCTAAATTTCTAGCTACAGCATTTTTTGCCGTTCTTTTAGCATATTCTCCCATAAAAGCAAAGCCTTTGTATTTAAACATTGTATCTACAAAATAAGTTGTTACATCTGTTTCGTGCAAAGAAACGTTACTAGATGTGTGGTCGTCTCTAAACATATAGCTACCTAATCCACTTCTTTCTCTTACAGCATCTTGATTTAGATTATATGTTGCAGTAAGCATTAATTTAGGCGTTTGTTCGCGTTTTAAATCTGCTTGTACATAATCTCCTTTAGATTTAAAGGCACCAAATGGTAAAAACTCTACTCTAGCTGTATATTGTAATCCTCCTAAATTACCTTCTGTAACATTTCGACCTTCACCTTGAGATATGGCTACTTTTTCTCTCATTAAAAATTTACCTCCTAAATTGGTTTTATGACGTAATTGGATTCCTACATCTCGATCTAAATTAAAAAAGCTATTTAGTAAAGAACGGTTAATTAATTGCAGGTTTGCAGAAGACACAACGCGTTCTATGTTTCCTGGTAGTTTTGTTTGTCCAGCCCAAAGTTCAAAATTTTCTGCAAAATTCCACATTATTACAGCATCTAAAATAATTCTAGATGTATTTCTGTTAAACTCGCTTGCTCCAGAAATATCTCTGTTAGATAACCCAAGTTCTATTTTATATCTAATTTTTGGATTATACGCATAACCATCAAATTTTAAACGTGCTCTACGTACTAAGAAATTATGTTCTGCGCTTTCATATTGATCGCCATCGTAATCCCAAGAAGAAATTGATCTTACTTGAAAACGTGGTGCAAACTTTATACTAAAAGAACTATCTTTTGCTGTAAAGTTAATTAAGCCTTTACCAAATTTAGTGTCACTAATTTCTTGGGCATTTAAAAATGATAAAGTTATTACACATGTTAATAGTGTAAATAGTGTCGTTTTTAATTTCATTATAATCTATAGTTTTTGTCGCTGCAAAGAACCAAAATTAATACTGCTCCAATGTTTCTAAATTATTAATAATTACCCTTTTTTAATTAAAAAAGACCGCTATAAATTAATAAGCGGCCTTTAAAGAAGTTACATTAAAATAGTCGACAAAAACTAATAGATTAACCGAAACCTCTTGTGTTTTTAGTTGTTTACACATTTACAAAGTTGCTATGCAGATGTTAATTAAAAACAGTTTAAGTTTTAATTTTTAGCACTCTTGTTTTATGTAAATAACTGAAATCGAAACACTTATAACAATTATGTTAACTTAGTGTTACCAAGTAGTTTATTTATTGTAAAGTTTTAATTATAATAAATGTAAAAGGAATTAGTTTGAATTTATTAGATAAATGTTTGTTGTTGATTTAGTTTTTTCTCAGAATGAAATAACTTTCAATTTAATAGACGTTGCTATATTAATTGAGGTCATTTATTCAACGGTCCAGTTTGCACCCCAAATTGCATAATCTGTTGCAGTTCCATTTCCTTCTCCAGTATAAAAATCTGCATCTGTAATTGTAGCGCCAGTATCGTTTTTCATTTTTAAAGTAATATCAACAAATGTTACATCTGTAACCTGTAAATCGTCGCTTAAAACACCAGTTCCTGTTTCCGCATCATCTAAATCAAAAGCCTCAGTATAGCCAGTAATATGAACGTTAGAAAATAAGCCTTGAGTTCCAGCTCTTAATCTAACAGCTTCCGATGAAACTCCAGATCCTTGACCTATAATAGTAACATTATTTAAAGTTGGTTTAGAAAACATACCAGAAGTATTACTAAAGTCTGTATTAAAACCATCGCCTTCTATAGCTTTATCATCTGTAGATCTATTAGATATGTAAACATTATTTAGTGTTCCAGAGAATCCTTCAGTCCAATCTACAGAATCGTCTTCTGCATTTATTACAGAAATATAATTAACATTTACGGTGCCTCCAAAAAATTCAATACCATCATCTTTTCCAGCAAAAGCTTGAATATAATTTACAGCAGTTCCGTTTCCTAGACCATAAAAAGAGAATCCGTTATTTTCTGATGATCCATCTGCTGCTCCACCAGAATATTCTACTCTTACGTAGTTTAGTAAACCAGAATTGTCTGCTACATCTGTTCCACCATAAGGCAGGTTTCCAATTTCCGATGTTGCGGTTGCTGTTCCTGTTACAGAATTAATTGGTGCTTTTCCTAATAAAATTAATCCACCCCAATCTCCAGAAGATGGCGAAGTAGCATCTGATGTAAATACAATTGGACAATCTGCAGTACCATTTGCTATTATTTTTGCGCCTTGTGCAATTGCAATATAAACGTTTGCACCACTAGCTAAAGCTTCTATAGTCATACAGGCAGGAATGGTTAATGTTGTTCCAGCTGTCATTATTAATGCGCCATCTAACTTATAAGTTGTATTAGCGTTTAATGTTAAATCTTCTGTTTTAGTTCCTGATAAGAAAACGGTTTCGTTTTCACTATTAGAACTGTTAGAATTGTTGGTTGTATTGTTTATTACAATATCTGAAGTATCGTCTGTAGAACAAGAAAATACTAATGCCATTATGGCCAAACCTAAGATTAATTGTTTTTTCATTTTACTAATTTTTAATTTTGATTATTTAATTGTTATTGTTAAAATTTATATTTTAATTGAAATCCAATATTTAAACCTCTTTTATAATCTGTAACACCTTTTCCGTTTGCAGATGTTACTAGTACATTTCCAGCATTGGCATCTTCTCTAACATATTGTATAGCTGGATTTAAAAGGTTTCTAGCACTAAGATTAATTTCGAAATTTTCTTTAATTGTATTTTTCCAGATTATGTCTAAAGTTGGAACACTTTTTTCTACAATGTTTCCTAAATCTCCAGATCCTAAAGCATCTATTCTGTCTGAGAAATATGAGAATACTAGGTTTACAATTGGCTTGTAGTTTTTAAAATTTGTAGGAGAAAAACTAATATCTGCATTTAGTATTAATGGTGATGCACCTTGCAATTCGTCTTCGGACTTTTTAAAGGCTAAATCGAAAGTGCCATCTATTTTAGAATATAAATCTTGTTTGGTTTGCATGTAGGTTCCGTTAACTCCAAAAGATAATTGTGCATCTTGATTTTCGTTAATAATTAGATTTTTTCTAAATTCGGCTTCAATTCCATAAACTTCAGCTTTATCTCCGGTTCTAACATAGCGTTGTGTTCCTGTAGCATCTCCAACTACAACTAAGTTTATTGGATTACTAATTTGCTTTGTAAATGCTCCAATAGAAATTAGCTCACTTTTGCCAAAAAACCATTCGTATTTTAAATCAATATTTAATATTTTAGAATATCCTAAAACATCTGGATTTCCACCAATTCTAGTAGAGACATCTTCGTATACAAATGGTGCAACTTCTTTAAATTCTGGTATAGAAACGGTTTGACTTGCAGAGAAACGTAAGTTTTGTTGATCTGTTAAACTATATTTTACATTAAATGTTGGTAAAAAGAAGGTCTCTTTAGATGTTTTAGAATCTTTACCAGCATTACCAAGGTTAATTACATTGTAATCTATATTTTGCTCAAAAGATTCTATTCTAATTCCTGGTACAAACAGCCATTTGCCAATTTTAATTTCTGCATCTGTGTATCCAGCATAAATATTTAGGCGTCCTGTATAGGTGTTTTCTGGTAAACCAGGCCTATTTGTGTTTCCAAGCGTTGGCATACTATTAATAACACTTATGTCGTAACCACTAGAATTGTCATTAAAACTTATATTAAAAAGGTTAAAAAAGCTATTAAAATTACTAATATCTGTAATTTGATAACCGCTATCTTGAATATCGTAACCATATCTAATATTATCAAAAGAACGTGTTTTGTTTCTTCCGTTATAACCAAAATTTAATTTAACTTTTTTGTTTATCGTGTAAGCTAAATTAACTCTACCGCTATATTCAGCATCTTCAATATTTTGAAAGTAGCGTTGGTTATCAAAATCTACATTACTAAAAAAGGTGGGATTTGTAGCTGCATTGCCATCTAAAGCATATTGATAATTTTCTATACTTACACGTTTTCTATCTGGTTGATTGGATAAAACTTTATTGTAACCAAAACCCCAATCTAATTCTAAATCTCCAGATTTATGATGACCTAATAATTGATTTACAAACATTCTGGTTTGATCAAATTGAACATTCATTTGATAAAAACCTTCGTCTGTATTTAAAATAGCATCTCTGTTTCTTCCTTTTCCGTCTGTACCAAAATAGCCAACTTCGTCTGATGAGCTATTGTTAAATAAGGATACAAATTTTAACGTGTTTTTGTTGTTTAACTTATAAGTTACATTAGTCATTAATGTTGTTGCTGTGGTGTATTCAAATTCTTCAGAAGCATTAAAAGCTTTCTTTTCTACTGTCGAAAAATCTGCTGCTATTCCAGACCTGTATTCGTAATTATTTTGAAAAGATCCTGTAGCAAAAACACTTAATTTAGAACCATTTTTGAATTTGAAATTTTTTCCAAAAGACAAACCATAATTTACGTTAATTGGAGTATTAACTTGTTCTGGATCGATTCCGTGAGATAGTATTACTGCAAATGGATTATGGTTATATCTCCCATAGTAGCCAAAAAATCCTGTTCCTTCGCTTCTTACAAAATTTTTATCTATAGCATTAGTATTAAATCCTGATCCAGAAAAAGCTTCCAAGTAGGTTTTTCCTTTATGCTCTTTAGATGTTACATCTATATTACCAGCAGAGAAATCGGCATAAAATTTAGACGAATAGGCTTTACTTATAGCTACATTTTGAATAATCTCTGAAGCGAATAAATCCAAATCAATATTCTTTTTACTAACATTATTAGATGGTAAAGACAAACCATTCATTGTTGTGTTTAAATATCTATCGCCAAGACCTCTAACATATACATTACTAGAACCTTCTTGTTTAGAAACACCAGAAATTTTGGCTACTGCACCAGCAGCATTACTAATTCCTTTTCTAGATAATTCCTGGGCACCAATTATTTGTTTAATTTCTACCGCTTTTTTTTGTGCTGTTAATAATGCAGATTCTGTTTCTCTAGAAATTGATGTCCTAATTATAACTTCGTCTAAAGCTGATGCGTTAGGACCTAAAGAAATGGTTACGTTTGTTTCTTTATTAGCTTCTATAGTAATTGTTTTAATTTGTGGTTGGTAACCTATAAAACTATATTCAATTTCAATGTCTCCTGGCTCTAAGTTCTCTAAGATGTAATTTCCATCTATATCTGTAGAAGTTCCTTTTACTGTTCCTTTAACTAATACATTGGCAAATGGTAAAGGTGCATTGTTAAAATCTTTATCTGTAACTACACCTTTTATGGATCCTGTTTGACTAAAAGAAAGTGCAGATATTAATAAAGTAAAAATAAATGTAACGTGTTTCATTTCTTGTTTTGTTTGTACATTACAAAATAACGTTGGTTATTTTAAACAAAAGTTAACAAGATGATAAGTGTCTTTTATGAAACGGTTAAGTAATGCTTTAATGGCATAACATTTAGATAATATAAGGCCATAAAAAAAAGCTAAACAACTTAAGTTGTTTAGCTTTTTTACTATTACTACTAATTTATTGCCGTTAATTACGACATGTACATTACTAGAATTACTTAACGACTAACTTTTTAGTTGTAGTTAAGTTGTTTTGTGTAATATTTAATAAATAAACACCAGCATTTAAATTGCTAACATCTAATTTATTATTTAGTACTTTATTACTTGATATTTGTTTACCAAGAATATCAAAAACAGTTACATTTATTGTTTCTGTAGATGTAGATTGAATGGTAACTAATCCTGAGTTTGTTGGATTAGGGAAAATTTTAAA
>CALJFB010000008.1 GCA_938073895.1 uncultured Flavobacteriaceae bacterium
TTTCAGCAACAGAACTATCAGGATATCGATTTTCGAAAGCTTGGGCAACCGATCAGCGTTTGTTTTTTAGTATCAAAACATCGCATCCATTCAATGATATGCTTCAATCTCCTCTAAAAAAAGGAATGCCGGGTGGACAAAAAATAGCGTTAACGTTTATCAATCCAAAGAATGAACCTGTCATTATTAAAATTGGAATTTCTGCTGTTGATATTGCTGGGGCAAAAATGAATTTAGCAACTGAAATTGGTGACAAAACCTTTGAAGAAGTGAAACAAGAAGCTCAAAAAATATGGGAGCAACAACTTCAAAAAATTGTTATCGAAGATTCAAAGCTAGCCGATAAAACTAATTTTTATACGGCAATGTATCATGTCTCGATTGCCCCAAATTTGTACCAAGATGTGGACGGACGTTATCGTGGTATGGATTTAAAAATTCACCAAACAACCGATTTTGAGTATTATACCGTATTTTCTTTGTGGGATACCTACCGAGCTGCACATCCGCTATATACGCTTCTAGAGACCGAAAAAACAAACGACTTTATCAATACCTTTTTAGCAAAATATGATGAAGGTGGCATTATGCCAATTTGGGATTTAGCAGGAAATTATACAGGTTGTATGATTGGTTATCATGCAGTACCAGTAATTGCAGATGCATATTTAAAAGGGATAAAAAATTACAATGTTGAAAAAGCATTTAAAGCAATGAAGCATTCTGCAAATCAGGATAAATTAGGCTTAAAAAGCTACAAGAAACAAGGTTTTATTCCTGTTGAAAAAGAAAGCGAATCGGTTTCTAAAACATTAGAATATGCATACGATGATTGGACTATTGCTAAAATGGCCGATGCCTTAAACAAACCAGAAGACGCAAAAACCTTTTACAAACGTGCTCAATTTTATAAAAACATTTTTGATCCAAGTACGCAATTTATGCGAGGTAGATTTAGAAACACCTGGTTTTCGCCTTTTGATCCTTACGAAGTTAATTTTAACTATACCGAAGCTAATTCTTGGCAATATAGTTTTTACGTGCCCCAAGACATTACTGGTTTTACAAATTTATTAGGCGGAAAAAAGCAATTAGAACAAAAATTAGACCATTTATTTACTGCTAAAAACAAAACATCTGGCGCACACCAAGTAGATATTACTGGACTAATTGGACAATATGCACACGGAAACGAGCCAAGTCACCATATGGCTTACCTTTATAATTTTGTAAACAAACCATACAAAACACAAGAAAAAATACATCAAATTTTAACCACACTTTATAAAAACCAACCCGATGGCATTTCTGGAAACGAAGATTGCGGACAAATGAGTGCTTGGTACGTGTTTTCAAGTTTAGGATTTTATCCAGTTACCCCAGGAAGTAATCAATATATTATTGGATCTCCATTACTTGACAAGGCAACTTTCAATTTAGAAAACGGAAAAACGTTTAAAATAATAGCTCATAATTTATCTGACACTAATATTTATATCGAATCGGCCAAGCTTAATAACAAAGCATTAAAATCGTCTTTTATAAATCATCAAGACATTATTAATGGTGGTATTTTAGAATTTACAATGACTAACAAACCATCTAAATGGGCCACATTAGATACCGAAATTCCTTCTACAGAAATATCTCAAAAAAAACATCCATATTTACCTTCGCCATATATAGAAAAAGGCGCTATTGCTTTTAGAAATAAAACAGACGTTAGCTTAAATTCTGCTCATAAAGAAGCCACTATTTATTACAGTATTAATAACGAAGCTTTTAAAGTTTATACAGAAAGCTTTACTATTAAAGAAGCTTGTACATTACATGTATATTCTAAAAAAGACGATTTAAAAAGCACAATAATTTCGACCAATTTTTATAAAATAGATCCTAACTTAAGCATAAAGTTAAAAACAGACTTTGCAAACAGATATAGTGGCGGCGGAAGCAATGCCTTAATTGATGGCGTTTTTGGAACTGCCGATTTTAGAACAGGAACTTGGCAAGGTTATTTTAATGAAAACTTAGAAGCTGTTCTAGATTTAGGAAAACTAAAGAACATAAACTCTGTAAAAATTAACTTTTTAGAAGATCAACGTTCTTGGATATTCTTACCAAAAAATGTAGCGTTTTACGGTTCTACAAACGGAAAAACTTATAAATTAATAAGCAAAACAACTTTTAAATTAGCAAAACCCAATGAAAACGTTGAAGTGTTTTCTGCCGAAAGCAAAAACATTCAGAAAAAATATAGATTTATTAAAATAAAAGCTGAAAACATAGGAAATATTCCAAAATGGCATTTAGGATTTCAGCATAACGGAAAAGGTTGGATATTTACAGACGAAATTACTATTAATTAAGAAATTAGCAATCTACTTTTAACCGTTATTAAACTCCATAATTATTAAGTTTTTAAACCTATTTAACTCATAGAACTAACAAAAAAATAATGTCGCAACAAAAATCCCATCGTTTATCTTTTATCTTACTAACCACACTTTTTTTCCTTTGGGGATTTATTACCGTACTTGTAGATAGTTTAGTGCCACGTTTAAGAGAAGTTTTCGAACTTAGCTATGGTATGATAGGATTCTTACAATCTGCATTTTTTGTAGCATATTTTATAATCTCTTTGCCTGCAGGTTGGTTAATCTCAAAAGTTGGTTACAAAAAAGGAATTGTTATAGGTTTATTAACTATGGCAACCGGTTGCCTATTATTTTATCCTGCAGCTTCAGAACGTATTTTTGCTGTTTTTTTATTAGCATTTTTTACGTTAGCTGGAGGAATTACAATTTTACAAGTGGCAGCAAATCCTTATGTTGCCGTATTAGGTCCAGAAGAAAAAGCAAGCTCTCGTTTAAATTTATCTCAAGCCTTTAACTCTTTAGGAACAGCTATTGCACCTATTATTGGTGCCGCTTACTTATTAAGCGACAAAATTTTAACATCGCTACAAATTAGTAGTTTATCTGTTATAGAAAAAGAGGCATATTACACACAAGAAGCTTCTGCTGTACAAGCACCTTTTTTAATTTTTGCTGGTGCTATCTTTTTATTAGCCGTAATATTTTCCTTTATTAAATTACCACAAATTTTAAATAACAATACAGAAAGTGGAAGTTATTTAAAAGTCTTAAAGCAGAAACAAGTTTGGATGGGCGCATTAGGTATTTTTATATACGTTGGTGCAGAAGTTGCAATTGGTAGCGTACTAGTAAACTACTTTATAGACTTAAATATTAATACAGTTATTAATAATAGCCCTAATTTAAAAAATATTGCTACAGGTTTAATTGAATTATTTGGTGGAAAATCAGCACAATTAGATGCTAAAGCATTAGTTGGTGCATTTGTAATGTTTTATTGGTTAGGTGCAATGATTGGAAGATTTATTGGATCTTACTTAACCAAAATATTTAATCCATCAAGGCTATTAATGTACTTTGGATTAATAGCCATTTCGTTACTAATTACAAGTATTTCATCTTCAGGATTAATAGCAATGTGGTCTATTTTAGCCGTTGGATTATTCAACTCTATTATGTTCCCAACTATTTTTACATTAACATTAAACGGACAAGGCAATTTAAAGCCGCGTATTTCTGGTTTATTGTGTATGGCAATTGTTGGTGGAGGCGTTATCTTACCAATTTTTGGAAACTTAGTAGATTGGAAAGGATTTAATGCGGCATTATTATTCTTAACATTATGCTATGGATACATTGCATACTTTGCATACTCAAATAAAACTGTATAACAGATTATATTTAAAATAAAATAAGTTATTTAAAAAAGGCTTAATCGTTAAGATTTGGCCTTTTTAAATTTAAATGATTATCTTCAAAATCGAAAAAAACAGTTATGAAACGTCGTAAATTTCTAAAAAACGCCAGTCTAACAACAGTTGCTTTAAGCAGTGCTATATCGCTTTTAGCTTGCGCTGAAGAAGAAACAAATACACCTCAAATTAGTGCAACCACAAAACCAGCTCCAATTGCCATTTGTACTTGGGGTTTTGTAAATGCAAACGCTGAAGCTGGAAAAGCTTTAGAAAATAACACAACTGCTTTAGATGCAGCTATAAAAGGCGTTTCAACTGAAGAAAAAGACATAAAAAACACAACCGTTGGAAAAGGTGCTACACCAAACCGAGACGGACAAGTAACTTTAGATGCTTGCGTTATGGATTCTAACGGAGATTGTGGTTCTGTAATGTGTGTTGAAAACATTGTGCACGTATCGGCTTTAGCCAAAAAAGTAATGACAGAAACTCCGCACGTTATTTTAGTAGGAAAAGGTGCCGAAGCATTTGCTTACAAACAAGGCTTTAAAAAAGAAAACCTTTTAACCCAAGATCGTAAAAAAGCGTGGCAAGAATGGAAAAAAACATCTAAATATCAACCCATAATTAATATAGAAAATCACGATACTATTGGATTGTTAACTTTAGATTCTAAAGGCGATATTGCAGGAACTTGCACCACATCTGGTTTAGCTTATAAAATGAATGGTCGTGTTGGAGATTCGCCAGTAATTGGTTCTGGATTATTTGTAGATAATCAGGTTGGCGCTGCTGTAGCTACCGGAATGGGCGAAGCTATTCTAAAATCTGTAGGTTGTTTTTTAATTGTAGAGTTAATGCGACAAGGAAAAACACCGCAACAAGCTTGCCAAGAAGCTATAAATAGAATTGTATCTAAAAATAGCAATTATAAAGATTTTCAAGCCGCATTTATAGCGGTAAATAAAGCAGGAGAAACTGGCGCATTCTGCATTCATAAGGGTTTTGCTTATATGAAATATCAAAACGGAAAAAACAACAGAATTGAAGCAGAATATTATGTAAAAACTTAGACATCTGTTAACAATTAAAATAGTTTAAAATCTATAAGTTTTGTAATTTGCATTTTATATGTCGTTTAACTTTCTTGATTTAAAAATAACCAAGAACGCACTATATGTTTTGTAGGCTCGATTGCTTCGACTGCGCTTAATATATACCAAAGTCCAAAACGTCTCATAAATTAATAATGATTTACTAAACAAATCATCTTACACCATAAAAATGGCAGATAAAAAACGTGTTTTCTTAGTCGATGCTTTCGCATTAATATTTAGAGGTTATTACGCTTTCATAAAAAATCCAAGAATTAACTCTAAAGGCTTAGATACCTCAGCAATTATGGGGTTTATGAATTCGCTTTTAGATGTTATTAAACGTGAAAACCCAGATCTTTTAGCCGTTTGTTTCGATAAAGGTGGAAGCGCAGATCGTGTAGAGCTATTTGAAGCTTACAAAGCCAATAGAGACGAAACGCCAGAAGCCATTAAAGTTGCCGTACCAATAATTCAGGATATTTTGCGTGCTATGCACATTCCAATTATGGTAAAAACAGGTTTTGAAGCAGATGATGTTATTGGAACTTTAGCTAAACAAGCCGAAAAAGAAGGTTACCAAACTTTTATGGTAACACCAGATAAAGATTTTGCACAATTAGTTAGCGAAAACATTTTTATGTACAGACCAATGTTTGGTGGCGGCTACGAAACTTGGGGAATTCCAGAGGTTCAGAAAAAATTTGAAGTTACAGATCCATTGCAAGTAATAGATTTTCTTGGTATGATGGGCGATGCATCTGACAATATTCCAGGTCTGCCTGGTGTTGGAGAAAAAACAGCCAAAAAATTCTTAGCCAAATACGGAAGTATGGAAAATCTCTTAGCCAACACACACGAGCTAAAAGGTAAAATGAAAGAAAAAATAGAAGCCAATAAAGAACTTGGACTTTTATCTAAAAAATTAGCTACCATTATGCTAGATGTTCCTGTAACATTTAATGCAAAAGATTTTGTTTTGGACGATCCAGATCTTCCTAAAGTTACCGAGATTTTTCAGGAATTAGAATTTAGACGCTTAATAGATAATTTAACTAAGATTTTTTCTAAAGAAACTAAAGCTGAAAGCAAAAACACGTCAACAGAAAACAAAGCTACACCAAAAGAAACTGCTGCAGCTGGCGAAGGACAATTTTCGTTATTTGGAGGCAACGTTTCTACAGAATCTACTCAAGATAATAGTACTTCTTTTGAACGTAAAAACATAAAAAACACATCGCATTTATATCAAAGTGTTGCACCAGGAATGGCTACAAAACTATTCCTAAAAAATCTAATGCAACAAAAATCGGTTTGTTTCGATACAGAAACTACAGGTTTAAATCCACTAACCGCAGAGTTAGTTGGTATTGCTTTTTCTTGGGAAGCTGGCAAAGGTTTTTACATCCCATTTCCAGAAGATCAAACCGAAGCTAAAGCACTTATAGAACTGGTTAGACCTTTCTTTGAGGATGAAAGTATCGAGAAAATTGGTCAGAATTTAAAATACGATATTAAAGTTTTAGCTCAATATAATTTAGACGTAAAAGGACCATTATTTGACACCATGCTAGCGCATTATCTAATAAATCCGGATATGCGACATAATATGGATGTTTTAGCCGAAACTTATTTGAATTATACACCAGTTCCAATTACAGAATTAATTGGTAAAAAAGGAAAAAATCAATTAACAATGCGCCAAGTTCCATTGGAACAACAAACGGAGTATGCAGTTGAAGATGCAGATATTACCTATCAATTAAAAGAGCATTTCTCTAAGGAATTAGGCGATGCCAACACGCAGAAATTATTTAACGATATAGAAATTCCATTAGTCCGCGTTTTAGCAGATATGGAATTAGAAGGTATTAATTTAGACGAAGCTTTTTTAAATGGTTTAGCAGCAGATTTAAATAAAGACATTAAAACATTAGAAACTAAAATTTACGAAGTTGCCGAAGAAGAATTCAATATTGCATCGCCAAAACAATTAGGTGTTATTTTATTCGAAAAACTAAAGTTAGTAGACAAGCCAAAAAAGACAAAAACAGGACAATATTCTACTGCCGAAGATGTGTTAAGCTTCTTAGCAAAAGATCACGAATTTGTGCAGAGTATTTTAGATTATCGTGGCTTAGCAAAACTAAAATCTACTTATGTAGATGCATTACCAACACAAATAGAACCAAGCACCAAACGCGTACATACAGATTATATGCAAACCGTTGCAGCAACTGGACGTTTAAGTAGTAATAATCCAAATTTACAGAATATTCCAATTCGTACAGAACGCGGAAGACAAGTTCGTAAAGCTTTTGTACCAAGAAATGAAGATTACATCTTATTGGCTGCCGATTATAGCCAGATAGAACTTCGTATTATAGCAGCTTTAAGTAAAGAAGACAATATGATTGAAGCCTTTAAAAATGGCGAAGATATTCACGCTTCTACAGCTGCAAAAGTATTTAATGTACCTTTAAATGAAGTAACAAGAGAACAACGTAGTAACGCAAAAACAGTAAATTTTGGAATAGTTTATGGTGTTTCGGCATTTGGACTAAGCAACCAAACCAACTTATC
>CALJFB010000009.1 GCA_938073895.1 uncultured Flavobacteriaceae bacterium
GGATGCAATTAATCCTTGTAATATTTCTGTTTCGTTTACCGTTAAATCAATAATAGTGAAACCATCGGCGGTTGCATCATCACATATTTCTAAATCTGTTGGTGTATCTAATATTTGTGGTGATGGATAAACTATTAGTTGAAAAGAAGATGTAGTTGCACAATTAGAGTTTGTATTCTCTACATTATAATATATGGTTTGATTGTTCTGAACAATATTTAAATATGGATTAGCCGTAATTGGGTTGACTTGATTTGTTGCATCTGAAGGTGTTTCGAAATATGTAACAGTTGTATCTGTATTGCCTCCAGAAATTTGAGTAGTAATAATGCTTAAATCGAACTCTCCAAAACCGTCTGCATCTGGATCACAATATTCAAATGGATCTGGCGTTGGAAATATTGGACTTGGAATAATGGTAATGTCAAAACTGGTCTCATCAGGACAATTAGGTATTGTTCCTGTTTCATAGTAAATATAGATAGTTTGGGAAGTAGTAACAATATCACCAGCATTTAATTGCGTTCCAGTTCCGTTTGTAGCAGTGTAATAATTCCCATTTGTAAGTATTGGTAACGTATAACTTGAGCAAGCATTTTGGTCAGAAAGAGAATCTGCAATGTTTCCACTAATTGTAACAGTAAAATCGGATTGATTCGAACAGTTATTAGGAGCAGTTCCAACATTATTAAAAATATAAATAGTTTGATTTGTTGTAATAACATCACCAGCATTTAGTTGCGTTCCGGTTCCATTAATTCCAGTGTAATAATTTCCGTTAGTAAGTGCGCCAAGTGTGAAAGAAGTACAATCAGTTTGGTCTGCAATAGAATCTACTGGTGGATTTCCACCAATTGTAACAGTAAAATCGGATTGATTCGAACAGTTATTTGGTGCGGTTCCAACATTATTAAAAATATAAATAGTTTGAGTTGTTGTAATAGCATCGCCAGCATTTAGTTGCGTTCCGGTTCCGTTAGTTCCAGTATAATAATTTCCGTTTGTAAGTGCGCCAAGTGTGAATGAGGTACAAGCTGTTTGGTCTGAAATTGAATCTACTGGTGGATTTGAAACTTGTAATTGCGCAGTAGCTGAAAATAAGTTACAACTTGAAGATGTAATTTCGCAGTAGTATTGGTTATTGTTAAACGATAATGCTGCGTTTGTAATAGTTAATGTATTTGTAGTCGCACCAGAATAATTGATATTATTAACAACATTTATCCAGTTTCCAGAACTATTTAGTGTTTTCCATTGGTAAGAATACGTGTCTGTACCAGAAACAGTCACCGTAAAAGTTGCATTACTATTTTCGCAAATATTTTGAGAATTTGGAGATGTTATTGTTGGAGTATTATTTGGAATTGGATTTGCTATATGCATATCTAAATCTGAACAATCTTCTTGAGAGTTTATGTTCCAATCGCTGACATCGTAGGTCGTTTGAGGTATTGGAGCATTTGCATTTCTGATAATAGTGTAGCCTCTTTCGTTTGGAGTATTAACAATATCTATAAGCGTTCCGTTTTTAAAAAGTTTAAATTCGTCGTTGTCATTAAGTCCAGTACCTACGTTAAGATCTGCTGTTAGAGTTGGGCAATCTGATCCGCTTCCTAATAAAAGAATAAAAGTATCTAAAGCAGGAATTGTTCCTAATAAGGTATAAGTATTACTTGGCATTGGATTACCAACATCTCCAAAACGTTCAATAATATAAACGCCATCTAAAACTATAGCTGTATTTGTAGGGTTATAAAGTTCTATTGCAGCATAACTTCCAGAATCTGCATCATATATTTCAGAAATATAAATATCTGCAGTAGTACAAGAAGAATTTGTTATTGTGAAATCTGAAGGTGAATTTCCTACACATCCACCAGAACTTGTAATAGAAATAATAGATGTTTCTGACGCTCCAGAAGGAATTGTTGCTATTATTTCTGTATCATTTATAATATTAAATAGAGCATTTGTTCCATTAAACGTTACTGTTGTAGCGGCGTTAAAGTTACTTCCAGTAATAGTAATTAATGTGTTTTCTGGACCATTTGTAGGAGAAAAAGCTGTAATTATTGGATTTGGGCACTCAAAAGTGTAATTTGTAGTGTTAGAAAATCCTGCTTTAAAGCTTAATAAAATGGTGATAAAACAGATAACTAATTTAGAATATTTCATTTAAAAACGGATAATTAATATTTACAAAGTTAAACATATGTTATCGTAATCAAAAAAAATATAAGTATCAAGTTTAGGATGTCCTTATTATTATCGTTTTAGAGTGAAATGACCTGTTGTAACTTGATTGTTAGATCTTGTAATTACATACCAATAATCTTCTGTTGGTAAAGGTATGCCATCAAATTTTCCATCCCAACCTATAGATTTAGCTGGTAATTGCTTTAAAAGTTTTCCGTATCTATTAAAGATTTTAATATCAAGATTATAATCTTTGGTTTTTGTAATTCCTAGAGGTTTCCAATAATCGTTAAATCCATCAGAATTTGGAGTAAAATATTTTGGAATGCCTAATATTGAAATAGTTTGTATTGCAATACCACAACCATCTTTTTCTCTAACATAAATGGTGTGATTTCCTGGCGATACATTTGTAAGTATATTTGAATCTTGATAAATTATAGATGGATTATCTATGGCATATTCAAAATTACCTGCGTTTAAAGTTTCTACGGTTACAGTATTGTTGTCTGATAATTCTGTAAATGTAATATCAGAAATTATTGGCGCTTCTATTTCTGTAACAGTTATGGTTTGAGCTGCTGTACAATTATTAATATTAGTAACTGTAAACACATAAGTTCCAATAGTATTAACATCTAAAGTTGTTGTGTTTTCTAATAAAGGCATGCCATTAAACGTCCAAGAAAATGTATCAGAAAGTTCTGTATTTAAATTGTTTCCAAAAAGTGTAATGGTATTTGGAAAATTATTAACACAATAACTTGTTGTATAATCTAGATCTACTTCGGGTTTATTTAAAACAACTAGAGTTGCAGAGCTAAGGCTAAAACAGCTATTTGCTGTGGTATTTACTCTTATAAAAATAGTTTGAGTATTTGGTATTGTATTAGTAAAATTACTATTTAAACCATTTGTGTTAGCTAACGCATCTGTTTCAGTTAAATAAAAACTTGTAGTTGCGTTTGTTGGGATTTGTGGTGCTATTTGAGTACTAATTTGATTTAAATCAAAAAGTGTAAAACCATCAATAGTAAGGTCTTCGCAAATTTCTAAAGGCAAAATATTTAGAGCGTTATTAGAGATGGAAAGTGTTAATTCTGCAATAGATATACAATTGGTATTTCGCTTTCCAATAACTACATACAGGATTTGATTTACACTTGTGTTTTGGTAATTATTTGGGTTTGGTATTGGGTTAATGTTAGCAATTGCATTTGCTTCAGTTTCATAGAAATCTAAAATTATATCGTCAATCTCAGTAATAATACTAGTTTCAGAATCAAATAAATCATAAGTTGTAAATCCATCCTGATTTTGGTCGCATTGTTCTAATGTGGTATTTGTTACAATAGGTAAATTGGCATATTCTACTGTAATTTCGCCATCGGAAATACAAGTGGAGTTTAAAGACACTTCAACTTGGTAAACTCCAGGAGCAGTAATTGTATACAACGGATTAATTTCTCCTAATAAATCAACACCATTTTTTTTCCATTGGTAATCTGTAGCATTACTTTGTGTTGCATCTACAGTTAGAGTTTCAGAACCGCAAAGTGCCGTAAAGTTATTTAGTAGTTTATTTGGACCTAAATCGGTTGTTAACTTAAAACTTCCAGCTTCCAAAAAAACAGCAGAGTCGTATCTGTAATTTTGCTCGTCTGCAATAACTAATTTTACGTGATAAGTTTGGTTTGGAATTGTACTTGCTGTTGCGGTAAGTACTTTGGTTTGACCATTAAAATTTATTGGAGCAGAGTTATTATTAAAACTTTCAAAATAAATCTCGTTTTCTGCTTGGCAAGCATTTGGAATCTCTGGATGAACTGTGGTTACTTTTACTGGTGTATTTGTACCAGGTATTAAAGCAATATTTTGGTAATTTAAAGCACCAACAGGTTTTATTAAAAAGCCAAATAAGTCTGAATAATTACAAGTACTCGAATTGTTTTCTTGGTATTCTTCTGAAGCAAAAATATATCTAAAGCTAATTTGATCTGCTATAGAAACAAAATCGAATTCTAAAATGGTAGCATTTAGCGTTCCTGTTTCTTGTAGTGCAATTTCTAAATCAGTATCTCCAGTCCAATTAGAACCATTATCGTCTGATAAAGAAGCGTTTGGACCTTGTACATTATTAAGTTTTCCTGTACTTAAAACTATACCAGATTGAAATGGGAAATTAGATCCATTGGCATTAAAATAGCCAAAACTTTTTTCTGTATTGCCAAAATCTCCACTAACAGCATTGGTTACAACAACATTTGTTATACAATTACTATCTATTAAGATATCTTCTATAAGTTGCTGTGGTGAATAGGTTTGTTGGTCTGTAATAACGTTCTGTCCAAAGAATATTACAGAATAAAAAAGTAAAAAAAAATTGTACTAGACCTTTCATTTTTAGTAATTGGACTGCAAATATAAGGACAAACCGAATGTTAATTCTAAAACAAAATGTTAAAAAACTAAAAGGTTTTATATTACTAAAATAAGCACGTTTTTTTAAATTAAGCTTATCTAATTAAGTCTATAAATAAACTCTTTTATAGTTTTTTGTCTTGCGTTAGAAAAGCCGTTTTCTGTTCCAATTTTAATAAAATTACAGTATTCTAATACTTTTTTAGAGCCTAAATTATTGTAGGCAACGCGACCAAATATAGGTCTTGTGTTTTCTAAAGATAAAAACAGTTTTAGAGCTTTTGTGGCAATGCCTTTATTCCAGTAGTTTTTATCAATCCAATAGGTTATTTCTGCATTACTATTTATAATAAACTTTGTAACGCTACCAACTATTTTATGATCTAAATAAATGGTTTTTTGTGTAATAGTTTGGTCTAATAATAGTTTAGAGTGTTTTTTTATATAAGCCGTTTTGTCTGTTGGATCTTTAGCTGTAAATGCCGCTAAATAATTGGCGTCTTTATCTAATTGAAACTTAAAAAGTGTTTCTAAATCTTCCAAATTAGTTGGTCTTAATTCTATATTTATTGATTTATCCATTAATTAATGTTATCAATTGTAACTTATTTGTAATTCGTAAAAGTGTTGTAATGTTATAATTTGTTTGTCCAAATGCTCTTAAACTATTTGTTATTACAATAATCTAATAAGTGGTGTTTTAGATTAGATTTTCCTAATTATTGTAGTTCTTTTTTTTGTAAACTTTTATTTTTACTTATGGATTAAAAGTTCAATAATTATAATTTTTAAGTTTAGCTAGAATTAGATGTTCTATAATTCTTAAAATTTAAAGCTAATATAATTAATATTAGTAGACTAACTAAATCAAATAATCTTACAAAACTGTAATATATTATTTAAAAATAAAGAAAACGTTGCTATCTGTATATTTTCTTGGTAACTTTTGTTACCAAATGCTACTTATCTTAAAGCTATTTTTGTGGTATCAAATTATAGATAATGAGAAAAATAGATATTATGTTACTTTGTTTTTTGTTGCTTAGCTTTTTAGGTTATGCACAAAAAATTGTACCAATTACAAAAATAGAAGTCTTAAGTAAAGTTTCAAAAAATAATACATCTATTAAAATTTCTGAAGAGGAATTTAATCAGGCCAAAGCAGATTACAAGCAAACTAATGCAGTGTTCTTACCCAATATTACAGCTAGTCATACCGCAATAGCAACTACAAATCCATTAATGGCTTTTGGATCTAAATTAAATCAGGAAATTTTAACGCAAAGCGATTTTAATCCAGCATTGTTAAACAATCCTTCTCAAATTGAAAGCTATGCTACTAAATTTGAAATTCTGCAACCACTTATAAATTTAGATGGTATTTACCAACGTAAAGCGGCAAAGTCTAAAATGGAAGCAATGGCTTTAAAGACGGAAAGAACTTCAGATTATCTAATATTAGAAGTAGAAAAGTCATACATGCAATTACAATTAGCTTACAAAGCTGTTAACGTCTTGGAAAAAGCATTAACAGCAGCCAATGCAAATAAAAAATTAGCCAACAATAGTTTTAAACAAGGCTATTTACAACGTGCAGATGTTTTAAATGTAGAAGTTCGCGTAACCGAAGTTCAAAATCAGTTACAAACAGCCAAAAGTAATGTGCAAAATGCGTCTAATTATTTGTCGTTTTTAATGAATGATGAAACCTACATAGTGTACTTACCAACCCATGAATTAACCGTTTCAACATTTTCTGTAGATAGTAAATCAATTTCTGAAAATCGTTCAGATATTAAGGCAATGCAATTAGCTTCTAATGCATATGAAGCAATAAATAAAGCAGATAAAATGGATTTTCTTCCAAAATTAAACGCTTTTGGAAGTTATGAGTTATATGATGACCAAATTTTTCAAGCCAACGCAAATGGTTATTTATTTGGAGCACAATTAAGTTGGGACATTTTTCAGGGATCTAAACGCTTTGGAAAAGCACAAAAAAGTAAATCAGAATTCGAACAATCAAAACTAGAATACAAACAATATGTATCTCAAAGTAATTTAGAATTAAACAAAGCCAAACGTGCATTTCTAGATGCCAAAAACAAATTAAAATTAACAGCTTTAGCTTTAGAACAATCTCAAGAATCTCTAAGAATTAGAACCAATAGATTTAAAGAAGGTTTAGAGAAAACATCTGATTTGCTAATTTCAGAAACAAAATTTGCTCAAAAACAATTAGAATATTACCAAACTATATTTCAACATAATTACGCACAAGCTTATTTAAAATTTTTAACGAAACAATAAAAAATAGAATCAAGATTAAAGAACCAAAAGCATAAGCTAATATTCTTGCTTAAAAAAACATATAAAATGAATAAAAAAATATATACCATATTAACCTTATCTGTAGCGCTAATTTTTGCAAGTTGTGGAAACAAAAAAAATAATCCAATACTAGATAATACACCAGCAATTATTGTAAAAACTAGTAAGGTTAAAGTTAATACTAATAATCCATTTTTGGCTGTTAGTGGTAAAATTCAAGCATCAAACAGTGCAGATTTAAGTACCAGAATAATGGGTTACGTAAATAAGGTATACGTTAATGTTGGCGATAAAGTGCAGAAAGGACAATTATTGGTATCTATTAATAATACCGATTTACAAGCCAAACGAGCACAAGTAAATGCAGGAATTACTCAAGCAACTGTTGGTTTTAAAAATGCACAAAAAGATTATAATCGTTTTAAAAATTTGTTTGCAGATAATAGTGCTTCGCAAAAAGAAATGGATGACATGACTGCAAATTTTGAAATGGCAAAAGCACAATTAGAATCTGCTAAGCAAATTAAAAACGAAATTAATGCACAATTTGCTTACAGTAATATTACTGCACCTTTTAGCGGTATAGTAACTAGCAAAAATGTAGAAGCAGGAAATATGGCAAATCCAGGAGTACCATTAATTAGTATAGAAACACCTGGAAATTTTGAGGTAATGGCAATGGTGCCAGAAACAGAAATTTCTGAAATTAAAAACGGAATAACTGTAGATGTCTTAGTAAAATCTATTAATAAAACTTTAAAAGGAAAAGTAATTGAAGTAAGTACATCTGCAAAACATACAGGTGGACAATATTTAGTAAAAATAGATCTAGACAAAACAGATGTTACTATTTTATCTGGAATGTTTACAACAGTTCAGTTTCCTATTAAAAGAAAAGCAAAATCGGAACTAGTTTTAATTCCAATTAATGCAATTGTAACCAACGGACAGTTGTCTGGAGTTTATACAGTTAGCCAAAGTAATACAGCTATTTTACGTTGGTTAAGATTAGGTAGGAATTATGGTAACCAAGTAGAAGTGTTGTCTGGTTTAAATGGAGATGAAGCTTATATTGTTTCAGCTGAAGGCAAGCTTTATAATGGAGTTAAAATAAGTGTTCAGTAAATAGTTTTGAGTATTATACAAGGTTTTATGTTAGCTAAAAACAGTTGAAGTTTTAACCTTGTAAATAATATTAAGAAGAGTGAACTACACAAGAGTAAGCGCGTTAAGGATAGCAGAGGAAATCCTTTTTTTGCTGCCATAAATGGCAAAAAAAGATTGTAACGGATAGCCTTTTAAAACGCCCAAAAAAAACAGTAAGATTTTCACTTTTGTGGAATAAAAAAAAGAATTAAATGAAAGAAGGAATCGCAGGAAAAATTGCCAAAGTCTTTATGCAGTCTAAGTTAACAATCTTGTTAATGATTGTATTTATGGTTGTTGGTGTTTACGCATCGTTTTTAATTCCACGTGAGGAAGAACCGCAAATTGATGTGCCAATGGCAGATATTTTTGTGGGTTATCCAGGTGCAAGTCCGACAGAAGTTGAGTCGCGTGTAATTAAGCCGTTAGAGCAATTAATTTCTAATATTAAAGGTGTGGAATACGTGTATTCTACATCAATGAAGGAGCAAGGTATGGTTATCGTTCAGTTTTATGTGGGCGAAGATATTGAGCGTTCTTTTGTGAAATTATATAACGAAATTAACAAACATATGGACCAAATGCCAGCTGGCGTTACGTTTCCATTAGTAAAAACTAGAGCGATTGACGATGTGCCAATGTTGGGTTTATCGCTGTGGAGCGAAAATTACGACGATTTCCAGTTAAATCAAATGGCGCAAGAGTTGGAAGCTGAAATTAAAAAGGTAAACAACGTTGCTATTACTCACAAAATTGGTGGTCGCGAGCGCCAATTACGTGTGGTTTTAGATAAGGATAAATTGTCTGCAAGCGGTTTGGATTTTTTATCGGTTTCTAAAATGATTAAGGCCAATAATAGCCAAATGAGTTCAGGAAGTTTCGATAAGAATGACCACGAATTTTTAATTAATACTGGGACGTTTTTAGAAACAGCTACAGATGTTGAAAATTTGGTAGTTGGTGTGCAACAAAAGCAACCAATATATTTAAAACAGATTGCTAAAATTATAGATGGACCAGAAGTACCACAAAATTATGTGAGTTTAGGTTTTGGAAAAGGTAGCGTAAAATCTTCTGATTATAAATCTGAATATCCTGCAGTTACTATTTCTGTTGCTAAAAGAAAAGGAGCAGATGCAATGAAAATTGCAGAAGTAATTATTGCTAAAGTAGATTATTTGCGTAGTACTTTAATTCCTGATGATGTACATGTTGAAATTACTAGAAACTATGGAGAAACAGCATCTCATAAAGTGTCAGAATTATTGTGGCATCTTATAGGTTCTATCTTTGCCGTTACACTTGTTGTAATGTTGGCAATGGGTTGGCGAGGTGGATTAGTGGTGTTTTTATCTGTTCCAATTACGTTTGCATTAACGTTATTGAGTTATTATTTAATGGATTATACGTTAAACCGAATCACACTTTTCGCTTTAGTCTTTGTTACAGGAATTGTGGTGGATGATTCTATTATTATTGCCGAAAATATGCACAGGCATTTTAAAATGAAACGTTTACCATTTAAGCAAGCAGCTTTGTATGCCATTAATGAAGTTGGAAACCCAACTATTTTAGCAACATTTACAGTAATTGCATCGGTTTTACCTATGGCTTTTGTTTCTGGATTAATGGGGCCATATATGGCGCCAATGCCAATTGGAGCATCTATTGCTATGATTTTATCTTTATTTGTAGCATTAACTATTACACCTTATTTAGGTTTAATTTTCTTAAGAGAAAAAGATAGAAAAGGAGCTGTTGAAAAGCCAGAAAAGCCTCTAGAAGATACATTTATATACAGAGTTTACAACAAATTTGAAAGACCTTTATTAGAAACTAAAGCAAAACGTTATTTGTTTTTAGGAGGTACTTTTTTAGTGTTAATGGGAACAATGGTATTGTTTTTTACCAATTCGGTAGCTGTAAAAATGTTACCTTTTGATAATAAGAACGAATTTCAGGTTGTTATAGATATGCCAGAAGGCACAACTTTAGAGCGCACAGCTGTTGTAGCACAGGAAATAGCACAATATTTATCTACACGACACGAAGTAGTTAATTATCAAAATTATATTGGCACATCTGCACCAATAACCTTTAATGGTTTGGTGCGTCATTATGATTTGCGCGGCGGAAGTAATATGGCAGATATTCAAGTAAATTTAATTGATAAAGGCAAACGTAGTATTCAAAGTCACGACATTGCCAAATTATTACGTCCAGAAATTCAAAAAATTGCCTCAAAGTATGGTGCTAATGTCAAGTTGGTAGAAGTGCCACCAGGACCGCCAGTTTTATCAACTATTGTTGCCGAAGTTTATGGTCCAGATTATAATGAGCAAATTAAGATAGCTAATAATATTCAAAACATCTTACAAAACACAGATGATGTGGTTGATATTGATTGGATGGTTGAAGCGGACCAAACCGAATATCAATTTGAAATTAACAAAGAAAAAGCAATGTTATATGGTGTTGCACCACAACAAATAGCATATACCATGAATATGGCATTATCTAATAGAGCTATAACAAATTTATATGATGAAGATGCTGTTAATCAAATAGGTTTAGTATTGGCTTTAGATGAAAAAGAAAAATCTACTATTACAGATATTTCGCAATTAAAAGTAAAATCTAAACAAGGTGCCATGATGCCAATTGCGGATTTAGTTACTATTACAGAAACTACAGCAGCTAAAAGTATTTACCGTAAAAATCAAAAACGAGTGGTTTATGTTATGGCAGATATGGCTGGAGAATTAGAAAGTCCTGCATATGCTATTTTAGGAATGGAAGATAAATTGAAAGAAATACCATTACCAAAAGGTTACCAACTTAATGAAATGTATTTAGGTCAGCCAGAATATGAAGACAATTATACTGTAAAATGGGATGGCGAATGGCAAATAACATTAGAAGTCTTTAGAGATTTAGGAATTGCTTTTTTAGGTGCGTTAATATTAATCTATATTTTAATTGTAGGTTGGTTTCAAAACTTTAAAGCACCAATTGTAATGATGGTTGCAGTGCCATTATCTTTAATAGGAATTATTCTAGGACACTGGATTATGGGCGCCTTTTTTACAGCAACCTCTTTTATAGGAATGATTGCTTTAGCAGGAATTATGGTAAGAAATTCGGTTTTACTAATAGACTTTATTAATCTAAGAACAGCAGAAGACGTGCCGCTAAAACAGGCTTGTATTGAAGCTGGTGCAGTGCGAACAACACCAATTTTGTTAACAGCAGGAACTGTAGTTATTGGCGCATTTGTTATTCTTTTTGATCCTATTTTTCAAGGATTAGCAATATCGTTAATGGGCGGAACAATAGTATCTACTGTATTAACTCTGTTGGTTGTACCATTGGTTTATTATATGATAGAGAAGAAGAATTATAAGTAAAATATACTTTAGTAAAAAGTGCAGATTTTTAAAAAACAAAATTGTAAAAATCTGAGAGAAATTAAAAAAATAAAAATTAGAAAAAATGTTAAATACCTATTTTAGAGTTATAGTCGGTACAATGGTACTATTAAGTGTTTTGCTTACGGTTTACGTAAACCCAAATTGGATGTGGTTTACTGTATTTATTGGAGTTAATTTAATTCAATCTGCCTTTACAAAATGGTGTTTATTAGAAACTATTTTAGTAAGATTAGGCGTAAAAAAATAGTAGACTCTTTTTTGAGTTTTGGATATGGTTACTAATTATTATTTCTATTTTTTTTATTATTAGTAAGCCATAATAAGTTAAAGTAACGAGAAAAAAAATTAGTATTAATAGAGGTAATAAATTTAGCGTTTAAAAAAAAATGTTCTAAATAAAAGCTTGCTTATTTTACGGATTTAGTGCCAATAAAATATATTTAAAATGTAATTTTTTTTCGTTTTCTATAAAATTTAAAATTTGTTAGAATTAAAGTGTTTACATATATCAGAAAAAAAAAGAGTAAAATAATCTAAACATTAAATGTTTTTAGAAGCTCTACCTAATTGTTGTTTTTAAATTAAAAAGCATCAAATTTATGTATAAATTTGATGCTTTAATTATAGGTTTAAACGTTAAGTGCAATTAGTAACAGGACCTTTTTGAAGATTAAATTACTGTAAATTAAACTACTCTCTAATTTTCTTTCTACGTAGTTCAAAATTTTGCCCTAAATAGACTTTTCTAACCATTTCGTCGCTTGCTAATTCTTCTGGAACACCAGCTTTTAGAATGCTTCCTTCAAACATTAAATAAGTTCTGTCTGTAATAGCTAAAGTTTCTTGTACGTTGTGGTCTGTAATAAGTATTCCAATGTTTTTTTTGGTTAATTGCGCTACAATACGTTGAATATCTTCTACAGCAACAGGATCTACACCAGCAAATGGTTCGTCTAATAAAATAAAGTTAGGATCTGTAGCCAATGCACGTGCAATTTCTGTTCTACGTCTTTCTCCACCAGATAGTAAGTCGCCACGACTTTTTCTAATATGGCCTAAACTAAACTCGTCTATAAGTTCTTCCATTTTATCCAATTGTTGCTTTTTAGACAACTTGGTTAATTGAAGTACACTTAAAATATTATCTTCAATACTTAATTTTCTAAAAACTGAAGCTTCTTGTGCTAAATAGCCAATACCATTTTGTGCACGTTTGTACATTGGATAATCTGTAATATCGGTATCATCTAAAAAAATTTTTCCCGCATTAGGTTTAACCAAACCAACTGTCATATAAAAAGAAGTTGTTTTTCCAGCACCATTTGGTCCTAAAAGCCCAACAATTTCACCTTGATTAACCTCAAGAGAAACGTCTTTAACGACTTTTCGTCCGTTGTAAGACTTCATTAAATTTTCTGCGCGTAATTTCATAGGTGCTAAATTAAAATTCTAAAATAGGTATTTAATTGAAAGTGGAAATAAATTTGACTTGTTTTTATACTAAGTTTAACTTTGCAGTTCTAATGCGTCCCAATATTCGTAAGCTTTTCTTAAGTGTGGAATTACAATAGTTCCACCAATTAAATTCCCAATGCTTAAGGTTTCTACAACTTGCTCTTTAGATAAACCTTCTTTATGGCAGGCTTCTAAATGGTATTTTACACAATCGTCGCAACGTAATACTAACGATGCTACTAAGCCTAGAAGTTCTTTTGTTTTTACATCTAAGGCACCTTCTGCAAAAGCGTTTGTATCTAAATTAAAAATTCGTTTGATTACTTTGTTTTTATCCTCTAAAATTTTGTCGTTCATTTTAGTGCGATAATCATTGAATTCTTTAACGATATCAGACATTTTTTAAATCTTTTTTAGTTTCTTTTTTTACTACAAATTTTGCAATAAATATACTTATTTCATATAATATTAAAACAGGAATAGCTACTATTATCTGGCTAGCAACGTCTGGTGGCGTTATTATTGCCGATAGGATAAGTACTAAAACCAAAGCTATTTTTCTGTTTCGTCTTAAAAATTCTGGTGTTACCAAGCCTACTTTGGCTAAGAAGTAAATAATTATAGGTAATTCGAAAATTAAACCACTTGCTAGAACAGATGCACGTAATAAACCAATGTAAGAATCTAAATCAAATTCGTTACTAATACTGTCACTTACATTATAGGTTCCTAAAAAGTTAATAGACAATGGTGTTATAATATAATAACCAAATAACACACCTAAAAAGAATAAGATAGAAGATACGATAATAAAACCTCTAGAACTTTTACGCTCGTTAGATTTCATTCCTGGACTAATAAATTTCCAAAGCTGATAGATAATATATGGAAACGCTATAATAAATCCAGCTAAAATAGATGTCCAAATATGCGCAGAAAATTGGGTTGCCATTGTTCTTGCTTGGATTTTAAAGGGAAATTCGTCTGCACAAAGTGTGGTGTCCATATTAAAGTACGTTGCTATATCACAAAGTAATTTATAAGTAGGAAAATCCATGTTTTTAGGACCAAAAAGTACCGTATCAAAAATAAAAGATTTGAATACAAAAGCTATAGATGCTGCAATTAAAATAGCAATACAAATTCTAATTAAATGCCATCTTAAATCTTCTAAATGATCAAGAAAAGACATTTCGTCTATGTTTTTTTTAGCCATTATAAAATGCCTTCTTTAATTAAATCGTGAATATGTACAATACCATCGTACTTATGGTCTTTTACAACTACAAGTTGAGATATTCCGTGTTTTTCAAAAACTTCTTTAGCATCTACCGCCATAGCATTAGAGGCTATTGTTTTTGGATTTACACTCATAATATCTTGTGCGGTTAGATCTGTAAAATTATCTGTTTTGGTAAGCATACGTCTTAAATCGCCATCGGTAATAATTCCAATAACGTTTCCGTTTTCTACAACAGCAGTAACACCAAGGCGTTTTTCGGATATTTCTAAAATAACGTCTTTAATTGATGTACTTGGAGTAACCTGAGGTTTTTCGTTTACCTGAGACATATCGTTTACACGTAAATATAGTTTTTTACCTAAAGCACCGCCAGGATGATATTTAGCAAAATCGTTACTTGTAAAATTCTGAATTTTTAGTAAGCAAACCGCTAAAGCGTCTCCTAAAACCAATTGTGCAGTCGTGCTTGTGGTTGGTGCTAAATTATTTGGGCAAGCTTCTTTTTCTACATAAGCATTTAAAACAAAATTGGCTTCTGTTCCTAGAAAAGATTGGTTATTTCCAGTTATGGCAATCATTTTATTACCTGCTTTTTTTATAAAAGGCACTAAAACTTTAATTTCTGGAGTATTTCCACTTTTAGAAATACAAATAACAACATCATCTTTAAGAATTAGACCTAAATCGCCGTGTATTGCATCTGCAGCATGCATAAAAACAGCTGGTGTTCCAGTACTATTCATTGTAGCTACAATTTTAGTTGCTATAATGGCACTTTTACCAATTCCAGTAATAATTACACGACCTTTAGAATGGTGTATTAATTCTACAGCATTGTAAAAATCGTCATTAATTAAACTAACTAAGTTAGATATAGACTGACTTTCTAGTAAAACTGTGTCTTTTGCTAATTGGGTAATAGATTCTTTATTATGAGTCATTAATTATTCTTTTAGGATAACAAAGATTTAGGTTTCTTTATTAAATGTTAAAGTCTGCGAGAAATTTTAATTCATGCAAATTTAATTAAAAAATAATCGCTATTTTTATATTTTAAATGTAATTATATTTTACCTTTAAAAAGAATTAGTAAATTTAATTTTATAGTGCCGTATAAATTTAAATTAAAAACAACCAACAATTAAGTATACCCTTATTTTGAGAGATCGTATTTATTCAGATTTAAAGAAGTTTTTTGGATTTAGTGAGTTTAAAGGCTTACAAGAACCTGTAATAGAAAGTATTTTAGCTAAAAAGAACACTTTTGTTATCATGCCAACTGGTGGCGGAAAATCGTTATGTTTTCAATTGCCAGCATTAATGCAAGAAGGAACTGCAATTGTTGTATCGCCTTTAATTGCATTAATGAAAAACCAAGTGGATGCTATTCGTGGAATTTCAGACGAGCATGGAATAGCACACGTTTTAAATTCATCTTTAAATAAAACCGAAGTTAAACAAGTTAAGGCAGACATTACAAGTGGAATTACAAAATTACTTTATGTAGCACCAGAATCTTTAACTAAAGAAGAAAATATTGAGTTTCTACGAAGTGTAACCGTATCTTTTGTTGCTATTGATGAAGCACATTGTATTAGCGAATGGGGACACGATTTTAGACCAGAATACAGAAACCTAAAGAGTATTATTAGTAGAATTGGCGATAATATTCCAATTATTGGACTTACTGCAACTGCTACACCAAAAGTACAAGAAGACATCTTAAAGAATTTAGGAATGAGTGACGCTAAAACATTTAAAGCGTCATTTAACAGACCTAATTTATATTACGAAATACGTCCTAAAACAAAATCTGTAGACGTTGACATTATTAAGTTTATTAAACAAAACGAAGGTAAATCTGGAATTGTTTATTGTTTAAGCCGTAAAAAAGTAGAAGAATTAGCGCAGGTTTTACAAGTAAATGGCATAAAAGCCATTCCGTATCATGCAGGTTTAGAAGCTAAAAGACGTGCATCACATCAAGACATGTTTTTAATGGAAGATGTAGATGTTGTTGTGGCTACCATTGCATTTGGTATGGGAATAGATAAGCCAGATGTGCGATTTGTTATTCACCACGATATTCCAAAAAGTATAGAAAGTTATTACCAAGAAACTGGTCGTGCCGGTAGAGATGGCGGCGAAGGCCATTGCTTAGCCTTTTACGCTTATAAAGATGTAGAAAAATTAGAGAAATTCATGTCAGGAAAACCCGTGGCAGAGCAAGAAATTGGTCAGGCGCTGTTACAAGAAGTTGTAGCTTATGCCGAAACTTCAATATCTAGAAGACAATTTATCCTACATTATTTTGGAGAGAAATTTGATACAGAAACAGGCGATGGTGGCGATATGGACGACAATATGCGTTTTCCAAAAAAGAAAAATGAAGCCAAAGATGATGTTGTTATCCTATTAAATGTAATTAAAGGTTCTCATGAAAAGTACAAGTCTAAAGATTTAGTAAGTGTAATTACAGGTAAAGAAAATGCCTTAATTAACTCACATAAAAGTAACGAACAACCATTTTTTGGAATTGGAAAATCTAAAACCAAAAACTATTGGATGGCTTTATTACGCCAGGTTTTAGTAGCACGTTTTCTTAAAAAAGATATAGAAACTTATGGTGTTATTAAATTAGCACCAACAGCTAAAGATTATTTAGAAAATCCAACATCTTTTATGATGACGGAAGATCATGTGTTCGACGAAACTAAAGACGACAGTATTGTTACCGCAAAATCCGGAAGTGGAGCCGTTGCCGATGAGAAATTAATGGCAATGCTTAAAGATTTACGAAAAAAGAATGCTAAGAAATTAGGCATTCCACCATTTGTAATCTTTCAAGATCCATCTTTAGAAGATATGTCTTTAAAATATCCAGTAGCTTTATCAGAATTATATAACGTACATGGCGTTGGAGAAGGAAAAGCTAAAAAATACGGAAAAGACTTTGTGGCTTTAATTGCAAGTTATGTCGAAGAAAATGACATTACAAGACCAGACGATTTAGTTGTAAAATCTACAGGAACAAATTCGGCATTAAAACTATATATTATTCAAAGTGTAGATAGAAAATTACCATTAACAGATATTGCCTCTGCAAAAGGTATGGAAATGGAAGCTTTTATTAAAGAAATGGAAGCTATTGTATTTTCTGGAACTAAATTAAATATAGATTATTGGATTGAAGATGTTTTAGATGAAGACCAGCAAGAGGAAATTCATGATTATTTTATGGAAGCTGAAACCGATAAAATAGACGATGCTGTAGAAGAATTTGATGGCGATTATGAAGACGAAGAATTACGTTTGTATCGTATTAAATTTATTAGTGAAGTTGCTAATTAGTACCTAAACCTTTAAACTTATTTAAGTATTTTAGTTTTACAAGAAAAGGTGTTTTAATAAATTTAGATAGCTAAAGCTACAGAGTAACAACAGTTAACTTTTAAAATGAAGCTATTAAATTATTTCTATTAATTTAATAGCTTCAAGATTAAAGAGTCTTTATTCTCTTTTCTTAATACTATTTTCCTAATTCATAAATCATTCAGTATCTTTGCAGCTCATAAAAAAAATAAGTCATGCAAGACGGATTATACGCAAAATTTAATACAACAAAAGGCGAAATATTAGTCGCTTTAGAATTTCAAAAAACACCAGGAACTGTAGGTAACTTTGTAGCATTAGCTGAAGGTAACATGGAAAACAGTGCTAAGCCTCAAGGAACGCCTTACTACGACGGATTAATATTCCACAGAGTAATTGCAGATTTCATGATTCAAGGTGGTTGTCCTCAAGGTGCAGGAACTGGAAGTCCAGGCTATAAATTTGCAGATGAGTTTCATCCAGATTTAAAACATGATGGACCAGGCGTTTTAAGTATGGCAAATTCAGGACCAGGAACTAACGGTTCTCAGTTTTTTATTACACATATAGCAACAGATTGGTTAGATGGTAATCATACTGTTTTTGGAAAAGTAGTAAAAGGTCAAGATATTGTAGATGCAATTGCACAAGGCGATAAAATTGACACGTTAGAAATTGTAAGAGTTGGAGCAGAAGCAGAAGCTTTTAATGCTATTGAAGCTTTTAGAACTTTTGATGGTGCAAGAGCTAAAATGTTAGCAGACGCTAAAGCAAAAGCTGAAGCTGATTTAGATAAAGTAGCTGCAGGATTCGATAAAACAGAATCTGGCTTACGTTACCAAATTATCCAAAAAGGTACTGGTAAAAAAGCAAATAAAGCAGATATGGTTTCTGTACATTACAAAGGACAATTAACAGATGGAACGGTTTTCGATTCTTCTTACAAGCGTAATCAGCCATTAGACTTTCAAGTTGGTGTTGGACAAGTTATTGCAGGTTGGGACGAAGGAATTCAGTTGTTAAACGTTGGAGACAAGGCACGTTTTGTAATTCCAAGTGAATTAGGTTACGGCTCTCGTGGTGCTGGTGGAGCAATTCCAGCAGATGCAACTTTAATTTTCGATGTAGAATTAATGGATGTAAAATAAGCATCAGTTAGTTTTAATTATAAAAAAAGCTCCAAATTACAATTGTAATTTGGAGCTTTTTAATTTTACTTAAATCTGTATAAGCTTTAAGTATTTTCTACCAACTAACCTCAAATTACTAAATACTAAAAAGGATTAACTAAAAATTAGATATGCTAAATCTGCAACAATAACCACTTTAGTTATAAATTTTAGAATATCGGAAATATTAGGCTTAGCTAAACTTAAAATTAATAGTATTAAAACTATTATTGGAATAAATAAACCTGTAGTATAGCGTAAAGAGTACGTTTCCTTTTGGTTTGTATTTGTATTTTTGTAGCTGTTTACTTTGTTAAAAATTAAGGATCTATTAATATTAATTAGAGTTTCATCTTCTAGTATATTAAAAAAGGATTCGCTACAATTAAAATGATTATTTTCTGTAACAATGCTAAAAGATAAATGAGAATTTCCTCCTGCATTATTATAACTTTGGTTTAGTATTTGTTTAGATGTTATACGTTCTATAACAGTAGTTTTTGAAATCGCAAAATCCACTAAAATTATAACTGCTAATAGTATGCAGATGTAATCTAAAATAGGGGCGATTTTTTTCATGCTTTAAAAAATTTAGATCAACTAAGATTAACCAATAACTCTAGTAAATACTAAAAAGAAAACAAAGGCTAACTAATTTTAACCTTCAATAACATCTTTGTATTCTTCAAAAAAGGCTTCAAATTTTGGCATATTTTCGTTAAAAAACACCATTACTTCTTGCCAATTATTTTTGTTGTGAATAGACACTTTATAAGGAATTTGCACATGTACTCTAGAAATTTCCTTTTCGTTGTTTAATATGTATTGTTCTGTAAAAATAGCATCTGGCAAAAAATCATCTATTAAAATAGATTTTAAAGCTTCTAATTTCTCCCAATGATTAATGCGGTGCTCTAAATCGTCTTCTAAATCTAAGGCTACAAGAGCTGTTGTGTTATCAAAATGAAATTTAAAACTTAAGCCTTTAAGTTTAGTGTTATACAATAACCACTTTCTAGGGAACGATTTCCCAAAGCTTGTCCAAAATTCTTGACGCATTAAGCGCGATTGTTCTTTACTAAACATGTTTTTTTATTTTCGGTCTGCAGTTTATTTTCTGCTTTTAATTTAATATGGAACAAAGATGTTAAATAAATAATACAGATATATTATTTGCTAAAACTTTGTTTAATTTAAAAGGCTTTGCTTTTTTAGCGGCCTAAATATTAATACTTTTTTCCATATTAAATGTACTAATCTAACAATTTTCTATTTGCGTAATAGTGGTTAATCTTTAGTGTTTTATTAAATAAAGTATGCCAATACTGTTGCAATAATAATAGTCATAAGTTTTGTAAAATTAAATGTATGTCCTTCGTTACTTTCAAATAAAATTGTGGTAGAAATATGTAAAAATATTCCAATAACTAAAGCAGAAATTTCATAATAATAGGTTTTAAAAAACTCAAATTGTTGAGATAAAATAACGCCAATTGGTGTCATAAAAGCAAAAAGCATTAAAAAGGCAAAACTTCTAACTTTACTTAAATTAGACTTTAAGAAAAACGTACTTAAAATAATGGCAATAGGTAGTTTATGAATAATTATCCCATATAATAAATGACTATGACCTTCTATAGGTAAACCTTCTAAAACACTATGAATACTAAGACTTATAAATAATAACCACGGAAAATTAGTAGATGTTTTGCTAATATGTACGTGTCCATGTTCTGCACCTTTAGAGAAGAATTCTAATATAATTTGAAGTAAAATACCAATCATTATAAACAAACCAATGCGTTTGTTTTGCATGGAAAACACTTCAGGTAAAAAATCAAAAACCGTTACAGACAAAAGAAACGCTCCAGAAAAAGCCAAAAGTAGTTTTAAGTGCTTAGGTTGGTTAGGTTTTAAAACTAAAACCACAAAATACCCCAAAATAACAGCAATAATAGGCGCAAGGATTGTAATCATTTTAATTTATTTAAAAATCATAATTAAACGTTCAGAACTTTTTTTGTAGAATTTACTTAGCTTATAATCGCCAAAAACATCTAATAAATAAACGCCAGCATCTTCAAAAAGTTTTTCAAAATCGGCTAAACTTAAAGCTCTAACACGTTCTTGAAAACTAAAATCTTCGCCTTCAAAAGTAAAATTAATATCCTTAATTATATAGCCATCTTTAACATAACGTTTCTGGTAAAAATCAATACCATCAACCGTTTTTACATCTTCAGGAACTAAATTTTCAATAATAAATTCGGTATTCATAAAATCAATTACACCAAAACCGTAGTCATTTAAGTTTGCTTTTATAGCTTTAATTGTATTCAAATTATCGGCTTCATCATCAAAATAACCAAAACTTGTAAATAAATTAAAAACAGCATCAAACGTTTCGCCGTAAGGCTTACACATATTATGAACCTTAAATTTTAAGGTGTCATTTTCAAACTTTTTGGCATAATTAATACTGTTTTCAGACAAATCTGCACCTAAAACATTATAACCCAAAGTATTTAAATACACAGAATGTCTGCCTTTTCCACAAGCTAAGTCCATAATTTTCCCATGTTCCGGCATATTTAAATACTCGGTAAGGTTAATCATAAAATCTTCAGCCTCGCTGTAATCCCTATCTTTATATAGAATATGGTAAAAAGGTGTATTAAACCAATTTGCATACCAAGTTGTTTTATCTGTAGTCATTTTATAGTTCTGTTTATAAGGTTTTTTAGGCTCATAAAATCGCCTAAAACCAAGCTTTCTGCTATATCTTTTTTTGCCATTTGTGGCAGCAAAAAAAGGATGCCGCATCAATCTTTAACCCAAACCAAATATAGGTTTAGTAGTAATTTTGCGTAAAAATAACGTATTTTTGCAAGGATTTAGACGAAAACAATGGAGAATAATTTCAAAATGGTTGCCAAAACCTTATTTGGTTTTGAAGAATTATTAGAAAAAGAATTAATACAGCTTGGTGCACAGCGCGTAAAAGTTGGCGTAAGAAGCGTTACTTTTGAAGGTGACAAAGGTTTTATGTACAAAGCCAATTTAGGGTTACGTACTGCAATTAAGGTTTTAAAACCAATAACAAGCTTTAGAGTAAAAAACGAACAAGATTTATACGATAAGATTTACAAAATTAAGTGGGAAGATTACATGAAGTGTTCTGGCACTTTGGCAGTAAGTTCTACAGTAAATTCCGAGTTGTTTAATCATTCGCAATACATATCACTTAAAACAAAAGATGCTATTGTAGACCGATTTAGAAATCAAACAGGCGAAAGACCAAACGTAGACTTACGTTTTCCAGACCTTAAAATTAATATACATATAGATCGCGATTTTTGTAATGTAAGTTTAGATACTTCTGGCGAATCTTTGCACAAACGTGGCTATAAAACAGCAACAAATCTTGCACCAATAAACGAAGTTTTAGCAGCAGGATTAATTATGCTTTCTGGTTGGGATGGACAATCTGATTTTATGGATCCAATGTGTGGTTCTGGAACAATGATGATTGAAGCAGCAATGATAGCATGTAACATTCCACCTAACCTAATGCGTAAAGAATTTGCTTTTGAGCGTTGGCAAGATTGGGATGTAGAGTTATTTGAAAAAATTGAAGCCTCACTTTTAGGAAGAACAAGAGATTTTCATCATAGAATTATTGGTTTCGATAAATCGCCAAGCGCTGTTACAAAAGCTAAAGAAAATGCAATTAATGCGCATTTAGACGAGTTTATGACCATTAAACACGAAGACTTTTTTAAGACTCAAAAAGGTGGAGAAAAGCACTTGCATATGGTTTTTAATCCACCATATGGCGAGCGTTTAGATATTGATATGGAAAATTTCTATAAAAATATTGGAGATACACTTAAGCAGAATTATCCAGATACTACAGCTTGGTTTATTACGTCTAATTTAGAAGCTTTAAAGCACGTAGGATTGCGTCCATCAAGAAAAATTAAACTGTTTAACGCAAAATTAGAATCGCGTTTAGCTAAATACGATATTTATCCAGGAAGCAAAAAAGGAAAATATATGAATCAAGAAGATTAATTACTTTTTAATCTTTTTTGGCGGTAGTTTTCTACTTTATCACTAATAAAATATTTAAGTCCAATAGCAGCAATAATACTAGCAATTATTGCTGTTATACCTTTATTATAGATGTAAATATTTGTAGCACTTATAGCGACTACAATAAACATATGGCATATATAGATTGGATAACTTAATTCTCCAATAAATCTATCCTTTTTCATGTGTTTTGTCTTATTAAATGTAAAAGGTATTATTATAAATAGGGACATAAAAAACAAGTAGTATTTACTTTGAAATTGTAATTCTGAATACAATATAGTAACAACAGTAAAGACTATAATACCAATATAAAATAAATAGTTTAGTTTTAAATATGCTTTGTTTTTGTATAGTCTATAAGCTAAAATACCAAATAGAAAAAAAGATAATTCACTTGGAAAAAATCTAAAACTCCAGGTTATAGAATTTAATCCTAATTTATGGATTGTAAAATATTTAATTAATAGCGATATAATAATTAGACCAATAATAAAATAATTTTTCAGTTTTACTATAAATGGGGCAATTAAATAAAATAACAACTCAAGTCCAACCGTCCAAGCAGGACCAATTAAAGCAAAGTCTGAGCCAGCCAAATCTCCTTTATCAAATAATGGTTTAAAAGCTAGTAAACCAGACGTTAGATTAATTTCAAAAAACAGAAGTGTATCTTGAAAAAAGATAAAAAGATTTGAGAATATAATAATTAATAATGTGCTTGGTGCTAGTAAACTGTAATTGTCTTTATAACTATTTAAAATACCATAATTAGTTCCGTTATTTAGGTAGCCATAAATTAAGCAACTAATTATAATTACAAAAATAACAGTCCAATATATTGGATAAAGTCTTAACAAACGGTTTGTTATAAAAAGTTTATAAGATTTGTTAGTACCAATATATTTTTCAGATAATACAAGTGCCATATAGAATCCAGAAATCATATAAAATGCTTGTACAGATAGCACACCATTAATAAAGGTTAATCCAAAGAAAGGTTCTGTATGGCTAACTACAACAAATAGGGCTAAAAAAAATCTAATTAATCCCATTATTCTTTAAAACTTAGTGGTGTTTTTTTTAATCTTTTTTGACGATAGTTTTCTACTTTATCGTTTATAAAATACTTTAGTCCAATAGCAGTAATAATACTAGTAATTATAACGGTTATGCCTTTATTATAAATAAATAAGCCTGTAGAACTTACAGTTATTATTATAAACATATGGCAGATATATACGGGATAAATTAAATCGCCAATATATCTGTCTAATTTATTATTTTTAGTTTGCTCAAATAAAAATGGCATTACTATAAATAGGACCAAGAAGTAAGATACATATTTTAAGCCGAAGTCTATTAATGGATAGGTTAAAGACATTATTAATAGTAGCACTCCAGAAATATAGTATAAATAGTTCCAACTTAAATACGTTTTGTTTTTATATAGTCTGTATGCAAGTGTTCCGTAAAGGAAAAAACATAATTCATTTGGGAAAAACCTTAAGTTCCATGAAATATATCTTAAACCAATTTCATATCTAATTAGATAATCTATAAGTAGCGATAAAATAATACATGCAATTACAATACTATTCTTTTTTCTAACAATAAATGGTGCAACTAAATAGTATAATAGTTCTAATCCAATAGTCCAAACAGGAAAAATTATAGCAAAATGATGTCCTTTTAAGTAGTCTTTACCAAAATGTGGCTGAAACTTTAATAAACCTGTAATTTGGTCTATTTCTACAAAAACCAATAGATCTTGAAAGAAAATAAAAATGTTAGAAAAAATAAGTATAATTAATGTAGTTGGTTGTAATAGATCAAAATTATCTACATAAGGATTTAAAATGCCATAATTAGTACCATTAGAAATAAATCCATAAGCTAAAGAGCTAATAACCATTACAGAAATAACAACCCAATACATAGGGTAAATACGCATTAGTCTGTTTGTAATAAATAATTTATAAGATTTATTAGGACCAATATATTTTTCGTTTAAAACCAAGGTCATATAAAACCCAGAGATCATATAAAATCCTTTTACTGCCATTTCACCATTTATAAAAGTGAAACCAAATAAAGGTTCTGTATGTGTTATAACAACAACTAGAGTAAGAAAGAACCTAAAAAAACCCATATTTACTTTTTGTATAATGGAATTCTATAAGATATAGTATAGCCATAACCAACGCCTAAACTACTATCTTCAAAGACTTTATTAAAGCCAGGTATAAATACATTAGTAAAATTTTCTGGCGTGTCTTGACTAAATAAATATTTTAATTGCACATTAAAACCAATATAAAGGTTGGTTAAAACTTCGGCTTTAATTCCCATTTGTAGTTCGGCCCAAAGTGCTGTTAATCCCGTAAAATCTTCTAATTCTGGAACAGTTCCTTGTGTTTGCCAATATTGGTTTGTGGTATAGTAAGTTCCTTTGTTTAAGGTCTGACTAAAATTACTTGCACCAATTCTAAATCCAGAATAAATCATATTATCTAAAGGAAAAAGATTGTCGTGCATATTATAATCTATACCAACTTTAAAATAGGTTCCTTTAGTGGTAATATCTAAAAAATCTGTTACAAATTCTTTTTGTTCGTTACCTATTTCTCCTGCAATAAATATTTTTCGGTTAAATCTATAATCGGCTATAAGTTCAAAACCAGAATAATCATTGTCTAATGCAGTTCTAACTAATTTTGACGCATCTGTTCCAACACGAATACCAAATTTTCTTGGTTGTAAAGAGATAGAATCAGTTATTTCCGATATAGTTTCTGTTTCGTTTTGTGCAGTTAACGAAACGCTTAGTAGTAAAAAACTACTAATGATAAAGGTTGAAATGCGTTGTCGTTTCATCTGAAATTATTAAATTTTCGTTTAGAGCTTCTTGAAATAAAAGCCAGTTATCTGTATCTGGTTCTATGGTAATACTTACGTTTTCGTACTGTACTTTATAACCACAAGCGTTAGATACAAAAACCTCTTTTATTGTGTAGTTAATGGTAATTATGTCTTGGTTTCCAGTTTGTAAATCGTCTGTTGTATCGTCTGGTGTACCATTGTCGTCTATGGCATAATCTTTAAATAACCTGTATTTAGTTTCTGTGGCATCTGTACGTAAAGGCAAAATGGCATCGGCAGTTGTAACGACGCTAAAGTCTTCTAATGCTGTAATCTGTCCAAATCCAGCAGCCAGAAAACCTGTTACGTTTTTTTGATTATCGCGTAAAATATTATCGTTAAAACTAATTAATAATCGTGGTGTTGTAGCTGTTGTAGCAGCACAGATGTCATCTTTTTCACAAGATGAAACCGACAAGACGATTATAAAAACTATTAATATGTATTTTTTCATAATTATTTCTCAAATAATACAACAGTTTCTATGTGTGCTGTGTGCGGAAACTGATCTACTAAACTTATTTTTTTTATGTTATAGCCTGCTTGCATTAGCGTTTCTGTATCTCTTGCTTGTGTTGCAGGATTACAAGATACATAAACCATTCTATCTGCATTTAAAGCAATAATTTTTAGAAGCGTTTTTGGTGCAATTCCAGCTCTGGCAGGATCCAAAATTATGGTTCTTATTTTATCTTTATATTCTGGATGCTCGACTAAAAATTTCCCAACATCTGCAGCAAAAAAGGTTAAGCCATCAATATTATTTCTTTTGGCATTCTTTTTAGCATCTTTAATTGCCGATGCAACAATATCTACACCAACTATTTTTGTGTTGTTTGATCTTGAAGCAATAATTTGACCAATAGTTCCTGTTCCGCAAAATAAATCCATTACAACCGTATTGTCTATGGCTTCTTTATTTTCTAGAGCATAATCTACAACTTTACTATATAAACGTTCTGCAGATTTAGGGTTGGTTTGAAAAAAGCTTTTCATGCTAATTTCAAAATTTAAACCTAAAAGTTCTTCTATAATTTTGTCTTTTCCGTAAACTAAATTAATGCTTCCTGTAGTTGCAAGCGTTCTGTCGCCAACTTCGTCGTTAATAGTATGTAAAAGTCCAGCAACTCTGTTTCCAAATAGCTCCACTAAAAAGCTTGAGAATTTTTTTAAGTCAAATTCTGGTAAATCTGGAGATGTTGTTACTAAGTTAAAAAGTAGTTCGTTGGTTTTATATGATTTTCTAACCACTAGAAAACGAAAGAATCCTTCTCTTTTTGGTCCATGCCAAGGTGTTAATCCTGTTGCTTCGCAGTAGGCTTTAATTTTAATAAGTTGGTCTTCAAATTCTTTATCGAATAAGCCGCTATCTTTATCTAAGTTTTCGCCACACCACCAAGTGCCTCGTTTTTTAAAACCTAAAGTAAATTCGTCTACATCTGTTTTTTCTTCTCTATTGTAACCAATAGCAGAAAAACTATATTCCATTTTATTTCTATAATGGAAATCGTTTGGAGATGTAATAAATTCATCAAATAAATCTTCAATATTTTCAACTTTACCAATGCGTTTAAATAATTGAAGCGTACTATCTTTTTTATATTCGTGCTGTTTCTCAATAGGAAGTTTAATGTACGGCGCACCAGCAATTTCCTGAAAAGGCATTTCAATTTCATTACTTGAAGCTTCTAAAACCTCAAATAATTTACCTTCAGCATATTTTTTACTTGCCTTTTTTATTTGTGCTTTTACCAATTGACCTGGTAATGTATTGGGAACAAATACTACAAATTCGCCATGTTCGTTTCTAATACGACCAATTCCTTTTCCTCCAAAGGCGTAATCTTCTATCTTTATTTCTATAATTTGTCCTCTTTTAACAAATTTGTTTCTTGGTCTACTTGGCATGTAATATATTTTATAATGCAAAATTATAAAAAAAGCATCTTGATTAAGGTGCTTTTTTCAATTTATGTTGATTTGATTTTTTTAGAATCTAAATTATATTAGGATTTTGCTTAATAAGCAGAAACCTATTATATAAACGTTTAAGGCTTTTAAGTTTTAAAGGTAAGCGATTCAAGCATAAAAATGGAAGTACTACTTGTTTTAATTGAAATGAATTTAAATTAGCACAATTTTGTCAAATTAATTTTTAATAGCTTTTAAATTGATTAATTTGCATTCATCTTAGGGATGATTTCTCTCCCACGCTGAATTTTCGTTCCATCTTTGGAATATCGAAAGGATAAAGGTACAGAAGGAATGGCTACTTTATAACTAAAAAAAATAAACAAAATGGCTGTTTTAAACCAATTAACATCGCAAGAAGCGATAGATTTAGAAAACAAATACGGAGCACACAATTATCATCCGTTACCTGTAGTATTAAGCAAAGGTGAAGGTGTTTATGTATGGGATGTAGAAGGAAAAAAATATTACGATTTCTTATCGGCTTATTCTGCGGTAAACCAAGGACATTGTCACCCAAGAATTGTAAATGCAATGGTAGAGCAAGCAAAAACCTTGACTTTAACTTCTAGAGCATTTTATAATGATATGCTTGGTAATTTTGAGAAATTTGCTACCGAAACTTTTAATTTTGATAAATTATTACCAATGAATACTGGTGCCGAAGCTGTAGAAACAGCTTTAAAACTATGTAGAAAATGGGCTTACGAAGTAAAAGGTATTAAAGAAAATGATGCGCAAATTATTGTTTGCGAAAATAATTTTCACGGAAGAACAACAACTATTATATCGTTTTCTAACGATCCTGTGGCTCGTAAAAACTTTGGTCCTTATACAGATGGATTTATAAAAATTGAGTACGATAACTTAGAAGCTTTAAAAACGGCTTTAGAAAGTAATAAAAATATTGCTGGATTCTTAGTAGAGCCAATTCAAGGTGAAGCAGGAGTTTATGTGCCAACTGAAGGTTATTTAGCCAAAGCAAAAGCATTGTGTGAAGCGCACAACGTTTTATTTATTGCAGACGAAGTTCAAACTGGAATTGCAAGAACAGGTCGTTTATTAGCAACTTGTGGAAACTGTTCTTGTGCAGATAAAAACTGTTCTGGAACTCCAGAAGTTAAAGCAGATATCTTAATTTTAGGTAAAGCTATTAGTGGCGGTGTTTATCCAGTAAGTGCTGTTTTAGCTAATAATAATATAATGGATGTAATTAAGCCAGGAAACCACGGAAGTACTTTTGGTGGAAATCCTGTTGCTGCTGCGGTTGCAACTGCTGCTTTAGAAGTGGTTAGAGACGAAAATTTAGCACAAAAAGCGTTTGATTTAGGTGAATTATTTAGAGCCGAATTAAACAAATATATTGCAACTACAGATTTAGTAGAATTAGTTAGAGGTAAAGGTTTACTTAATGCTATTGTTATTAACGACCATGAAGAAAGCGAAACGGCTTGGAACATTTGTATGGCTCTAAGAGATAATGGTCTTTTAGCAAAACCAACACATGGAAACATTATACGTTTTGCGCCACCTTTAGTTATGACTAAAGAACAATTATTAGACTGTGTTGCTATTATTGTAAAAACATTAAAGCAGTTTGAAAACTAATTAGTTTTTAATTCTAGATATTAAAAATGCCTTACAGTTACGTAAGGCATTTTTTGTTTTGAGATATTTTCTTAGTTATAATTTGAATATTAGAAAATAGGTTTTTTATAAAATTGAATTACAAATTACTGAGTTTCTGAAAGGTTCGTTTAAGGTTAAGATGATATGAATACGTTTCAATGTTTTATATCAGTAGTTAAACTAAGTTAGACTAAAAAAATGACAAAGTCAAGTCTTAATATTTAATAATCAATAACTTATAATTAATTTAAAACGCCAATTCCATTTTAATATCGCAACGTTTGTATGGGCAATTATCTTCTACAGGTATTTCTGTAAATCCGTTTTTAGCGTATATGTGGATAGCATTTTCTAATTTTAAGCTAGAGTAGAGTACAAGCGAATCCCATTTTTTAGATTTAGAAAATTTAATGCAATAATCTAATAAGTGTTGTCCAATTTTTAAACCTCTATGTTTTGGAGAAACAGCCATTTTAGTTAGCTCAAAAACAGAATTTTTAGCTGTAGGCATTAATGCTGCAGTACCAATAATCTGTTCATCTTTTTCTACTAAAAAAATGTAGCCACCTTTAGAAATAATGTATTTATCTGGATTGCTTAGAACAGCTTCGTCATAAGCTTCCACATAAAAATAGTGTTTTAGCCATTCTATATTTAAAGTGTAAAAGTCTTTTGAATATTCAGTCTTAAACGGAATTATTTTTATGGAATTCATTTTAGAATTAATTTTTAGTTGGTTTAAAATCCTTCAAAAACACCAAGACCAAATAATGCAAAGTCGTATTTTACAGGATCTTTTGGGTCTAATTTTCTTAGAGCTGCGTCTAATTCTGCTAATGCTTTAGCATCGTTTTGTGTTCTGGTTAGCAAGCCTAATTTTCTGGCTACATTTCCAGAATGTACATCTAACGGACAAGATAATTGTGCAGTGTTTAATGTTTTCCAAATACCTAAATCTACGCCATGTATATCGTCTCTAATCATCCAACGTAAATACATGTTTAATCGTTTTGCTGCCGATTTTTTTAATGGATCGCTTATATGTTTTTGTGTACGTTGTAAATGTTCAATCTCAAAAAAAACTTTTTTAAAGTTGTGAATACTATTTTGTAAGGAATTTTTTTCAGCATATTTAGCAAATACTGCTTCTATGCCATTATGGTTGGTGTAAATATGCTGTAAACCTTTTATAAAGGTTATAAAGTCTAAACCATTAAATGTTCTGTGTACAAAGGTTTCTAATGGTTTTAAATCGGATGTGGTATGGTTTTTTACAAAGTCAAATGGCGAATGTTCCATTAAATCCATCATTTTATGACAGTTTTTAATAATACTTTTTCTATTTCCCCAAGAAATTGTAGCTGCTAAAAATCCAGCTATTTCTATGTCTTCTTTTTTAGAAAACAAATGTGGGATTTGTACTGGATCTGTTTCTATAAACTCTAAAGTATTGTATTGCTTTACTTTAGAGTCTAGAAAGGTTTTAAGTTGTTTATGGGTAAGTTTAGTCATTATTTAAATTAACAGAAAACATAAAAGTTGTACTTTTTCCAAAGATAGAGTTTACTGTAATTTCTCCACCAAGACTTTCAACTATTTTTTTAATTGTAGATAGTCTAATTTTGTAATCTTTATTATTTAACTGGTCTAAATTTTCTGCTGTAGAGAATAAGTTAAAAATTTCGTCTAGTTCTTTGTTTGGTATTCCATTTCCATTGTCTGTAACTTCAAAAAAGGCAAAGTTATCTTTTATCTGACTAGTTATGGTTATTTCTGTTTGAGCTTTATTGTTATACTTTATACTATTACCAATAAGATTTAAAAATATTTGTTCTAAAGCAACTTGGTTACATGTTATTTTAAGATCTTTTTTTGGTAGTTTAAAAACGCATTTTGAATTAAAACTTAATAAATTTAATAAGTTTTCTAAAAGATTATTAACAGAAAACGTGATGCTTTTATTATAATTTTCTATGTGATTAGTTTCGTAATAACTTAGCAATCCGTTAATATAATCACTTAATTTAAGCGATACTTTTTTTATGTTACTTATGTAATTTAGGCCTTTTAAATCTATAGTTTCTTTATATTTTTGTTTTAAAACATCTGTTGTTAAAATAATGTTAGACAAAGGCATTTTCATATCTCGCGAAACATGTATAGCAAAATTTTTTAAGTTTTCGTTTTGAACTGCCAATTGAATTTGAGCTTGTTTTAAATGTGCATTTTTTTTTCTTAATTCAAACAATTTAATGACTTGTTTTGCCATCGATTTTAGTGCATTAGATTGAAATGGGGTAAGTTGTTTTGGTTTTGTGTCGCAAGCACAAATGGTACCTAATACGAAACCTTCTGGGCTTATTAAAGATATTCCAGCATAAAAAACAACATTATAATCTTTTACCAATGGATTATCATGAAATCTCTTATCTAACCTAGCATCTTTTACAACCATTAATTGTTTTGGCTTTAAAATAGCATGTTTACAAAATGAATTTTCTTTTGGATACTCGTTAAATTTAAGTCCTCTATGGGATTTAAAAAAGTTTCTTTTATGGTCTAAAAGCGTAATTAGGGCAATGGGAACTTCTAATATTCCGGAAATAATTTCAGTTATATTATCATAATCTTCCTCGGGATTAGTGTCTAATAAATTATACGTGTTAACTGCTTTTTGTCTTTCAGTTTCATTTTTATGGAATTCTAGTTTTATCAATGTCTAAAGTTTAAAATGTCTTAATAGACTTTTAAAATTACTGATAATTTGTGCGTAGCTATTCCAAATATTATTAATGTAGCTGTATTTTCGGTAAGATGAATACTTATCGGATTATATGCAAGTTAATGCTATGTTTTGGTAATTTGTAAATGTGATTTAAGTATGCTTTTTTAACTATTTTAGGTGAATAGTTTTAAAACATTTAGAGAAATTTGCTTTTTTTGATTTATTTTTTTGTGATTAAATTATAAATTAGGCATAAATAAAACAGGTAACGTTAAGATACCATTGTATAAGCCATGTAAAAGAATTGAGTAAATTAAGCCTAATCTTACTCGTAAATAACCTAGAAAGCATCCTAATATAATTTGTGGAGATACTAGTATTGGAGATAATAATAGAACGTTTAAAGTTACATTGTAATTATAAATATGTACATAACCAAAAATTAGCGCAAAGGCATAAAAAATATATTTAAACTTAATTTTAGAATTTTTAAAACTACGTAATGGAGCTCTAAATATAATTTCTTCTGCTATTGGAGCAGCAACAGCTACTAATAAAAAAAGTATAACAGGCGGATATTTACCCAAATCATTGAGTTTATGTTTATCCATGTCTATAAGTCCTGTTAAAGAAATTAATCCAATTAATAGTGCTAAGCCTAATCCAACTATTAAGCTAAGTCCTAATGTTTTTAAAACAATAATAAGCTTGTTTTTTACTGATATATCTTCTAGTGGAAGATATTCTGGATTTTTTAGGTAATATAATATGTTAGTTAAGTTTAAAATCAATTTTTAAGTATTTAATATTTTACCATCTTGCATTGTAATTTTTCTATCTGCAAGATTGGCTAATTCTTTATTATGAGTAACAATTACAAAGGTTTGCCCAAAAGTATCGCGTAATTTAAAGAATAAATTATGAAGATTTTCTGCACTTTCGCTATCTAAATTACCAGAAGGTTCGTCTGCAAAAATTATTTCTGGATTATTAATTAAAGCTCTTGCAACTGCAACGCGTTGTTGTTCTCCACCAGATAGTTGGTTTGGTTTGTGGTTATATCTATGCGATAAGCCTAAAAAATCTAATAACTCTTTAGCTCTTTTTTCAGCTTCAGATTTAGGTGTTTTATTAATATATGCAGGTAAACAGACGTTTTCTAGAGCAGTGAATTCAGGTAAAAGTTGATGAAATTGAAAAATAAAACCTAAATGTTTGTTTCTAAATTTTGCTAATTCTTTTTCAGATAGCTTTGTTATGTTAATAGTATTAATGCTTAGTGTACTGTTTTCATCTTTTTTTAAATGATCTAAAGTGCCTAAAATTTGAAGTAATGTTGTTTTTCCTGCGCCAGAAGCACCAACTATAGAAATAATTTCGCCTTTATTAATAGTTAAATCAACACCTTTTAAAACGTGTAAATTATCGTAATATTTATGTATGTTTTTTGCAACTATCATAACTTCAATTTAAAACCGAAAGTAAAGGTTTGTAATGGCTTAAACAAGCTATTAACTAGATTTAAGCACTTTTTTTATGTCGTTATAATCTATAAAATAGACAAAACGTAAAGAAAACGTATTACGCATATCTTGTTTAAATAAAGATTTTGTGCTAGTAATATAATTGTCTTGTGCGTTAGTAGAAAAATTAAATATTTGATTTCTATATAATGCAGTTAAATTACTTCCTGGCGCAAATTGCCAAGAATAACTTAAATCTAAATTCCAAGTATTAAAATTAACATCTGGATTAAAACTACTATTTTCTCCAGAATTGGTTTTATTATAAATAGTACTTTCCTTTAGGCTTCCATTTGGTTGTAATTCATAAAAATTATAATCGTATTCTACAGTGCTTAAGTAATTTCTAAAGCTAAGAGTTAATGCGTTAAACGGATTAAAGTTATAACTTCCAGAAATACTTGTTTCAATATCTTTTCTGTTACGTTGCCCAAATAGAATTTCTCCGTTAATAGCTTGCCCGTTTACATAGCCTTGGTCTCCTTTACCTTTGGTTTGTTCTAATCCTAATACTAAAAGAAATTTAGAGTTAAATTTAAATCTTGGTGAAATTCTAAAATTTGTAAAATGAAAATTTCTATTTGAATCTAAAAATGTAGCGTAGGTTATACCAGCATCTAAAGCAAAAAAGGTGTTGTAATTGCTAGAAATCCAAGCATTATGTTCTAAAAAATTTTTAGTAGTAAAAAAGCTATTAAAGTTGTCTCTAGGTTCAAAATAATCGTGTTGTTTTCCTGGATTTATTTCAAAGTTAGTTCCAAAAGAATGTAATTTTTTATTTGTAGCATTAAATTCTCCACTAATTTCTACACCAGTATATTTATTTGGATTTTTTAAACGATTATATTCTCCAGAAAATCCAATAAAATAGTTGTTTAATTTTTTGGTTGGTTTAAAGGATCTGTAAGATAGTTCTGCGCCAAAATTATTATAATTATTTCTAAAAAGTATACCTAAGTCGTTTGGATTGTAGTTTTCATCGGCATAAAAATGTAGTAAGCTGTATCTAAAATTTCCGCTATTTTTTCCAAATCCTAAAGTAGAGCTAAATCCTGTTTCTTGATTAGAATCATTAAACGTACTCATTTTTATTTGCCCAATTACTCCATAAGTATTGCTTTTATTAATTAAATCTACTAAAAAAGCAGTAACATTAGCATCTCTAAAATCGTTATTTCTAGTAACATTTGTATTAATTAAAGTAACCGATGAGTTTTTGTTAAATTGCTGATCTAAAACCATAATATTATAGTTTGTTAACGGCTCAACTGTTTCGGATCTTGTTTTGTTTGTAACTGTATTTAATACGTTTACATTTGTTTTTTCTGTAATTGCATTAAAAAAACCAATTCCTAAACTATTTTTTGTTCTGCCAGATATTTTTATAGCATTTAATAACTGTACTTTGTCTGGATAATCCAGTACTTGTTCGTTATTAGCAGTATTTGGGTAAGTAGATGGTGCATCACCAACACGTCTGGAATAGAATAAATTTCCTTTGTTAAATAAATCTACACCTTCGGTAAAAAATTGGCGTTGTTCAGCAAATTGTTGTTCAAATGGCCCTAAATTTAGTTCGACATTATCAAAACCTGCCTGACTAAAATCTGGGATTAATGTAGCATCTAAAGTAATATTCTCTGTAATTCCGTATTTAACATCTAAACCTGCAGCTATATCTTGATCTGTTTCATCTTTAAAATCAGATACTAAATAAGATGCGTAAGGATATAAATTTAGACGTGTTGGTGGTTTAATATTTTTTAACCCAGTTAATTCACCATTATATAATCCAATGCTACCTTTTGTAACATCTACAGCATTCCAAGTACTTTGTGCACGAGTTTTTCTAAAATGTCTATGAAACTGAATGCCCCAAGTTGGATCTTCTTGCTGTGCAAAACGTAAAGCTCTATAAGGAATTTTAACTTCTACAATCCAACCATTTGGTTGCATTTTTACGCTACTTTCCCAAACAGCATTCCAACCAAAATCTTCCCCGTTATTTGGGCTTTCTACCGCATCTGCTTGTGTACCAGAGCTAAACACAAAAAATTCTGTGTTGTTTTGTGCATCGTTATTTGGGTTAAAGATCATACCAAAAAAATCGCTTTGCCCAAAATTATCTCGTTGGGTAAATTGCGTCATAATATCATTTGTAGAATCATATAAATAGGCTGCAATGTAAATGGCGCTATCATCGTAAGTCATTTTAACTTCTGTACGCTTTTGTTCAGGATCTATAATGCCAACATTTGGCCTAAATTGTACAAAATCTGTAGCTATTTCAGAGTTCTTCCATATGGCATCGTCTAAAACACCATCAATTTTTGGAGCGGTTTCGCAACGTGCTATATGGTATGTTTTTTTTTGCTGAGAAAACAGTTAAGCGTTACAAATAGTAAGCTTATTAGTGTTAAAATAGGTTTCATTTTTTTGATGTATGACACAAAATTAATTTACTAAAGCAATTGGTCTCTTAATGAAACGTTAAATAATGGTTTTGTTGGACGTTAATAGAGCTTTGGATAAACAATTACGCTTATTTTTGTATTATGAATAATGATAATTTACAAGTAGCTACTTTTGCTGGTGGTTGTTTCTGGTGTACCGAGGCTGTATTTAATGCTATTGATGGTGTTGAAAAAGTTGTTTCTGGTTTTACAGGTGGATCAATTAAAAATCCAGCATATAGAGAGATTATTAGCGGTAGAACAGGACATGCAGAAGCTGTACAGCTATTTTTTAATCCCGAAAAAGCCTCTTTTGTAACACTTTTAGAAGTTTTTTTTGCAACCCATGATCCAACGACTTTAAATAGACAAGGTTACGATGTTGGCACACAATACAGATCAGAAATTTTTTGTGCTACAGATTTGCAACAACAGCAAGCTTTAGAGTTTATTTCGTTGCTAGAAAATCAGAATATTTTTAATGACTCCATTGTAACAGCAGTATCAAAATTAGATGTTTTTTATATTGCAGAAGAAGAACATCAAGATTTTTATGCTAATAATAAGGAATATAGATATTGTCAGCTTGTTATACAGCCAAAATTAGATAAGATTAAGCAATTTTATAGTAATCTTTTAAAGCGTTAAATTTTGGAATGCTATTTGCTTTGTTTTTAAGTGTTAATACTTATACTTATTATGAATACATTAAAAAACAAATATTTTATACTTGCTTTAAGCTTACTTTTTGATGCTTTAGGTTATGTAAGTTTTGTAATACCTGGAGTAGGAGAGTTTACAGATTTAATATGGGCTCCAGTTTCTGCGTTTTTAATGCTAAAACTCTATAAAGGTAAGTCTGGAAAAGTTGGTGCTGCAATTTCTTTTATAGAAGAAGCAATGCCAGGTTTAGATGTTGTTCCAACATTTACTATTATGTGGTTTTACACCTATATATTTGTGGCTAAAACTAAAAAAGGCGATACTAATATAGACCTTAACTAGTACTTTTAATATATCTTGAGTTAATTTTAAATCGTTTCATTCTAGAAACGATTTTTTAATTTAGAATAGTTTTTCTTATTGCAATAAATACAAGAATTAGACTCGTAAATACAACAAAAAACGGAAGTATAATATAGTCAAGTCCTAGAACTAAAAATAGTGCTATTAATAGTAACTGAAATCCTAAACCAAACATAGATAATGCCATCATAAACCAACTTGGAAAAGGATTCGATTTATGTGCTTTGGCGTCTAAGGCGTAAATTACTTTGTCAAAACTGCCATATAAAAATTTGTAAACTGCAAATATAATATTAACATGTTTTTGTTTTTCACCAGGTAATGCTGTAGGTGTTTTTACTTCAAAAACACGACTTGTAGTATCTCCACCAATACATTTGTTTCTTAAAATTACATAATAATAATTATATAATGTGCCTTGTAATTGTATGCCTATAAAAGCTAAAGTAAATAACCAAAAAGGAGTTGTGGTTACGTATGCAATACTTCCTAGAAATAATAAGTTTAATAAAATATCGCTAACAGAATCTAAATAACGACCAGTGTAACTTGGTGTGTTTTTTAAACGTGCTAATTCGCCATCTGCAGCATCTATAATAGATTTTAAAATTAAGAAAAATGCAGCATAGTAATAGTAATTATTTAAAATACAGTAGATAGCAATTAGTCCAGCTACAACAAATAATAATGTAACATGTATTGGTGTAAACCTTGTGTTTTTTAAAGTATTTGCTAAAAGTGTTCCCAAGGATCTTCCGTAGTCCGAAAGGTCTATAAATTGGTGTGCTTTTGGAAGTTTAGACATCTAATGTTAATGGCCAAAATGTTTTGTGGAATATACCAAAAATAGTACCAATTAGTTAAATTTTTAATTGGTATTAATACTCAAAGTCTGATTGATGTTGTCTAACATATGAGAGCATCAAATGTACTAAATCTTCTTTACAAGCCAAGAATTCTAACTCTAAATCTGAAAGTTCTTTTAGTTTTGTTGAACTTATATTATCTAAGATATACCTTCTTTCTAGAATCTCTAATGGAATAATTTCTATTTCTAGAAGTTGAGTTATTTTACGATATATAAAACCATTTTCTATAGCTTTTATTGTAAAGAATGCATTATAGACCGCATCATAGAATCGGCCAGAATCATTGTATAAAAAGTGAAATAAACCTCCATTATTAAGTTCGCTTTCAAAAATATCTAGGTAAACAAAATTGCGTTCTGGAAGCGACAGTTTCTCAAAAGAACCTAATTTATTTGCTTTATTCCATAAAACCGTTCCAACTAATTCTAATTGTTCTTCTGGTTTTGGTTGATTTAGAGCAAAACTAATTTCGTTCATTTTATTTTCTTTGGATAACAAACATTGTTGGTCTTTTATGTAGATCAATTTTTGTATTTCTCCATATTTTAATTGGAAGTGTTTTAATGTATTCTGATGGTAAGGTAACATCGCAAGCAACACAAAGTTCTGTGTCGTCGTTTAAAACAGCAATAACATCTTGTAGTAGTTTATTGTTTCTAAAAGGTGTTTCCATAAAACACTGCGTTTGGTTATGCTCGTAGGTTAAACGTTCTAAACGTTTTAACTCGGCTTTACGTGCAGATGGATCTTTTGGTAAATAACCATTAAAAGCAAAACTTTGTCCATTCATTCCAGAAGCCATTAATGCTAATAGGATAGAAGATGGACCAACTAAAGGCACTACTTTTATATTTAATTTATGGGCTAAATTTACAATATCTGCTCCAGGATCTGCAATACCAGGGCAACCAGCTTCAGATATTAATCCTACATTTTGTCCTTGTAAGCAAGGTTCTAAATAGGTTGGTAGCTCACTATCTTCAGTAAATTTATTTAATGGAAATAATTTTAAACTGCTTTGAGGTTTACTAGCACTAATGCGCTTAATGTCTTTTCGTGCTGTTTTTTCATTTTCAACAATAAAAATATCAACCTCTTCAATTATTTTTTTCACCGTTAAAGGTAAAACGTTTAATGGTTCGTTTTCTCCTAAAGTTGTAGGAATAAGATATAATTTACCTAATGGGTTCATATTTTAATTGTTTAAATATCTATTAGCAATAATGGTACAAGCTTGGTCTAACATGTTAAACACGTTTTCGAAACCTTTATTTGTGTCGTGATAAGGATCTGGAACATCTTTATTACTATTGGGAAAACTTTCGTTTAAAATAAGTTTTACTTTGTATACATCTTCTGTAGTTTGGGCTAAAGCTAAAATGTTTTTTAAATTAGACCTGTCCATAGCATATATAACATCAAAATCCTTAAAATCTTGTGCTGTAAATTGTCTGGATTTTTGTAGGCATATATCAATATCGTTGTGTCTTGCTACGTTTATAGAGCGATTATCTGGTGAGTTGCCAGTATGATAGTTACTGGTTCCTGCAGAATCCACAATATAGTCTTGATTAGATAATTTTGATTTTAAAATGCCTTCGGCAAGTGGCGAGCGACAAATATTACCCAAGCACACCATTAGAATTTTAGTCATTAAAAAAAAGGAATTATACAGATAGTTTCTTAGTAATATCTTCTACGTATTTTCTAAATTGTTTATCTGTAGACGATAAGTTGTCTACTGTTTTACAAGCATGCAATACTGTAGCATGATCACGTTTACCTATTTGCGAACCAATACTGGCTAAAGAAGCTTTTGTAAATTTCTTAGCAAAAAACATAGCTAATTGTCTGGCTTGTACTATGTGGCGTTTACGTGTTTTAGATTGTAAAGTATCTACATCCATTTGGAAATAATCAGATACAATTTTTTGTATATAATCTATGGAAACTTCACGTTTTGTGTTTTTTACAAACTTCTCGACAATTTGTCTTGCTAACTCTATAGTAACTTCTTTTCTATTAAAAGACGATTGCGCTATTAGTGATATAATGGCACCTTCTAACTCGCGAATATTAGATTTAATATGTTTTGCAACATAATTAATAATATCTTCTTCCATTTCTACACCATCACGATATAGTTTATTTTTTAATATAGAAATGCGGGTTTCATAATCTGGAGTTTGTAATTCTGCAGAAAGTCCCCATTTAAATCTTGATAATAAGCGTTGCTCAATATCTTGCATGTCTACAGGAGCTTTGTCACTTGTTAAAATAACTTGCTTTCCGTTTTGATGTAAGTGATTAAAAATATGAAAAAACACATCTTGAGTTCCAGACTTACCAGATAAGAATTGTACATCATCTATAATAAGTACATCTATTAATTGGTAGAAGTGAATAAAATCGTTTCTGTTATTCTTTTTTACAGATTCTATATACTGTTGCGTGAATTTTTCAGCAGAAATATATAAGACTGTTTTTTCAGGATATTTATCTTTAATATCTACACCAATAGCATGAGCTAAATGTGTTTTTCCTAAACCAACACCACCAAATATTAATAATGGGTTAAATGATGTTCCTCCTGGTTTAGAAGATACTGCCATACCAGCACTACGTGCCAAACGGTTAGAATCTCCTTCTAAGAAGTTTTCAAAATTATAATTAGGATTTAATTGCGATTCTATTTTTACATTTCTAATTCCAGGTATAATAAAAGGGTTTTTTAATTCTCTACTTTTATTATTAAATGGTACATCTACATCTTGAGATTTTACGCCAGTTCTATTAGAGCTTGGAATACGTTCTGTAAAAGGTTGTTTATTACCGTAGGTGTTTTCCATTTTAATAATGTAAACTAGCTTAGCGGTATCTCCTAATTGTTTATGTAGGGCACTTTTTAAAATTTTAACATAGTGCTCTTCAAGCCACTCATAAAAAAACTTACTTGGTACTTGAATGCTTAATGCTTTATCAACTAACTTAACAGCTACTATTGGTTCAAACCACGTTTTGTAGGCCTGAGGTTGGATATTATCTTTTATAAAAAGAAGACAATTATCCCATACCGATTGCGCAGTTAAACTCATAGTTATATCTTTGGTGTTTTAGTTAGTAAAATTTGGAGACAATTAGAAAAAGTTTCCCGTTTTATTAGATTGCAAATATGTGAACAAATAACTTAAAAAAAAAACGATTAGGTGTTGATTTTTATGTTTTTTTTATGTACATATTTCACATTGTTAAAAACCGAATAGTAATACTAGTATAATATGAAATATCACGAAACACGCATTAGAGTTCGTTATGGTGAAACAGATCAAATGGCTGTTGTTTATCACGGAAACTATGCGTCATACTTAGAAGAGGCAAGAACTAAGTGGTTGCGTGATATGGGGGTTTCTTATAAAAAAATGGAGGAATCAGGAATTGCATTACCTGTAACTCAAATGTCTTTTAAGTTTAAAAAATCTGCATTGTATGATGATGTGTTACGTATTAAAACCATCTCAAAAAAAACACCTTCTGTTCGTTTAGAATTTGATTACGAAATATATAATCAACAAAATGTATTGCTAGCAACTGCAACTACAGAATTGGTTTTTATAAATACAGAAAGAAATAGACCTACAAAAGCTCCAAATTATTTTTTAGAAGCGTTTGACAATTATAAAAGTGAATAATGCATATTTTATCGACAAAGTGCAATATTATTCTTGTACTTTTTTTAAAAAAAAATGAATTTTTATTAAAATTTTAAGTATTTGTATTGTTTTTTTTCGATGAAATTAATGGTTTTAGCTAATTTTTATTTATAATAAAATTAGGCTTCAATTTCTTTAATATTTACCTCGTAAATAATATTAAAGGCATTAAATATTTGTGTAGCCTCTTTTTTTCTAACCGAAATAAAAACGTTACAATCCAATTCTAAAACCTGATTGGTAATAGTTAGGTTCTTTTCTTTAATAATGCGCATTACTTTATTCATGTTTTTATAGTCGAAAGTAATAACATAATCTATATTTATAGTTTTTTCTACAATATTAGACGCGTCTAAAGCTAATTGTGCGCCAGTTCTATTAGCGTTTATTAATCCGCCAACACCAAGTTTTGTACCTCCAAAATATCTAACTACAACAATTAGAATATTGGTAACATTGTAAGATTGGATCTGGCCGTAAATTGGTGGTCCAGCACTATTACTTGGTTCGCCATCATCGTTTGCACGATATTTAATTGTGTCTGTACCTATTTGATAAGCATAACAAAAATGTCTTGCACTATTGTGTTTTTTTCTTAGAATATCAATAAGTGGTTTTACGTCATCTTCGTGTTTAATAGGAAACGTATAACCGTAAAATTTAGAACCTCTATCCTTAAATAATTCGCCTTCGGCAGGCGTGTTAATAGTTCTATACGTATCTTTTTTTTCCATATTAAGCAAAAGTAACCAATCCAATTGATATGATTGCAAGTGCAATACCAATCCAATTTTTCCTAATTAATTTTTCTTTAAAAAAGAGTAAACCTATTAAAGTTGATAGCATTACAATTCCAACATTATTTAATGTAAATAGTGTTGAGGATTCAAAACCATTTATTTGTAAAGCTTTTAAAAGTGTTAGAATAGCGTAGTAGTTTACAACGCCTAAAATAGCGCCACCAATTAATGGTTTATAACTTAATTTTAATGGTGTTTTTAGACTTTTTATAGTTAACAAAATAACACCAATTAACCCAGAACATAGAAATATTGTTGCAGAAAAAACAGGAATTTCATTATCAGCAAGATATTTTGTTTCTAAATATTTGATGGATGTATCTATTGTTCCAGAACCTAAAAATAATATAATTGGTAAGCTTAAATTTTTAAGTTGAAATGTTTTTAATGATTTTGCTTTAACCGATGTTAAATATACAGCAGCTAACGCTAAAAGTATACCAATTAATTTCTGTAAGTTTACAGATTCGTTATAAGCATATACTCCAAATATTATAGGAATAACAACACTCATTTTACTAGCAACAGATGTAACCGATAAGCCGTTTTTTTGAGCCGTTAATGCCATTACATTAAAAATAGCAATAAATAATGCGCCTAGACATAAGGCACCAATAAACCATTTACTGTCTGTTATTTCTAAAACCGATAGTTTGGCGTTATAATCTAAGAATCCAAATGTTGCTGCAATAAAATAGTTTATTACAATGGCTTGTAATGTATTAACGTTATATTTTTCGAAACATTTAAAAATGATGAAAATTACCGTAGAACAAAGAATGCTTAATAATAAGTACATTAAAACAAATGTGGTTTTAGTTTAAATAAATTTACTACATCTTGCGTTTTTGGATCTATATTCCAAGTACCAAAACCTAAATCGAAAGCTGCATCTGTATTTTCTGTAGTATCGTCTATAAAAACACAGTCTTTAGCTTTTAGATTGTTGTCTGCTAAAACAAACTCGTAAATACTATGGTCTGGTTTACGCATGTTTACTTCGTGAGATAAATAGAACTTATCAAAACAGGTTTTAAATTCTTCGTAAAACAATACGTTTTCTTTTATAAAATCTATATGAAGTTCGTTAGTGTTGCTTAATAAAATTAATTTGTAGCTTCCAGAAGCTTTAAGTTCTTGCAACCATTCTAATCTATGTTTTGGGAAATCCAGAATAATAAAATTCCAAGCCTCTATAATTTGTTTTCTTGATAGTTTTTTAAAATTAGCAGCATAGAAATCTAAAAATTCTTCGGTTTCCATAAAACCTTGCTCATAAAGTGAGTTTATAGCTGTTAATTCTTCAGGAAATTCGTCTAATCCAAATAGATTTAATGCATTTTTATATGCGCCTTCTTTATCTAAATTAATGAATACATCTCCAAAATCGAATACTAATGTTGTTATCATTTTGTGTTAGTTTTATAGTTTGTAGTCGTTAGACTTATTTTTATGTTTTGATTTTCTACGTACTAATTTTGTGTTTCTTCGTCATTTCGACTTTGGAGAAATTACATAATATATTAGTTGATTGTATGGTTTCTCGATACCTCGAAATGAAATGTTTTTTTATCTCATCCAGCCTTCAATAACGTAGTTTTTTTCTAAAAGTTTAATGTTTTTTTCGCCATTTGTTGAAATAAACCAAATTTCGAATCTTGTGCCATAAGGTTTTTCCCAATCGCCTTCATAAATTGTAAAATCATTTACAGTTCCAAATTTCTTAAATTTCCCTTTTGTATTTGGAATCTCAAGTCTTGTAGAATACATTAATTCAGATGACGATAATTCTGTTTCTTTAGTTATTTCGAATGCTTTTATATAAACGTAACCACTTTTGTCTGTCTTAAGCCATAAATCGTATTCAAATAATCCAGGTTGAAAAGAGTTGTAAAGCTGAAATGATATATTGTTTTTATTCAAACTAAAAATGCTATCACTTTTATGAGCTCTTAGGTTTTGATTATAGCCTAAATTAATTGGATATTCTAGGTTTACAATTTTAGGTAGTTCTAAATTGTTGGCAAAAGTATCTGTTGGAGCATAAAGAGCTAAAAAAACTATAAAGAAAATTAGCGTAATAAAACCAATAATTAAACTTGCTAATTGAGTTATGGCAATAAACCATTTCTTTATATAAAGATGATAACTTCCAGATATTAAAAGTAGGAGAGCAGATATTAAGTATAAAAAGCCAATAGAATTTACTAAAACTTTATTTGTAGAAAATGAAATATTTAAGAAAATAATTGAAAATAAAAAGAATGCGACTAATAGAATCCACCATTTTTTTAAAAGATATGCTTTTACCTTTTTAATCATTTCTATTATTTTCATATATCTCCAAAACATCATCTAAAATATATTCAGAATTTAAAAGGTTGCCATTAAGTTGTGGTGTTTTTGTTCCGTTTTTAAATAGTGCTTTTCCTTTAAAAATTCGAGCTTCGTCCCAAAGATTTTGGTCTATAAAAGTTTGAAGCGTTTGCAATCCACCTTCAATTATAATAGAGTTTATATTTTTAGAATGTAAAATAGAACAGATTTGTTGTGCTAATGGTTTTAAAAAATCACAGTTGTCTTTAGATATCACTAAAGTTTCAGCTTCAGAATTAAAAACAGCTAAGTTCTTATCTAATTTCAGTTTTCTATCTAAAACAACTCTAATGGGATTTTTTCCAGAATAATTTCTAACTGTTAAACTTGGATTGTCTTGTGTAACCGTATTTGTACCCACTAAAATAGCTTGCTCTTCTGCGCGCCATTTATGGACTAAAGTTCTTGAATACGGATTAGTAATCCAAACTGGTTTTTGTTCGTTTTTAGTTTCGGGACTTAAAAAACCATCTTTACTTTGTGCCCATTTTAAAATAATATAAGGACGTTTTTTATTATGAAACGTAAAAAATCTTTTGTGATGTGCTTTACAATTGTCTTCTAAAATTCCAATAGTTACATTGCAATTGGCAGCCAATAATTTTTGAATGCCTTTTCCTGCAACTTGCGGATTATCGTCTACACAACCAATTACAATGTTTTTTATGCCTTTTTCTATAATTAAATGGCTGCAAGGTGGCGTTTTGCCATAATGACTACAAGGTTCTAAAGTAACATAAATGGTGCTTTTTTCTAGTAAAGTTTGGTCTTTTACACTATTTATAGCGTTAACTTCGGCGTGATTTCCACCATAAGAACTTGTAAAGCCTTCGCCTATAATTTTATTATTGCAAACAATTACAGCACCAACCATAGGATTAGGTCTTGTGGTTCCTAAACCATACTTGGCAATTTGCAAAGCGCGCTGCATATATGTATTGTGGTTGCTCAAAATATTAGAATTTTAATTTAATATCTTCGGTTTTGTCTACGGCATAAGTGTGCGAAAATCCAAATACTTTGTATTTAATATCGCCTTTATATTGCACTTTTATTTTTTTAGAAAACAAGCTGCCAAGTAATCCGCCTAAGTTATTATTACTATATAAACTATCTGTTGGGATTTTTGCGGTTAACGGAATAGTAAAATCCTTTTTTGCAGGCACATTAAACGATTTTGACGATACGTGAGCAATCTGGTTTCCATTAACAAAAACAATTATACCTTCGGTTTCTAATTGGCCACTAACATTGTTTGGGTTACTAAATATTGCCTCTGCAGTAACCGTAATTAATTTTGAAGTAGAATCTGTAACTTCAATATTTTTAACCGAAATAAACTCAGGTTTTTTGTTTACAGAGCAACTTATAATAGTTAAGAAAAGTGTTGATAATAATAAGAAATGTTTCATCTATAAAAAAATTAATTGCTGTATCTTGAGCTCGTAAAATTACCATTTTAAAGTGAAGAAAAATAATATCATTATAAGAGAAATTGAGCAAAAGGATAATGCGCAAATAGAACAGGTTATTAGAGACTGTTTTGTGGAATATAATTTGCCTTTAACAGGAACCGCATACGAAGATCCTGAAACCAAGCAACTATTTGAAGCTTACACAAATAAAAACGAAAGTTATTTTGTTATTTCCAATAACGATGTTGTTTTAGGTGGCGCAGGATTAAAACCATTACCAGGATTAGAAACTACAGTTTGCGAATTACAGAAAATGTATTTCTCGTCTAAAATTAGAGGTTTGGGTTTGGGTAAACAGTTGTTTCAAAAATGTTTAGACCAAGCTAAAAGATTAGGTTATAAACAAGTTTATATAGAAACTATAAAGGAATTACAAGCTGCAGTTCATATTTATGAATCTTTTGGATTTAAACATTTAGATAAACCAATGGGAGAAACCGGACATTTTTCTTGTGGAATTTGGATGGTTAAGGAGATTTAGATAGTAGTTTTTAGCTATAAGTTAACTTTCTAGTTAGCATACAATAGCTTTTTTAGAATCTAAAACAACTACTTAGTTATTAGTTTTTGGAAAATAAGCTTAATAATTAAAAGCTTTACTAATGTCTAGCTAATAAAATTTGATAAAAATATAAAATGAAATTAAAAGATATAGAACAGTTATTTCATAAAGATTTAGATGCTTTGTTTGGTAAAGACGAAGTGTCTCAGTTTTTCTATTGGTGTATAGAATCGTTTTATAATTTATCTCGATTAGATATTGCATTAGATACTAATTTGTCTATAACTGTAGAAGAGCAACCCATAATTATTAACGCTTTAGAGCAATTAAAACAAGAAAAACCAATTCAGTATATTTTGGGTAAAACCGAATTTTATGGTTTACCATTTAATGTTACAGAAAACACTTTAATTCCAAGACCAGAAACCGAAGAATTAGTAGCCTTAATTATTGAGAATCTCCAAAAGAGTAAAACGCTAAAAGCTAATAGTAAAGTGCCAATAAACATATTAGATATTGGAACAGGTTCAGGTTGTATTGCAATTACTTTAGCTAAGAATTTACCAAACGCAAAAGTGTTTGCGTTAGATGTAAGTAGCGAGGCTTTAAAAATTGCAAAATCCAATGCGAAATTAAACCATGTAGATATTACGTTTATAGCGCAAAGCATTTTAGAAGATTTTAATTTAGAAACTAAATTCGATATTATAGTTTCTAATCCGCCATACGTTAGAGAATTAGAAAAAGTTGAAATAAAGCCAAACGTTTTAAATAACGAACCACATTTGGCGTTGTTTGTTGAAGATAATAATCCACTAATTTTTTATAAAGCCATTACCGAGTTTGCCGAAAAACAATTAACTAAAAACGGACAATTGTATTTTGAAATTAACGAGTATTTAGGTGTGGAAATGAAGCGGTTAGTAGCTAATTATGCATTTGAAAACATAGAAATTATAAAAGATATGTTTGAGAAAGATAGAATGTTGAAGGCTGAGTTTATTGGTTAGTTTTAAAACAATTAAAAATTTGAAACTTAGTTAATTTGAAAAAATAAAATTAAGTAATAAATAAAAAGTCAATTAAAATAAGAAATATCGGGTTAAGCTAGTCTTAGACCAATAGTAAAATTAACACACAAAATATATTCCAACAGTTTCTTTTTCTTTAGAAAGGAAACAAACAACAAAAGATTAATAAATGAAAAACATAGCTGTATTTTGTGGTTCAAGTTTAGGAACCGACCAAAGCATAATAGATAGTACATATAACCTAGGTATAACCTTAGCTGCTAAAAATATTACTTTAGTTTATGGCGGTGCAAGAATAGGTTTAATGGGAAAAGTGGCACAAGGTGTTTTAGACAAAAAAGGTAAAGTAATAGGAATTATACCAGAGTTTTTACAAACCCGCGAAATTGTCTCAAACGATTTAACCGAGCTTATTACCACAAGTAATATGCACGACAGAAAAGTAATTATGTACGAAAAAAGCGACGGTTTTATAATTATTCCTGGCGGATTTGGTACAATGGACGAATTTTTCGAAATCTCTACTTGGGGACAATTAGGTCTACACTCTAAACCCATTGGTATTTTAAATACAAACGGTTATTACAACGATTTAATAAAACAAATTAAAAAAATGGTAGACATAGGTTTTTTAGCCGAAGCCAATTATAATGCTATTTTAGTCAGTAATACCATAGAAGATTTGTTAGAACAAATGGCAAATTTTAAACCATTACCAAAACCAGAATGGCTAGACGTTTCTAAATTATAAATTTTGGGGCGCAATATCTTGTTACGACGCAACAGATAATTACTTTTGCTACAAGTTTAAAATAAAAGATAATTTGTTGGATATATTAGATATAACATAAAATGACAGCACAACAACATATAGAAACTTTACGTCAAGAATTAAGAGATCATAATTACAATTATTATGTGCTTGATAATGCCACCATTTCAGATTACGATTTTGATATAAAACTTAAAGAACTTCAAAAGTTAGAAGATAAACATCCAGAGTTTTTTGATGCCAATTCGCCAACCTTACGTGTTGGTGGCGCAGTAACTAAGAATTTTGAAACTGTGATGCACGAGCATAGAATGTATTCTTTAGATAATTCATATTCTTTAGAAGATTTACAAGATTGGGAAACGCGATTAAAGAAATTAGTAGATGGCGATATAAATTACACATGCGAACTAAAATACGATGGTGCAAGTATTAGTTTAACCTATGAAAACGGAAGTCTAATTAAAGCTGTTACTCGTGGCGATGGTTTTCAAGGCGATAATGTAACGCCAAACATAAAAACTATAAAATCTGTTCCGTTGCAATTAAAAGGAAATTATCCTCCAAAATTTGATATTAGAGGAGAAATAGTGCTTCCTTTTGAAGGTTTTAATAAAATGAATGCAGAACGATTAGAAGCTGGCGAAGAACCTTATAGAAATCCACGTAACACAGCTTCTGGAAGTTTAAAGCTACAAGATAGTGCAGAGGTTGCCAGAAGACCTTTAGAATGCTTGTTGTATAATCTTACAGGAATCAATTTAGGAGTAACGTCTCAAAGTAGTAGTTTAGAATTGGCAAGGCAAATGGGATTTAAAGTGCCAGAAGCTTCAAAATTAGTAAATTCTATAGAAGCTGTTTTTGAGTTTATAAACTATTGGGATAAAGAACGTCATAATTTACCATACGAAACCGATGGTGTTGTGGTAAAAGTAAATAATCTTCAGCAGCAAGAAGAATTAGGTTTTACAGCAAAAGCGCCACGTTGGGCAATGGCTTATAAGTTTAAGGCCGAACAAGTTTCGACTAAATTAATACGTATAGATTACCAAGTTGGTAGAACTGGAGCTATAACACCAGTTGCAAACTTAGAACCTGTAGAATTAGCAGGAACTACAGTAAAACGCGCAAGTTTACATAACGCAGATCAGATTGAAAAATTAGATATTAGAGTTGGAGATGAGGTTTTTGTAGAAAAAGGCGGCGAAATTATTCCTAAAATTATTGCTGTTGTAAATGCAACAAATAGACCTTCAGATTCTGTGCCAACACAATATAGAACTACATGTCCAGAATGTGAATCCGAATTAGTTAGAATAGAAGGCGAAGCAAAACATTATTGTCCAAATGTAAATGGTTGTAATCCTCAAATTATTGGTAGAATACAGCATTATATTTCAAGAAAAGCTATGGATATTGAAGGTCTTGGTGGAGAAACTGTGGCGCTTTTAGTAAATGCAGGTTTAATTACTAATTATACAGATTTATATACCTTAACTAAAGAAGATATTATGCCATTAGAACGTATGGCAGAAAAAAGTGCAGAGAATTTAGTACAAGGTGTAGAAGCGTCTAAACAAATTCCTTTTGAGCGTGTATTGTTTGCTTTGGGAATTCGTTTTGTTGGAGAAACTGTTGCTAAAAAATTAGCAAAGCATTATAAAAGTATTGGTGCTATTAGTAGTGCAACCTTAGAAGAATTAGTTGCTGTAGACGAAATAGGCATAAAAATAGCTCAAAGTGTAAAAGATTTCTTTACAGATAATTCTAATGTTGAAATGGTATCGCGTTTGATTTTATGTGGTGTGCAATTAGAATTATCTGCTGAGGTTTTAGCCAATCAAACCGAAACGTTAAAAGGAGATATAGTTGTAGTTTCTGGTGTTTTTACACAAGTAAGTAGAACAGAGCTTAAAAAGTTAATAGAAGATAATGGTGGAAAAGTATCATCATCAATTTCTTCTAAAACTAGTTATATTGTTGCAGGAGATAAAATGGGCCCAAGTAAATTAGAAAAAGCCGAGAAATTAGGTGTTTTAGTCATAAGTGAGCAAGATTTTTTAGATAAGCTAAATTAAAACTTTCATTTATTTCCCAAATTTAAAGCGTAAAATATTAAAATTACAAATTGTTAAATTTGTTTTATAGCTGCCTACTTGTTTCTATTTATATAATATTGTGGCTAACTATTTACAATTTGAATCTTACTCTAAAATTATAATAAATATAATGATGAGGTTTTTATTTTAAATATTCTAAGCGCAAATAGTTACTTTTTTGTATTGCTTGTTTGTGTTTTGTCGTATTTTAAATTAAACAGCTAAGGCTTTTCCGTTAGAGTTTAGTTTTTTATTAGAACTAAAGGTAAAGTCTACACGACCTAAATTTACACCATAACAACCAACTTGATTAACCAAAGTTTCTTTTCCAGCGCTGTTAATTACTTGTGTAGGTTTATCTAAAAAAGTATGTGTATGTCCGCCAATAATTAAGTCAATATCTTTAGTTTTTTTAGCTAAAGTAATATCGCAAATTTTGTCTGGTTTTCTGGTGTATTTATAACCTAAATGGGATAAGCAAATAATTAAATCGCAGTTTAAATTTTCTTTTAAAATTCGTGCTTGATCTTGTGCAATTTCTATTGGATCTAGGTAAGTGGTTTCTTTGTAAAGTCTTTTGTCTACCAAGCCATCTAATTCTACACCAAGACCAAAAACACCTATTTTTAAACCACTTTTTGTAAATACTTTATGTGGAAGCGTTTTTCCATCCATTATAGTATTCTTAAAATTATAGTTAGCAGATAAAAAATCGAATTTAGCATGCGGTAATTGCGTATATAATCCATCTATACCATTGTCAAAATCATGATTTCCTATTGTAATAGCATCATATTTAAGCTTGCTCATTAATTTAAACTCTAATTCGCCACCATAATAGTTAAAATATGGTGTGCCTTGAAAAATATCGCCAGCATCTAAGAGTAATGTGTTTGGATTTTCTTTTCTGATTTGTTCTATTAAAGTAGCACGTCTTGCAAAACCACCAAGATTTGGATATTTTCCATCGTCTGCAGGAAAAGCATCAATATGGCTGTGTACATCGTTGGTATGTAATATGGTTATTTTTTTATTAGAAATGCTATGTGCACAAGATTGTAAACCAAAACTTCCAAAAGTTAATAGAGAAGACGCTACTGCAGATTTTTTTATAAATTGTCTACGTTTCATAATTAATTTAGTTTAATAAATCTGTTATCAATTTTAGGTCTAATAGTATCTACTTTGTTAAAATAATCGATTAGCGAATTTCTAATCTTATAATTTATATTATAAATAGTGTCTGCCGCTTTAAAAAAGTTCATTCTATCTCCGCCAGTTGCTAAATAGTCGCTGGTAGCAACATAATATGCTCTATTTTCTATCGGTTTATGGTTAATGTTTAATTCTTTAATAGAATAATCTTTATTTAAAATTAAATTCATGTTAGAAATTGGATGAGCTTTTCTTTCTGTTGCTAGGTAATTAAGTAAACTATCCATTTCTGGTTTTTTAAGCTTAGCAATAACAATACTGTTTTCAAAAGGCATAACTTGGTAAGCTGTTCTTGCAGAAATTGGCCCTTTAGAAATTACAGATCTAATTCCGCCATGATTTAATAAAACAGCATCAATGTCTAATTTTGTTCTAGATTTAAAAATAGGTTGGGCTTGTTTGTAAACCACATCAGCCATAAAATTACCAATAGCTGTGTTTAGAGCTCTGTTAATTCCATAATCTTTTTTATTATACGTTTCTGGAGCGTAAGCTAAAGTACTATCTAAAGTTTTGTTTAGATGAGTTCTAAAAGGTGCAATAAAATTATCTATAACTTTATCTGAAGTTATAGTTGTATCAACAGGCGTTGTTTTGCTCTGTTTTTCTACTAAATTAAAGGTGTTTTTTTTACAAGATGTAAACATCACAGCAATTAATGCAAATGGTAATAAAATTGTTTTCATTATTTAAAAATAGGCAAAATATGTAGAAAGATTTCCTACATTTGTATAACAGCAATTTAGAATTATTTATTCGTTTAAAAAAATGAGCGCATTCTATTTTGAAGTTTAATTTAAATATGTAAATGTTTTTTAAAGGTTTAAAAGAAAAGTCTATACTAAAAGCTATCAGTAAGCATAATAATTCCCGACAATTATTAGATGGAAACTCAAAGTTTAAAACAATTGGTTTTTTAATTAATAGTGATGAGGTTTCTATTACAGACAAAGAATTAGTTGCTGTTTGTAAAGTTTTTAATGCCAATAATCTAGGTGTGTTATATTATACCAAAATTAGAAAAAAAACAAATATTGAATTAGGATTAATTTCACCTAAAAATATTGGTTGGAGCGCTGTTTTAAAATTGCCAAAATTAAAGAAATTCTGTCAAACAGAATTTGATGTTTTAATTACTTTAACCCAAACAGATTCTATTTATTTAAATGCTATAAATGCGTTTAGTAAAGCAAGATTTAAAGTGTCTACCACTTGTAGTAACGACTATTTAAACGATTTAATAGTAACAACAACACCATTTGAAGTAAATGTTTTTACTTCAGAATTAAAAAAATATTTAACCATTTTAAATAAGTTATAATGATGTCTACACCATTTTTAGGAACAGGAATAGCAATAGTTACGCCTTTTAAAACAGATAAATCTATAGATTTTGACGCTTTAAAAAATATTGTAGATTTTAATATAGAAAATGGCGTAAATTATATTGTAATTTCTGGTACAACCGGAGAAAGTACTACTGTTTCTGCAGACGAGAAAAAGCAAATTACTAAGTTTATTATTAAAGTAGTAAACAATAGAGTGCCTTTAGTTCTTGGAATTGGAGGAAACGATACACTAAAATTAATTAACGAAATTAAAGCCACGGATTTTACAGGTTTATCTGGAATTTTATCCGTAGCACCATATTATAGTAAGCCAACACAAGAAGGCTTTTATCAACATTTTAAGGCTATTTCTAAGATTTGCCCTGTAGATATTATTTTATATAATGTGCCCGGAAGAACGGCTAAGAATATGGACGCTTATACTACTTTGCGTTTAGCTAAAGAGTTTAAAAATATAGTTGCCGTAAAAGAAGCTGCAAATAATATGGCACAGTATTATGAGTTGTTAAAAAATAAACCAGCAGATTTTGCTGTTATTTCTGGCGACGACGATTTAGCTTTAGGTGTAACTTTAGCTGGTGGAGCAGGCGTAATATCTGTAATTGGTCAAGCAATGACTAAAGATTTTTGTGCCATGATTCAATTAGGATTAGAAGGCGAAGTAACAGAAGCTTACAAATTGCATTATAAATTAATGGAAATTATAAACTTAATTTTCCAAGAGAATAATCCTTCAGGAATAAAAGCAGTTTTAGAAATCTTAAACTTATGTAAAGCAGAGGTAAGATTACCTTTAGTAGAAGCTACTCCTGAATTAAAAAATAAGATTAGTACGTTTTTAAAAAACTATTAACCCATAAAACGTTAAATAATACTTAATCGCACATATAACAAAGCACATTGTTATAGTTTAGCGTATAAAATATATTTTTTAAATCGATTATATTAACTTACTTTTGCAACCTGTAAATTTTATATGAAACACTTATTTTACATCTTATTCCTATTTATAACGTTAAGTTCTTGTAGCGAATACCAAAAAGCGCTTAAATCTGAAGAAATTTCAGACAAATTCTCGGTTGGTGTTAAAATGTACGAAGCTGGCAAATACAATAAAGCAAATAGACTTTTTCAACAAATAGTTCCTAACTACAGAGGAAAGCCTCAAGCAGAAAAATTAATGTTTTTGTATGCCGATACGTTTTATCAAACGGAAGATTTTTATTCTGCAGGTTACCAATATAGCCGTTTTGTTACAGCTTATCCTAAAAGTGAAAAAGTAGAAGAAGCAGCTTACAAAAGTGCTTTAGCTTATTACAAATTATCGCCAGTTTATTCTAAAAATCAAGAAGAAACTTACGAAGCTTTAGAGAAATTACAATTATTTGCAAATATATATCCAGATTCTAAATACTTACCAGAAGTAAATACAATGGTAAAAGAATTAGATTATAAATTAGAGAAAAAAGCTTTTGAAATTGCTAAGCAATATGGTCGTATTGCGCCAGCAATGGGAACATTTAGTGCGTGTTTAACATCTTGTAATAACTTTTTATCCGAATTTCCAGGATCTACTTTTAAAGAAGAAGTTATGTATATTAGATATGCAACAGCAAAAGAGTTAGCAGATAAAAGTGTTCCATGGAAAAAAGAAGAACGCACAAAAGAAGCTAAAGAGTTTTTAGATATTTTAAAGAATACCTTTCCTAATTCACGTTTTTTAGAAGATTCTAATCAAGAAGTTTCAGAAAATAAAGTAGAAGAAGGCGAAACAAAATAATAATTAAGTAGCAAAAGTATAACACTATGGATTTAAAGAAAATCGACGCACCATTATCAACAATTACTTACGATAGAAACAAAGTAGATGCACCAACACAAAATATCTATGAGGCTATTTCTGTAATTGCTAAACGTAGTGAGCAAATTAATTCTGAAATTAAAAAAGAATTAATTGAGAAATTAGAAGAGTTTGCTACATATAATGATAGCTTAGAAGAAGTTTTTGAAAACAAAGAACAAATAGAGGTTTCTAAGTTTTATGAAAAACTACCTAAAGCACACGCATTAGCTGTACAAGAATGGTTAGACAGTAAAATATACCACAGAAATACTGAAGACAAAACTCAAGACTAAAACTATGTCTATACTAAGTGGCAAAAATATATTACTTGGCGTTACCGCTGGTATTGCTGCTTATAAATCGGCATCTTTAGTTAGAGAATTTATAAAAGCAGGCGCATCCGTAAAAGTGGTAATGACGCCTGCTTCTAAAGATTTTGTTACACCTTTAACATTATCTACACTATCAAAAAATCCTGTAGAATCTCATTTCTACGAAAAGGATAACGACAACGAACTTTGGAATAATCACGTAGAACTTGGTCTTTGGGCAGACTATTTTGTAATTGCGCCTGCAACAGCAAATACAATGTCTAAAATGGCTAACGGAACTTGCGATAATTTATTATTAGCAACATATCTTTCTGCCAAATGTCCTGTATATGTTGCTCCAGCAATGGATTTAGACATGTACATACACCAAAGTACAGTAAATACATTTGCAAAATTAAAATCTTTTGGGAATATAATTATTCCTGCAACATCTGGCGAATTAGCAAGTGGTTTAGTAGGTCAAGGTCGTATGGCAGAACCAAATGAGATTGTTACCTTTATAACATCAGATATTTTAAGTCAGCTACCTTTAAAAGATAAAAAAGTACTAATTACAGCAGGACCAACTTACGAAGCTTTAGATCCTGTACGTTTTATTGGAAACCATTCTAGCGGTAAAATGGGCTTTGAGTTGGCTAAAGCAGCAGCTAATTTAGGTGCTCAAGTTATATTAGTTACTGGACCAACCAATTTATCTCTTACTAATAATCTTATTACAGTAATTCCTGTTATTAGTGCAGAAGATATGTATGTTGCATGCCACGAGCATTTCAAGTCTATAGATATTGGTATAGCAGCAGCAGCAGTTGCAGATTATAGACCAAAAAAAGTAGCCGTTAATAAAATAAAGAAGAAAGAAAGTACGTTAACTTTAGAGTTAGAAAAAACAAAAGATATCTTAGCCTCATTAGGCGCTATTAAAACGCATCAGTTTTTAGTGGGTTTCGCTTTAGAAACTAATAACGAAATAGAGCATGCAAAATCTAAACTTATACGTAAGAATTTAGATTTAATTGTTTTAAATTCGTTAAACGACAAAGGCGCAGGTTTTAAAACAGCTACTAATAAGGTAACTTTAATAGACAAGCAGGATTCAATTCAAGAGTTTCCTTTAAAATCTAAAACCGAAGTTGCTAAAGATATTATTAACGAAATTATAGTTAGATATGCGTAATTACTTCATTTTAATTCTTTTACTTTTAGTATCTATAACTGGTTTTTGCCAAGATTTAAATGCTAAAGTAATTGTTAATGCTCAATTAACAGGAGACGAGAATATCCAAGTTTTTAAAACTTTAGAAAAGCAACTAAACGAGTTTGTAAACAACTCAAATTGGTCTAATAAAGACATAAAACCCCAAGAACGTATTAATTGTAATTTTGTAATAAATATTACAGAATATTCTAACACTTTTTTTAGCGGAAGCATTCAAGTACAATCTTCAAGACCAATTTTTGGATCTTCGTATACATCTTCTTTGTATAATATGAACGACAAAGATTTTAGTTTCGAATACACAGAATTCCAAGTTATGCAATTTACACCAAACCAATACCAAAATAATTTAGTGTCTGTAATGGCATTTCATATATATATGGTTTTAGGTTTAGATGCAGATTCTTTTTCTCCAGAAGGCGGAAACGACTATTTTAAACAAGCCCAACAAATAGTTAATTATTCGCAACAAGAAAATTATTCGGGTTGGAAATTATCAGATGGCTTACAAAGTCGTTTTAAATTAATAGACGATTTATTATCTCCGGTATTTTCAGATTATAGAACTATACTTTATAACTATCATAGGTTAGGATTAGATATAATGAATGAAAACATAAAAGAAGGTAAAGCTCAATTAGTAAATGCTTTAACACTATTTAATAACATCGCTAATAAAAGACCAAACGCTTATGTTACACGTGTGTTTTTTGATACAAAAGCAGACGAAATTGAGCAGGTTTTTTCAAGTGGACCTTCTGTAGATGTCGATAAATTATTGACAGTTTTAAACCGAATAGCGCCAATGTATTCTGCAAAATGGCGTAACTTACAATTTTAACTTAATACCTAAGTATTTTAATGCTACAAGCTTTAACAATTAAAAACTATGCTTTAATTGAAGCGCTTAATGTGGATTTTTCCTCTGGTTTTACAACTATTACTGGTGAAACCGGTGCAGGTAAATCTATTTTATTAGGCGGATTATCTCTTATTTTAGGAAAAAGAGCCGATTTATCGAGTTTAAGATCTAAAGAAGAGAAATGTATTATTGAAGCCACTTTTAATATTGAAAAATATAAGTTGAAACCTTTTTTTAAAGCTGAAGACTTAGATTACGAACCTCAAACTATTATTAGAAGAGAAATTTTACCATCTGGTAAAAGTAGAGCCTTTGTTAATGATTCTCCCGTAAATTTATCAAGCTTACAAGAATTAGGAAAGCATTTAATAGATATTCATTCTCAAAACGAAACACGCCAAGTTATAGACGAAAAGTTTCAGTTTCAAATAATAGATGCTTTAGCCAAGAATGATAAAATACGAGCAGAATATACATCAGAATTAAAACAATATAAAGTTCTAAAAAAGGAATTAAAAACACTTCAATTAGAGCAAGCTGAAGCTATAAAAGCTTACGATTATAACTTATTTCTTTTAAATGAACTAAACGATGCTACATTAGAAAAATGCAATATTGAAGACTTAGAAGCAGAATACGAAACCTTAAATAATGTTGAAGCTATTCTGGAAAAAGCGCAAGAAGTTGATGCTCTAATTTTAGACGATAATTTAGGAATTCAATCCAACCTAGTGCAATTAAAAACTATTGTATCTAAATTAAGTGTGTTGTCTCAAAAATACGGACCAATATCGGATCGTGTGGAAAGTATCTTTTTAGAATTTGACGATGTAGTTTCGGACTTAGAAACTTTAAAAGATAATTTAGAAGCAAGTCCAGAACGTTTAGAAATTGTAAATAATCAACTAACTGTTTTAAATAATTTGTTTCAAAAACACGTGGTTAATTCCGTTGAAGAATTAATTGTTCTAAGAGACCAATTAGACCAAAAAGTAATAACTACAGAAGGTTTAGATAGCGCAATTTCAACTTGCGAAGCTAATATTAACAAAGCTTCAAAATCTTTAAAAGCAAAAGGTTTAGAGATTAGAACAAGTAGAGAAGTGGCTATTCCTATTTTAACACAAAAATTAGAACGTTTGTTATCCGATTTAGGAATGCCAAATGCAACGTTTAATATTTCGGTTAAAGAAAGCGAGTCATTTCACCAAAATGGAACAGACTATTTATCTTTTCTATTTTCAGCTAACAAAGGAATGGATTATAACGAGCTTAAAAAAGCAGCTTCTGGTGGAGAATTAAGTAGAATTATGCTATCTATAAAAGCCATTTTATCTCAGTATATTAAATTGCCAACCATTATGTTTGATGAGATTGATACTGGAGTTTCTGGAGAAATTGCTCATAAAATGGGCGATATTATGTCTAAAATGAGCATAAATATGCAAGTGTTTAGTATTACGCATTTACCACAAATTGCCTCAAAAGGTGTGCTACATTATAAAGTATATAAAGAAACCGTAAACGATACTACATTAACTAATTTAGTAGCTTTAAATCCGGAAGAACGTGTTAACGAAATAGCATTAATGCTTGGTGGAACAGAACTACACGATTCTGCAATTGCACACGCAAAGCAGTTATTACAATAGTTTTTCTTTACTATTATCTTTTTAATACTATATTTGTAATTCAATTAAAAAAAGACCAAACAAACTAAAATATATATTATGTCTTATAACTTATTAAAAGGAAAAAAAGGAATTATTTTTGGTGCATTAGACCCAAATTCAATCGCTTGGAAAACTGCAGAACGTGTTCACGAAGAAGGTGGAGAATTTGTTTTAACAAATGCACCAATTGCAATGAGAATGGGACAAATAGACGAGTTAGCAAAGAAAACTGGATCTCAAATAATTCCAGCTGATGCAACTTCTATTGAAGATTTAGAAAATTTAGTTACTAAATCTATGGAGATTTTAGGAGGTAAAATTGATTTTGTTTTACATTCTATTGGAATGTCTGTAAACGTAAGAAAAGGTCGCGCTTACACAGATCAAAATTACGATTGGACTCAAAAAGGAACAGATGTTTCTGCAATGTCTTTTCATAAAGTTATGCAAACGTTATATAAAAACGATGCAATGAACGAATGGGGAAGTATTGTAGCATTATCTTATATGGCTGCACAACGTGTTTTTCCAGACTATAACGATATGGCCGACAATAAAGCTTATTTAGAAAGTATTGCACGTAGTTTTGGTTTCTTTTTTGGAAGAGATAAAAACGTTAGAGTAAATACAATTTCTCAGTCGCCAACACCAACTACTGCAGGTCAAGGTGTTAAAGGATTTGATGGTTTTATTGCTTATGCAGATAAAATGTCTCCTTTAGGAAACGCTACAGCTTTAGACTGTGCTAACTACACATTAACATTATTTAGTGATTTAACTAAGCGTGTTACTTTACAAAACCTTTATAACGATGGAGGATTTAGTAATATGGGCGTAAGCGATCAAGTTATGGATGCTTTTGTAGAATCTCAAGAAAACAAATAACAATTAGATTGTTTTATATATTAAAAAACCGAAGCGAAAGCTTCGGTTTTTTTT